>DASWCL010000154.1:0-5512 GCA_036390135.1 Binatia bacterium
TCTGTGCAAGCCGGGGATCATTTACATTTTGAACCGGGCGCATGGTTTACACTTTTTTTAAAGTTGGTTCCGTGCCAGGTTTGTTCTGGCATAATCTTTTTCGCTTGTTGATCGAGAATACCCAGCAGATGAAAACTATAACGGACTTCCCACTGCTCTTGTCCGATCTGCTTCAATCCAACCGGCTCATGTGCCAGGACTTCAGCGACATAAAGGAGATTGCCGTGCCACTTGATCTCGCCGTTGTGTCGCACTCGTCTAACGGTCATGCCCGGGCTGTATTCTACCAGCGGGAGTTTGTCGGGATAGCGACGTGGGGAGCGACGATAAACACTGCCCGGGGTCTTTCGTCCCAAGGCCTCATGAGAACGCTGGCCGTTATACTGCTTTACGAAAAGGTCAAATTCGCGCTGTTGTCGTCCGTAGGTGGGCTGGGGCGGGACATCGTGCTTGAGGGTCCGGTGCATACGTTCATGACGACCGTTCTGGCTGGGCTTTCCCGGCTTGATCCGTTCAGGACGGATGCCCAGCTTAATCCACCACTTCGACAACTCGCTTATGCCGCCCAGCGCCAAGGAGGCAAACGGTGCCCCATTGTCGGTACGAATGGCCCGGGGCAGTCCGTATTGTCGAAAGGCTCTTTCAAAGCAGGGCCGAACCACTGGATAGCTGTGTTGCCCCAAGGCTTGGCACATCAACAAATAGCGAGAGAAATTATCTGTCAGGGTAAGCGGGTAACAGCGCCGGCCGTTACCCAAGAGAAAGTCTCCCTTGAAGTCCGCACTCCAGATCTGATTCGGTCCATGGCAGTCGCTAAACGGTTCACTGTACGGTGCCACGTGACGCCGACGCACACGACGGTTGACCAGCCCTGCACGCTTGAGGATCTCACCGGCTGTAGAGTCCGCAGGCCAAGTCAACTTAGGTTTTTTCTCACCCAAATAATCCAAAACCTTCTTCGGACCCCAGCTCTGATGGCTCAGCTTGGTCGCAATAATCATCTCGCGGATTTCCTCAGCGGTTTCATTCGGGTGACGGTGTGCCGCGCGCGAACGCTCCGCAAGCGCTTCAACTCCACCTTCTTCGTAGCGCTTAATCCATTTGTCAGCGCTAGGACGGCTGATTGCATAGGCTCGGCACAATTCCATCTTACTGTACTCTTGACTCAGCCAGTCGGCGATAAATTTAACTCGTTGATCCATGGCACTGGTTTGTTCCCAAGGCATTGGCAAGCTCCTCCTTGCCTCTGCCTCTTAAACTGTAAACCATGTGCCCGGTTTGTTTTGTAAACTATGCTACCGGTTTGTACCTGCGTATTGTCCCTCCCCGCTTGCGGGAGAGGGCAAGGGTGAGGGTCGTAACCCAGAGTCACTCTCATGCACTTCTGCAGTCATAAACGTAAATAATTCACCGAAAATCGGCCAGCGTCAAAGACCTTGCCTCAGGCGACACTGAAGAGACACCAGCAAACCTATCACGGCCATGACGGATACGCTCAAAAGTCGACAACAGACGTTGCTCCCCGCCCTCGCCCTCGGCCTGACGACGCTGGGGTTCATCATCGCCAAGACCGGCCGCGACGCGCTGTTCTTTCAGGACAGCGGCGGCTTGCTGCAGCTGCCGCTCATCTACATCAACATCGGCGTCGCGTCGCTGCCTCTGGCTATCATCTTTGTCAAGGCGATGAAAATCTGGGGCGCGCGGCCGGCACGTCTCGGCGTGCTGACGTTCGCCGCCGCTGTCATGGCGCTGACCGCGCCCTTCCTGGAACCGGGCGACAACAAGCTGCTGCTCGCGATGTTTATGTTCATCCCGGCTATTTTCGGCTTGCTCTTCGCGAGCCTATGGTTGCTCGCCTCGGATATCTTCGAGAAGACAGAAAAGCACGAAGCCGCGCGCGCATTCAACAAGATCGGCGCCGCTACCCTCGCCGGCGGCATGACCGGCGGTTTGATCTCGAAAGGACTGGCGCCGTATTTTGGCGCCAAATGGCTGATCCTGTTGGCGTCCGTCGTTATATTCGGCGTCGTCGCTCTGGTGCGGCACATCCACAGTCGATTTCCGAGCAACGTCGTCGCCAAAAAAGATGATGGCAAAATGAAACCCGGTTTCCTCGCTCCTCTGAGAAATAATTATGCATTAACCCTGTTATTGATCTCCATGACTGGCGCGCTATCTGGCTTGCTCATCGATTTTCAGTTCTACGCGGCGGCGGCAAGCGCGAGCATGGGGTCGAAGGGCAACGCCAATTTCTTTGCAAATTTTTATATCCTGTTGAACTTTAGCTCGCTCTTGCTGCAACTTTTCGCCACCCCCAGGATCCAAGAAAAGATTGGCTTGCGCGGCGGTTTGATGGTGCTGCCGTTCGCGCTCATCGGCGGCGCGACCTTCGCTACCGCGGCGGCGACGGCTTTCAGTCGCTCGGTGCTGCGCGTGACCGAAGGTGGTTTGCGATCTTCCGTCCATCGCTCGATTTGGGAGCAGGCTTTTATTGCTGTCGACTCCACCATGCGCTCCACGGTCAAGATAGCTGTCGACGGTGTCGCTGCCCGCGTCGCCGAAGCGATCGGCGCGCTCGTCATCCTGCTCTGGCTTAAACAAGTTGTGCCCGATGGTATTATTAAAATGCCTCTCGATACTCGTTGGATGTCCTGGGTTCTGCTCGTCGCCGTGGTGACTTGGTTGCTGATCACACAAAAGCTCAGCACGCAAATAAAGCACGAGAAAGGTCGAGTCGAACCGACGCAGGCTGAAGGCATCGAATGCGAAAGATTTCCAGACCAGTGTCCTTGCACCACCGAACTTGGCAAAGGCGTCGCTTGATCGAAAGCCAGAGTGAAAGTTTCTTGCTCCACTGCGCTCTAAGTGATGTAATAAGTCTGGCTCGGCGAAAATTCGGAACCAATCATGGCTGACAATCCCGTGAAAGCCACGCAGCGTTCTCCTCATTTGGTCTATCGCCACAACCGCGTCACTCGTCTGACGCACTGGACCAACGCCATTGCGTTGATGATCCTTTTCATGAGTGGGCTGCAGATCTTCAATGCCCACCCTAACCTCTATTGGGGTAACACGTCGGAACCGGAGAAGGCATTTCTTTCGATCAGCGCAGCCCAGGACGGCGACGACGTGCGCGGCTATGTCGAGCTCTACGGCCGCCAAATCGACACGACGGGTTTCCTTGGCGTACAGCAAGGCGTATTGGGACCTTCGGCGCGCGCGTTTCCCAGTTGGCTGACGGTGCCGGGTTACTATTCGCTCGCCGCCGCGCGGCGCTGGCATTTCTTTTTTGGCTGGTTGTTTGCGCTCAACGGAACTCTCTACGTTATCTATAACCTCGCCGTCGGCCACATGCGCAAATTCTTTTTGACGTTCAGCGATGCGAAAAAAGTTCCGGCAATGGTCGCCTATTATCTTCACCTCAGAAAAACTTCACCGCAGGAGGGCGAATACAATCCACTGCAAAAAATGGCGTACACCAGTGTCTTCGTGCTTTTGACGCCGTTGGTGTTATTGTCCGGCATGGCGATGTCGCCGCAGTTAGATGTCGCTTTCAATTGGCTGCCGGCGGCCTTCGGCGGCCGCCAATCGGCGCGCGCTTTTCATTTCATTCTCGCTTTCGGATTTCTTTCCTTCGCCTTCGGCCACGTGTTCATGGTGCTGACTCAAGGTTTTTTCAATAACATGCGTTCCATGATCAGCGGTTGGTACAAGGAAGAAGTGCCGACGGTGATCGAGCCGCCCGTTAAAGCGCCGCCGACCGAAACGGTCATCGCCGAAGAATCGAAAATCTCGCAAGAGTACACGGAATCTCAAATCCAAGCGCCGCATTCGGCCGCGCCCGCAGCAAAGATCCAAACAACGCCGCCGCCCACAGCGGTGGACGCGGCTTTATCGACGCCAGAGAAGAAGGCGGAGAAAAATGAAGAACCTAAATCCTAAACTTTCCCGGCGCAAGCTACTCCTCGGAACGCTCCAGGGCACCGGTCTCTTGCTGCTGAGCGGCTGCGAGAAAATCTTTGATGGCCTCAGCCGCAACGACAAGGTTCAGTCGCTGCTCGAATTAGCCGAGCATGGCAGTCGCCGCGCGCAGCGTTTGCTCGCCGGCCGCGACAAGCTCGCCCAGGAATTCAGCGCCAAAGATATCTCGCCGAAATTTCGCAGCAACGGCAACCCGCCGCCGATCACCATGGACTACGCGGCCGACGCAAAAAACCAGTGGACAAAGTGGCGCCTTGAAGTCTCCGGCCTCGTCAAGCAACCAGCAAGCTTCTCCCTCACTGAGCTCAAAAGCATGCCTTCGCGCATGCAGATAACGCGCCACGATTGCGTCGAAGGCTGGAGCGTCATCGGCAAGTGGAAAGGCGTGCGCCTGGAAGAGATTATGAATAAAGTACAGCCGGCGGCCGAGGCGAAGTACATCGTCCTTCGCTGCATGGACACCGACAGCGACGGCACTAACTATTTTGAAAGCATCGATTTGATCGACGCCGTTCATCTGCAAACCATCCTCGCCTATGAGCTAAACGATCAGCCACTGCCCGTCGACAACGGCGCGCCGCTGCGCCTGCGCGTCGAAACCCAGCTTGGCTACAAACATGCTAAGTACATTCGCGCCCTCGAGTTCGTCGCAAGTTTGGATAAAATCGGCCGAGGCAAAGGCGGCTACTGGGAAGATCAGGGGTACGAATGGTACGCCGGCATTTAATCTGCATTGCCATCGTTCCCTAGCTCGCCTAAGTTCTTCTCCACTTCAGCGCAATCACGACTCGCCAGTTTTGGTTGACGGCCAGGCGCAGATCAAATATCTAATCTTCTGAGTAGACAATCGCCCGGCGAAACGCCGACTGGCGGCGGACCTGTCTCCTTTCACCGGCGACATCGCGTGAGTTTCTCGGTCTCTTGGTCGTCTCATCGAGCTACCGTGCGCGGTCTTAGCGATTGGGGGGATTCACATGAAATCATTGATGCGGTCCGGTTATTTAAGACTGGCTTTAACTCTGTTGCTGGCAGCCCCGTCGCTACAGGCATACGCTCAACCGAGCGAGCCCATTCTTTCATTGGCAAAGAAGGAAAAAACCGCGCTGCTCGAAAGCTTGAAGGCGCTGGTTTCCATCGAGACCGGTAGCCGCGATTTCGAAGGTCTCGGTAAACTCGCCGCTCTCATCGCTAGCCGTCTGAAGGCTCTCGGCGGCAAGGTCGAGCTCGTGGAACCGAGCGATGTTTACAAGATGGAAGACACGCCCGGGAAAATCGGCAACATGGTGCGTGCGACATTCACTGGCAAGGGGACAAAGAAAATCCTGCTGATCGCGCACATGGACACCGTTTACCCGCGCGGCATGCTCGCCAAGCAACCCTTCCGCGTCGATGGCGATCGCGCCTACGGTTTAGGCATCGCCGACGACAAACAGGGAATCGCGGTGATTTTGCACGCACTGGCAATTCTTAAAGCACTGAACTTTCAGCAATACGCCACACTCACCGTGCTCATCAATGCCGACGAGGAGCT
>DASWCL010000155.1:0-1997 GCA_036390135.1 Binatia bacterium
CACGATGCCGGCTGCAAGATCATGTACATGGCCGGCGAAGTGTCCGAAGCTTTGCGCGCCGCCGAAGCGGGCGCCGACGTCCTGGCCGCGCAGGGCACGGAAGCCGGCGGCCACGTCGGTTGGATGGCGTCGTTGCCGCTCGTGCCGATGATGGTCAAAGCCCTCGCGCCCTTGCCGGTGCTTTGCGCCGGCGGCATTGCCGACGGCCGCGGCCTCGCGGGGGCACTTGCGCTCGGTGCCGAAGGCGTGTTGCTCGGCACGCGCTTCCTCGCCACCCACGAATCACCGCTCCATGCGAATTTTAAACAAGCGATCGTCGATAGTGACGGCCACGACACCGTGCTGACCGAGATCCCCGATCTCGCCAGCCAACGGGTCTGGCCTGGCGCCATGTCGCGCGCCAAGCGCAATGGATTTATCGAACGCTGGGCTGGACGAGAGTGGGCCATCCGTCAAAACGCCGGCGAAATCGGCAAAGACTTGGCCAAGGCGCGCGCCGCCGGCGATATCGCCAACGCCTCACTCTCCTACGGCCAAGACGCGGGTCTGATAGACTCGATCAAAAGCGTGAAAGAGGTAATCGAAGAGATCGTCGCCGAAGCCGAGGAGATCATGAGAGGCCGACTGCAGACGCTTTTGCGGTAACACCTGCTTCGGCGCATCCACGGGCGGTACTGCAAGAAGCCTTACCTGAGTCTTGCGAACCGCGTTCGTGTTTAGTTAATGAACGCATAGACGATGCACGACCCAGACGCCGCGCGACAGTTTGAGCAAAGCATCTTGAGCGTCTTCAACCCGCGGGCTCTACGAATTCCGCGGCGGAATCGGCTCCTTATAAACCAGATCGACGTCCATTTTTTGATACGCGGCCACAAAACCGTTTTTATATTCATGGCCGCAATAATGCGCCGGCTTGAGCTTGTCCCATATCAGGTAGCCGTTGGCATCAGTGCAGCCCTTGTCGACTGATGCCGCGACGACTCTGCCAACGATCATGACGCGATGCAGCCACTGCTTAGTCCATTCGACCTGGCACTCGAAATGACTATGGCACTCGGCGATGCGCGGCGGTTTCACGATCTTTGACGGGATCGCCGTGAGCCCGGCCTTTTCCAGCTCATTGACCCGTGGCGGAAATTCCAAACCCACGACCCTCACTTTTTCTAAAATCTCGCGCTCAAACGGCGGCACGTTGACGACGAACTCCCCGGTGACGAGAACGTTATTGCAAGTGTCCTTGGTTGCCCCAACGGTAAAAGCAATGAACACCGGATCGTGGCACACGCGCACACAGGTGCCGAAGGAGGCAGCATTGATTCTTCCTTCGCCGTCTACGGTGGTGATCATGACCAGGCAAGCACTCGGCGCAAACAGTCGATCCCAATGCTCGCTCGGCACATCGATCTTCTTTTCAGTTTTAGATTGGCTCACTTTAATCGCCCCCTTTTGCTTGCTCCATCAGAGCACAAATCCGTAGCGCTATCTGACTTTGAGAGATGACGACACTTCCTTTACTAGCGTCCAGTCGACGATTTTCTCCATCGGCACGCCAGTGGGAACTTCCGCCATGCTCGTGACATTTTTCAAACCTTTTTCGGTCGGCAGTCCGCTTTCAGGCCAAATATCTTTCAACCTGTCATAGGCCTTTTGCGCCATTTCCAAATTTTCCAGGCCGATGAATTCTTTCAGCAGAGGCACCACCTCGTCCCGACGCGATTTAGTAAAGGCAATTCCTTTGAGGGCGCCGGCCAGGACTTTTTTTACTTGATCGGGTTTGTCGCGCAGCAGGTCATTGTTGACGATGATACCGAGCAGAGGAAATTCCAAAATATCTTTGAGGTAAACCAGCGGCTTGAAGCCGTCCTTCTCGAGGTAGAGCTCAAGCGGAGTCATTAACATCGCGCCATCCACGTTACCGGCCTTGAGACCCGCAAGGCTGGTTCTCGTGTCTCCGAGACTGGCAGTTTTCACTTCGTTCGGATCGATCTTGAACCTGT
>DASWCL010000156.1:0-11509 GCA_036390135.1 Binatia bacterium
CGTGCTATTTTCTCGATCCAGAGGGGAACCGCATCGAAGTTTATGCTCTCGTGCCCGAGCGCGATGACGCACGCGTCAACCGTCCTCTCGATCTCGATCGCAGCGTGGAGGAAATCGTCGCGCAGGCGAGCGGTCTTCACGCCGGCGCGCACTAGGGGATTGGAGTGATGGAGTAATGGAGCGTTGGGGTGATGGTCAAGTCAAAATCCGAACAATCCATAACTCCAGCATTCCAACACTCCACCACTCCAAGACCTTGCCGCCTTCCTAACACGAGCTGCGTCAATCAACTTTCAAACCTCGGATTGTGAATCACACCGGACCTGTTATATTGACTCCGCTTTGAAATCGCCGACGCATGTTGCGACAGGAAAGAATTTTTTAAGTGACCAGTCCGGCGTTTGAGGCTCCGCTAATCCTCACTCCTTTAAGCGTTCCGCGGACCACCGCTTAAAATCGCTCTTAAGCACACTCCCGGCATGAATGAGAGTGCAACAAGGGAGAAAAAATATGCTTAATGCGTTCGAATACGTCATGGGGATTTACGGGGTCAGCATCCTGGTCACGCTCATGGTCTGGCTGGTCATCGTCGCGATCCGTTGGCTCTCCGGCGACCGGCTCGATCCCACCGCCGCTAAAAAAACTCAAGCTTAGCTTCCCGATGGAGAAATACGATCGTGTTGACTCAAGCCGCGCATATCTTCGAAGGGCTTTCCACTTTCGGCCAGATGGATGCTCAGACGATTTTGATTCGCATCGGTCTGATGCTTGCCGGTTTTCTACTAATTTACCTGAGCGCCAAAGACATCCTCGATCCGATGGTGCTCATGCCCATGGGGTTAGCGATGGTTTTGGTAAACGGCGCAACACTCACAATCGAAGGAAAACTCGCCAACCTTTTCGTCGATCCCATGCTCGCGGACCCTGAGAAAGTGGTCAATAGCATGCAGATCTTCTTTCTCCAGCCGATTTACAATCTGATGTTTTCCAACGGATTGATCGCCTGCCTGGTTTTCATGGGCATCGGCGTGATTACGCCGCTCGATTATTTGATCGCCGCGCCGCTGACGAGTTTGCTGATCGCGATCGGCGCCGAGTTGGGCTCGATCCTCACTTTTCCCTTGGCCGTCGGTTTGGGCTTTAATTACAAAGAAGCGGCGGCGATCGCCATCGTCGGCGGCGCCGATGGCCCGATGGTGTTATTTACTTCGCTCGAGCTCGCAAAAAAACTGTTCGTGCCGATCTCCGTGGTGGCGTACGTGTATCTCAGCATCACCTACGCGCTTTATCCGTATCTGATCAAGCTTTTCATTCCGAAGAAGCTCCAAGGCGTCGTCATGGATCTGCACTCGATTCCCAAGGTAACGTCGCGGCAAAAACTCATCTTCTCGGTGCTGGCAGCAGCGGTGCTTTCAATACTATTCCCGGTGGCGGCGCCGTTGTTTGCATCGTTTTTTATCGGCGTGATGGTCCGCGAATCCGACCTGCCGCGCTATCAACGTTTCCTGGACGAGGTCGTGTTGACCGGTTCGACTTTCTTCCTTGGCTTCGTTCTTGGCGCTCTATTCAGTTTCTATGTGGTAACGGATTCACGCGTTCTTTTAATTATGCTGTTGGGGCTCATATCGATCCTTCTGTCCGGGATCGGCGGCATCGCTTCCGGTCTGATCGCCTACAAGGTTTCCGGCGGCAAAATCAATCCGCTGATCGGCATCGCCGGAGTCTCCTGCGTTCCGACCACGGCCAAAGTCGCGCAGAAATGCGCCCTCGCCGTCAACAAACACGCGATCATTCTCCCGTTCGCCATGGGACCGAACGTCGCGGGTGTCATCACGACGGCAATCATCGCGGGAATCTACGTCGGCTTGCTGCGCTAAAATTTGCTTTTCGGTGACGGAATGCGCCGCAATCCGACGCCACGGCTTGGCTAATCAACGCGTTTGTCCTGCTGGAATAAGTGCACGCGTGCAGGATCGGCGTCCAAGTGCAGATCATCACCGCGCTTAATCATATTTTGCCCCGGCAAACGCGCCACAAGCTTTAGCCTGCCGCAGAGCAGATGAACGAAACAATCCGAGCCAAGATCCTCGACGAAGTCTACAGATCCCGTGAACCATGCATCCGCGCTCGCACAAGGACGAAAATCTTCGGGGCGAATGCCGAGAGTCAACTGGGAGTCTTTCGTGCTGCGATTGGCCAAGATGCCGGATAGATTTACTTCCACCCCGCCGTCCTGTCGAAATCTTCCATTGCCGTCCAGCCGACCTTCGATAACATTCATCTGCGGCTGGCCGACGAACGCGGCGACGAACAAATTACTCGGTCGATGATAAATCTCCGACGGCGTGCCGATCTGTTGAATCTGTCCGCGATTTAACACGATAATTTTTTCGCCAAGAGTCATAGCTTCGGCTTGATCATGGGTAACGTAGAGCATAGTCGAACCTAACCGACTGTGCAGCCTGGCGAGTTCTACGCGCATGTTTGCCCGCAGCGTCGCGTCGAGATTGGAGAGCGGCTCGTCGAAAAGAAAAAGCTTCGGCCGCCGTACGATCGCCCGTCCCAACGCGACCCGCTGCCTTTGCCCGCCGCTCAACTGTTGAGGTTTATGACCGAGTTGCTTGTCGATCTCCAACAGCCGCGCGACCTCGGCGACGCGCGTTTGGATTTCGTCCTTCGCGACACCGTGTAGGCGCAGAGAAAATCCCAAGTTTTCAAAAACCGTCATGTGCGGATAAAGGGCGTAATTTTGAAATACGAAG
Source organism: Binatia bacterium (assembly GCA_036390135.1). GTDB lineage: Bacteria > Desulfobacterota > Binatia > UBA9968 > UBA9968 > DP-20. The sequence goes on from DASWCL010000156.1 coordinate 2,763, forward strand.
GCGACATCGCGTTCCTGGGGCGGCAAAAGGTCGACGCGAGTCGTATCGATGTGCACGGTGCCACCGGAGGCGGATTCCAGGCCGGCGACGATGCGCAAGAGCGTCGTCTTGCCGCAACCCGACGGACCGAGCAGGACGCAAAATTCGCCTTCAGCGACGCCAAAAGAAATCTCTTCCAAGATCCGCGTCGCGCCGAACGTCTTGGACAGTTTAGTGATCGTCAGAGAGGCGATGACATCCTCCCACTTTGTCGACGGATGTAAACCATTAACCTTTCACCGCTCCCGCCGACAAGCCCTGCACGATGCGCCGTTGAAAGATCAAGGTCAGCGCCACCAGCGGCAGCGTTGCAATCGTTGACGCAGCAGCGATCTCGCCCCAGGGCATGGTGTATTCACCCGGAAAGAGCGCGATGCCGACCGGGAGCGTCTGCCGCGCCGGATACGTGAGAATGATCAGCGCGAAGAAAAACTCGTTCCAGGCGTGGATGAAAACCAGAATCGCGGCGGTAAAGAGTCCCGGCGCGGCGAGCGGAAAAACCACCAGGCGAAGCGCCTGCCAGCGCGTGCAGCCGTCGATCAACGCGGCCTCCTCTATGTCGTACGGCAACTCCTGAAAGAATGTCGTCAGCACCCAGACGGCGAAGGGCAACGAGAGCGAAATATAAGCCGCGACGATGCCATGATAGGTGTTGAGCCAGTCGAGGAAATTCAAAAGCCGCCAAACCGGACCGGCGATGGCGATCTGCGGGAACATCGAAAGGGCCAGCAGCACCATTAGATAAAAACGTGCCCAGCGCAACTTGAAACGGGCCAGGGCAAAAGCCGCCAACGAAGCGATTAAGATGCTGATCAGAGTTGTCGAGGTCGCGACGATGGCGCTGTTGGCGATGTAGTGAAGCAGGCCGTATTTCTCGATCGCCGCGCGATAATTGCCGCCGTGAAAACTCGGCAGGATGACCGGCGGTATGGCGCTGATCTCAGCGGCGGTTTTCCAAGACGTCAGCACGAACCAGAGAAACGGGATTAGCGTCAACGCGCTGATTGCGACCACGCAGAGGGCGAACATAAGCTTTTTCATGCGCGGCTTTCCTTCCGCAGCAAACCGGTGCCGAGCAGACGAATATAAAGGATCGACAAGAGCAGCGAGATCACGAACACCGTTACGGCGATCGCCGAGCCGTAGCCGATCATCCCTTCGGCGAAACTTTTCTTGTAGCCGTAGAATTGCAAAACATTGGTGGTATCCGCGGGACCGCCTTGCGTCATGACAAAAACAAGGTCGAAAACCTTGAGCGCGTCGATGGTGCGAAACAGCAGCGCCAAAAGCAAAGCCGGCTTGACCATCGGCAAGGTCACGTAGCGGAATTTCTGCCATGCGCCCGCGCCATCGACGCTCGCCGCTTCATAGAGTTCGCCAGGAATGCCCTGCAAGCCGGCGAGAATAATCAGCCCGGCAAATGAGCTGGTCTTCCAAATGTCGGCTGTCATGATCGCCATCAACGCCAAGCCGGGTTCTGCCAGCGGCGCCCAGTAAAGTTGGGTGGCATTGCCGAACAACAGATAATTAAAAAACCCGTAGCGGTCGTTAAAGATAAAGCGCCACATTTGCGAGGAAACTACCGTGGGCACCGCCCACGGAATGAGCACGATGGCGCGCAGCCAACCGCGCCCGCGGAAGGATTCGTTCAGCACCAGCGCAATGACGAGGCCGAGCAGCACCTCGATGGGTGTGGTGACGGCAACGAAAATCATCGAAGTCGCGAGTGAGCCGAGGGCCACCGGATCGGTGATCAGATCGCGATAGTTTTCCCAGCCGACGAATTTCTGCCCGAGCCAGGGCAAAGTCAAAATCATCCGGTAAAGGCTTAAACGAAAAGACTCCAGAATCGGGTACAGAGAAAAGACGCCGACGAAGACAAAACTCGGCACCAGAAATCGCCAAACCGGATCGCGAGAATTGCTCACGGTTGTCTCCGATCGCGCAGCAGATCCAAAACCCGATCCATGTCGCGCGACGCGAATTTAGATAAGCGCCCGATATCCGAATCAGCGACGGCGATCGCCGAGCTAAAATACCGTTGCATGACGTTTGAGAGCGGCAAGTAAACCGGCGTGCGAGGCCGCGGCGCCGCCAGCACAAGCGTTTCGTATTCTGACTCGAATTGCGGATTTTTCTTTAAAATATCCCCATCACGGTACAGCGCCTCGCGTGCCGGACCGCGGCCGGTGTAGAGCGCGATTTGCTTTTGCACCTCGCTGCTGGTCATGTGTTCGACGAACTGCCACGCCAACTGCGGGTTGCGCGAAAAGCGACTGATGCCCAATTGCCACCCACCCAAGGTGGCCGCGCTCTTTCCACCGGGAAATGCCGGCAACGGCATCATGCCGACCTTGCCGGCAACCTTTGACTGTTTGGGATCACTGGAGGCCTCCCACGCGTAGGGCCAATTGCGGTGAAAAATAGCTTTCCCCTGGGTAAACAGCGCGAGCGATTCGGGTTCTTGATAGGCGAGAATGCCACGGTTCGAGATGGCGCCGACTATTTGGTCGCGCACAAAACGCAGTGCTTCTTGCGCTTTGGCTTCGTGCAGCGTGCTCTGCAGAGTGCGTTCGTTCCACAGCGTCGCACCGTTGCTCAAGATAAATTCCATCATGTTGCAGATCAGTCCCTCGTACTGCTTGAACTGCGCCGAGTAGCCGGTGAGATAGGGATCGCGCTCTTGCGCCAAGATCAATTTGGCCTGACGGACCAACTCGGGCCAGGTGCGCGGCGGCTGCAATCGGTACTTTTCGAGAAGATCCTTGCGGTAATAAAGCATGCCGGCGTCGACAAATACCGGCACGCCGTAGATGCGGCCGTCGTAAGTGTTGGCGCGAATCGGCGCATCGAGAAAATCTTTTCTCTGGGCCGCCGAGAAAAAAGAATCCAGCGGCAACGCCCAGCCCGCGGCGGCAAATTCGGCCGGCCAGATGACGTCCATGAAGAATACGTCCATTTGCGCGTCGCGATTGCGCAGTTTTTGGGTTACCAGGTCATGGAATTCAGTCGACGACTGTGGCCCGACTTCTTGCACGACTTTGACACCGGGATGTCGAGCCTCGAAGTCGGCGATGACCTGCTCCCAGACCTTGGCCGCTTCCGACTTCCAGGTCACAAATCGCAGTTGAGTCTGCGCGTCGACCGGCGGGGCAATGAATAAAACCGATAATAGGATCAACAATGGTTTCATGGGCGCGCTCCGCCGACGTCAAACCACTTTCACGGCTCGGTTTCGTCCAGAACCTTCTCGATCGCTTCTGTCCAACCCGCGGGTCCAATCCCGTCCGTGCATAGGATGTTCGGTATACGCTCGACGACGGTTGCATCCCAGCATCCGTCGGGATTTTTCACTAAAACAGGCCGTTCCACCTCATGCAGCATCGGCCAATCATTGGCCGAATTTCCCAGGCCGATGGCAATCGTTGCGCCATATTGTTGGCGATGCAGCTGAAGCATTCTAGCCACTGCGTCGCCCTTAGTATGGCCGGCGGTAAGATGATACAAGCAACCACCTTGGGTGACGGTTAATCCTTTTGCGTGCAGCCATGCGATCAGCTTTTCCACGTCGCCGTAAGTCACCCGGAACGGTTCGTTGTAGCGGCGCTGCGACGCGCGACCCGCTTGCTCCAACCCAAGGCCGGTCAACTCGGCAACCTCATCGATGCTCATCTGTCCAAAAGACTGCAAGACGACGTTGCACTCCCTCGCGGCGTCGGCGAGCGCAAGGCGCAAATGAATAATATCGCCGCCTAATTCGAGCACTTCGAAGTCTTCTTCGGTCTTGAGTCCAGGCAAGGAAACTCCAAGATAACCGAGCGGAAAATAGATGGCTCCGCCGCTTTCGCAGATGAATGGAGCGTCGAGCTCGATCTCGCGCCATAGAGGCAACATCTCGGCGCTGGTCTTGGTCGAGCACATCACGATCGGAATCCGGCTGGCTCGGAGCCGGCGCAGGGCAGGCAAGCAAAGCTCATAGCTGTAGGTTTGCTGATCGAGCAGTGTCCCGTCGAGATCGGTGACGACGAGTAGCTGACTGGATTTCGATGGCCTTAGCATCTGCCGGCACGAAGAGCCGCGCGTTTGATTTGATACTCAGGGATGGTGATCATCGGCGGCCGCTCACGATCTTGGATCGGCTTCAATTCCAACGCGTAGCTTTTCTCTTGGGGCTTAATCAGCTTCATCGACCGATTGACTTCGTCCATGACGTGAATCCGGTTCTTTTCTTGCAGCCGTTGCATCACCACTTGGAGAATCGCGAAGGCCATCTGGCTGAGCGAAGCGAGCGATTGATTGCGATGCACTCGTTCTTCGAGATCCACTTGGGCGATTGCGGTTAAGCCGATTTCGTTGAACAGATCGATCAGCAACCCGGTCTCGACCCCGTAGCCGGTAAAAAATGGCACGCGCTCGAGCGCGGTGCGGCGGCCAGCGTATTCGCCGGCGAGCGGTTGAATCATGCCCGACAGCTCTGGATAGAGAAGGTTAAATAGCGGCCGGATAGTTAACTCGGTGACCCGTCCGCCACCTTCCGAGACCAGCTTCCCATCCATTTTGATCGGGCGGCGATAAAAACCTTTGACGTACTGGATTTCGGGCTCGCGCAATAACGGACCCAACAGACCGTAGACGAATCCAGGATAAAAATTGCGGATATCGGTGTCGACCCACGCGACAATATCGCCGTTGAGGACGAAAAGACTTTTCCAAAGAGCCTCGCCTTTGCCGCAAAACGTGCCGTGCTCCGGCAGGATATCTTGATGCGCGTAGACTGGAATGCCGATATCCTCGGCGATCTTGACCGTCTCGTCGGTCGAGCCCGAGTCGATGAGGACGATTTCATCCAAGACTGGAATTTCGTCGTAGAGCTTCTTCTTGATCAATCGTATGATGCCGCCGACGGTTTCCGCTTCGTTGAGCGCCGGCAAACCGAGGCTGATGGTAAGCCGCTGCTTTTGCTTTAGATCGACGAGCTTCGTCAGATCTGCGAATTCTTGGCGATGAAAAGTATTTTCGGCAAACCACTGATCGACTTGCTCGGACAATGCCTTGGGCTGAATTACGCGGCGATTTCGTTCCCAGGTCTCAAACGGCTCCGGCGTCTTAACGACCAAAAGCGGCTTGTCGGTCGACTGGGCGATTTGTTCCACCACCGGGCCGAGAATAAAGGAGCGTGGTTCCGCCCCGGCAGCCGAGCCAATGATCACCAGATCATGTCTTCGCGCCTCTTGCAGGATGACTTCCGAAGGATTGCCCTGCACAGTCATCAGCTGTTTCAGCCTCGGTTGAAAGCGCAGCGCATGAAGCAACCTGCCATGAAATGCCTCGTCGAACTCGGGCGCGGCAAAACGCTGCTCGCAGTGCAATACGGTAATTTCACCGGAGAAGGAGTGCGCCAGCTGATTGGCGATTTGCAGGGCAAGCTCTGCGTAGGGACCGCCGCGCACGGCGAGCAGGACTTTTTTGCAATTCGTCAACTCCCCGACGCGGGCGACTAGCAAATTACAGGGGGGAGTCTCGACCAAGCGGTCGATGGTGCGGCCAAACAGGGCGGCATCGGAGCTCGCGCTGCCTTTCCAGGGCAATATCAATAAGTCGGCATTTTCTGCGGCAACACTCTCGCTAATGCCCTCGGACAGATGATGGGAAACCCGAACGAGAGTTTTCAGTTCGACTCGAGGGTCCGGCAGGATGGCGTGGGTTTCGTCGAGCGTCGCACGCGAATCGACGGCCTCCGCCGCGCCTTCGCTCAGCGATGTCGCCTCAGGCACGCGAACGACTTTCAGCGCCACGAGCTTGCCGTGCGCCGGTAAAAGCCGGACTGCCAGCTCTATGTTGCCGCGGGTCTCAGAAGGGACCACCACAGGCAGAAGTATTTTCTCGCACTGCATGAGAATGAGAGCTCCGAGTCGATTTTGCTCATATCAACCGCCGATGACCTTTTGCAACAAGCTTTTCGGCTTGGGACCGCTGTCGTCGGTCTCCCAGCGATTGAGTAGATAGGACTTCCCTTGCTCGAAAACTTCCGCCTGCCGTTCGACGACCTGTTCGGACTCCGCGGTGGTCATCTCGGCGGTTTCATTTATAAAAGAAGCGACCCGGGCCTCGTAAAGGGGACTCATCAGATCGACCAGCTTGGCGCGGTCCTTAGGCCAGTGATGAAAGATCGCGGCGATCTCGTAAAGGATGTGCGCCCAGGAAGCGGCGTCGAGCAAAAAATTCTTGCGCTCTGAAGCGGCGAGCTTTTGCACCACGCTGTAGGAAGATGAGCTCAGCAGATCTTTCCAGAGCGCGCCAAAATGTTGAAACGCCAACTTAAAATTCTGGATCAGCAACTCCTGGTTGACGTTGATGGGCTCGGGCTCGGAAAATTCCGTTGAACCGAAGGTTTCGATCGGCTCGCTCCCGCGAACGTCCTTCCACACCAGCGCATGCTGTTCCATCAGTGTAAAAAGCGTCCAAACGACCTGGCGGAACATGGGACCGAGAGCCACGCCGGGATCTTTCGGATCGTGAACTTTCACGCCGAGATTGGCTTGGCATACCCGGCAGCCGCTCGCGATCGCCTGGGTCGTCATCCAGATATCGATGCCGAAACGGGCGACGTCCGTCATCCAAACGTTTTGCGTGAGATAGGAGCGGATGGTATTTTTCGACAGCCCGAAGTCGCCGCCGATCGGCTGGCGGATGCGCTTGCCGTAAAGCGCTCGCGTTAAATTGTACGCGACGTTGTTGGTGATCGTACCGTCCCATTTGTAGCGCGAATACATCGGCGCGACGTAGTCGAAGTTTTTTTCCAGTACCGGCTCCAGGAGATATCGAATCCAGTCCGGGGTGATGCTCCGCAAGTCCGCGTCCACCACCGCGCAGGCGTTCGCGCTGAGCTTATCCGCCGCTTCGAAGATTGCCCGTAGTGCGGTGCCTTTGCCGGCCAAACCGCGGTAGACGAAAACGATCTTCTCCTGCCATGGCATGATTTCTTCCTCGCGAGCAACCTCGCGGGTATCGTCGGTGGAGCCGCCATCGGAGATCAAGATGACCGAGCGCGCCGACTTGTAGTGCTTCGCAAGGCCGTGGCTGACTTGCTTGAGAACGTGTACGATCGTCGCGTCGTTATTATAGCAAGGAATCCCGACAACGATGTCCGCCGATTCGATCTGTTCGATGCGCTTGGCTAGGTAAGGTCGAAATGCAGTGTCATATTCCATGGTATGGATCCCTTCTTCGGTTGAGACTGCTGACGGCAAACGTCCCGCGCCGATATTCGAGAAAGGTAAGCGTCGGAAATCTCGGCGACTTGCCCTCGGTTCCTTTTAGTGAAAACCTACACTGCCCGTGGCGGCGCGGCCGTCGCCAATCCGATACGTGTTACGACTACAGGCAAGAGCATCAAAGCTAAACGCTGCTTGACGCTGATGCCGCTGCGATCCCCGACGTCGAGCCCAACACCCATCTACATGAAACAGATTTGCTCAATCCAGTCTATACCCAAACCCACAAAAAAGACGCAAGCAATGCCGGCGCTGGCGTTCTGTAGGCCCTGAATTTGACACGCGAGAGAAAACGACAGCGAAATAAAGTCGTTGATGAACCGTTCTGTCAATTCACCCTGGAGAAAAGTCATAATCGATGTGACGCACTCATACGAACGACGCTACGAAGCCTTCCACTTTCACGGTAACGTACCTTACTTGGATTGCGCCTTCAAAATCTAGACGCCTGGTTTGGCGTTCAAAGCGACGAAACGGTCGCGGCGATTTTTAGACCAGCAGCTCCCCACTATGCTCGCGGCAAACCAGAATTTCTTCGCCACAACTGGTGGTCGACAATCGTCCGGCAGCGACTCCCAACGTTTCGAGATGTCTGCGCGTGTTTAGCGCCCAATGCCAAGTTGTACTCGTTGGTGCCCCGCTCATCGCAGTGGCCTTCGACCTCGACCCGCCCGGTGTGGAATTTTTTTTCAGCCAATCGGCAGCTGTTTTTAGCGATGCCCGCGCGTCCACGCTGAGATCATAGTGGTCGAACCCAAAGAATATTTCCTTTAACGCGCTATGCGCGGACACTCTGGTCGGCTCCCTGCGGCACAATGCATCTCTCTCGTGCGTGTCGCAAAAACGCGAGCCTGTCAGATTCACTTTGCTACTACATCGCGAAAACCCGAGGCTTGCACTTTTGAATTCAACTGTAGTAGAGCTTCCGCCGGAGAGCTTGTCGTAACGTCAGCTCTTTTACATTCGTGACCGGAGTACGTTTCACAGAGGAAAAAGTCATGATGCGCTACTTATTTGGAACTATGGTTGCGTGCGGTGTCGCAATCTTTACGATGAGCACTCCGCTTTACGGGCAGGACAACCCCTATCGCGAAGACGGCTGGGCAAAGCTCCCCGACGGGAGGAAGCTCGGCCAAACGAGCGCCATTGACATTGACCCCGGCGGCAATGTCTGGCTTTTCGAGCGGTGCGGCGCCAACTCCTGTGTCGGCTCGAATGTCGCGCCGATTATCAAGTTCGACTCGTCGGGCAAATACGTAACCAGCTTCGGGACGGGCTTGTTCGTGTTTCCGCATGGCATGCACGTGGATAAGGACGGCAACGTATGGGTCGCCGACGGCGATGGCAAAGCCGGCAAAGGCCATCAAGTCACTAAGTTCAGTCCTGAGGGAAACGTTCTGCTCGCACTAGGCAAACCGGGAGTTGCTGGACCCG
>DASWCL010000157.1:0-2590 GCA_036390135.1 Binatia bacterium
TCGTCTTCGTTATTAGTTGACCATGCGAGATGCTTCGCGTTGCTCAGCATGACATCCATAGGATCGTGCACATTGCGACACAGTCTCTTTACGGGGAAAACAAAAAGGGGGGGACTCCATGATCGCCCACGTCGGCATCACAGTCAGCGACAGCGAAAGAAGCAAAAAGTTTTACGCTCGAGCGCTCAATGCGATCGGCTATCAATTGCTGCGCGAGTACGGCGTTACGCCGGCGCGGCCCGTGGCGAGCGCGGGATTCGGCGAGCCGCCGCACGCCGATCTGTGGATTTACCAGGGCAAGCCGAACGTAGCGAGCACGCACATCGCTTTTCTCGTTACCAAACGGACGTTGGTCGATGATTTTTATCGCGCCGCGCTCGCGGCGGGTGGACAAAGCAACGGCGAACCGGGATTACGGCCGCAATATAGCGCCGATTATTATAGCGCCTTCGTCCTCGATCCCGACGGTTACAATATTGAAGCGGTGTGCAGAGAAGCGCAGTGAATAAAAAGTCTTCGCACGCATTTGTGAGCCGAATGTTAAGACTGTGCGGTTTTACTGGGTATCTTTGCGCCGAAAGTTGGAGTGTTGCATCAACCAATTTTCAATCATCTTCCGCTTGAAACGCCACTGGTTTCCCACCTTAAACGCCGGCAGCTCTTTGTCCGCTAACAATCGGTACACGGTAAATTTATCGACGTTCAGATACTCCGCGACTTGCTCCAGAGTCAGCAGTTGTTCGGGCATAGAGTCTTTCCTTGGAGTCCGTTTGTTTGAGGCCGTAAGTTTCCTTTACACTTTGAATTATCGGTCCAAACTGCCGATTTGGGGTTGGATACTTATTTCAATTGGAGAAGAATATCAAGCGCTCCTTGAAGCGGCCAAACAGGCGACGCGCCGCCGCGGTCGATCATTAAAACTCACGTTCAGCCGAAGCGCTAGGGAAAGCGCCGCTGTGATGGGGGCTATTTCGCGGCGCAGATGCTGATTTCGACCAGGGTTCCGGGAGTGAGCACGGCGCCAATCGCTGTGCGGGTTGGCAAATTGGACCGGTCGACCCACGCCATCCAAGCTGCATTCATCTCGTCTTTGAGCGCCGCATCCGCCATGTAAACCGTTGCGCTCAGAATTCGTGACTTGTTGGTTCCGGCCTTGGCAAGAACCGCGTCGATTTTCTTTAGCACTTCGGCGGTCTGCCCTTTCATATCTAGCGACTTGTCATCGGCTACGGTGCCCGAAAGAAACACCAGATCGCCGAAAACAGCCGCGCTGCAATTCCATTCACGTGGATTGATCCGCTGGATTTCCATTGTGTTCCTGCTCCTTTTCTCGGGCGACCGCCCGTCGCCCCTACCTATTTTCCGGCCCTCGAGCCTCACGCCTCATGCCTAAATAGGCGGCCGTCTTTCGTACCACTTCATATGCTGCTGGTAAGTATAGCCCGCGCGCAAAACCGTCACTTCGTCGAAGGGCTTGCCGACGAGCTGCAGTGCGATCGGCAGATTGTCTTCGGAAAAGCCGCACGGCACCGACAGCGTCGGCAGTCCGGTCAGATTAAACGGTCCGTGAAATTCCGGCACGACATGCTTGAAGAGCGTGTCGATAGGCCCCACGTCTTTGACCTGCGGCGCCGGCCCGGCCTGATTCGGCAACGCCAGACAAGCAACCTTGCCGAATACCTCGGCGAGCTCGGCGCGGCAGCGGCTGCGGATACGCTGCGCCTGAATATAATCCGCCGAACCCGTGAGCAGACCGAGATAAATCCGTGCACGCCGCTGCGCTGCGCCGGTTTTTAATACCGTCGCCGCCTCGCTTTTGTGCGCCGCCCAAAATTCGTTGTAGTAAATGACAGCGTTGGCAATCGTCGCCAAGTGCAGCGTCGGCACTTTGACTTCTTCCACGCGCGCGCCCAATGACTTAAGCTCGCCGATCGCTTCTTCCACGCGTTGCAGCACGATCGGCGCCGTGCGCGCTGCGCACTCATCGATGTAGTCGCGCGGCACGCCGATCACCATGCCCTTCACGTCTGCGCGCAGCGCGCTCGCATAATCGGCCAGCGGCGCACTGCTCGACGTCGGATCTTTCGGATCGTGACCGGCGATGACGTTGAGCATGTGCGCCAGATCTTCGACGACCCGCGCCATCGGCCCGCAGTGATCGAGCGACCAACTGAGCGGGGCCAGACCGTAGCGGCTGACCCGCCCGTAAGTCGCTTTCAAACCGGCGAGCCCGCAGAATGCCGACGGATTGCGGATCGAGCCCGCGGTATCTTCGCCTAGCGAGCCAAGACAAAGTCCGCCGGCGAGGGCCGCGCCTGAGCCTGTGCTCGAACCGCCGGTGATGTGGTCCGTGTTCCACGGGTTGCGCGGCAATGGAAGCTCGGAGTCGGGCAAGCTGCTCATGTGCAGCTTGCCCATCATGATAGCGCCCGCTTCGCGTAATTTTCTGACCGCCGTCGCGTCGCCGACACCTCGGGTGAATTGGCGGATGCGCGCCGGTGCACCCTCGACGTCCAATTGGTCCTTCACCGCGATGGGAATACCGTGCATCGGCCCGCGCCAATTGCCTTTGGCAATCTCCGCCTCGGCA
>DASWCL010000158.1:0-6070 GCA_036390135.1 Binatia bacterium
TTTCCACGGAAAATTCGTATTGCGATCGAAGAAGGTCATATACAAGGGATCCTTTTCCTTGCGGCCGTCGCCGTAATCGTAATCGCCGAGCATACGCCCGAGGATGACCTCCTTCTGCGTATTGATGTACTGCGGTTTCGAGACTACTTCGGCCATGTGCGCGCGATTGTCCAGTTTATCGATGTACTGGCTCGACTCCGTCACCGCGCGTAGAATTGCTTTGACGGTTTTCGGGTTCTTGTCGGCGAACTCCACAGTGAACGCCAAAACTTTTTCCGGGTGATCCTTCCACATCTGTTGGGTGGTGATCGCCGTGAAGCCGATCCCGTCGGCAATGGCGCGCGCGTTCCACGGCTCGCCGACGCAGAAGCCGTCCATCTTGCCGACCTTCATATTCGCGACCATTTGCGGCGGCGGAATGGTGATCAAAGAAACATCCTTGTCTGGATGAATACCGCCGGACGCCAGCCAATAACGCATCCACATGGCGTGGGTTCCCGGCGGAAAGGTCATGGCAAAGTTCATCGGCGTTCCCTTCGCTTTGGCTTCCATGACGACCGGCTTAAGTTGCTGCGGCGTTTTTACGCCTTTAGCGAGCAATTCTTTGTCGAGCGTGATCGCCTGACCGTTACGGTTGAGATAGAAAGGGATGATCATCGGCTTCTGCGGTGAGCCGAGAAGCCCCATGGTCGACGCGTAAGGCATGCCGAGAAGCATGTGCGTAGCCTGGTTTTCACCAAGATTGATTTTGTCCCGGATCGCGGCCCAGGACGCTTCCTTCGAGATCGTCGATTCGATGCCGTATTTTTTGAACAATCCCAATTCGTGCGCCATCACTATCGAGGAGCAGTCGGTCAAGGCAATGATGCCAAACCGGATGCTCGTCGTCTCCGGACCGTCCGCCGCGTAAGCGCCGCCGATCCAGCCCTTGGGCATGCCGGCCAGAAATAATCCAATCGCGCCGCCGGAGAGTTTGAGAAAGTCGCGCCGGCGGATTTTGCCTAATTGCTTGTGTTTTTTTTCTCGCTCCACCGTCATCACCCCTCCAGTGTGAATTGATCACCCTGAGCGACCAGTTTGAAAACCTTGACTTTCAACTTCGGATCCGTCGAGCAGGCTCCGGTCTTGAGATCGAATTTGTAGCCGTGTAGCGGGCAGACGACTTCGCCACCGTCAATCCAGCCGTTGCAGAGTTGGCCGCCCTCGTGCGGACAGATGTTTTGAATGCCGTAAAGCTGTCCGTTGGTTTTGAATATAGCCATTTCTTCACCTCGCGCGCGCACTAACTTCGCTGCTCCTTCGGCAATCTCATCGGATCGAACAACCGGCTTGTCTCGTTGGCTTTCGACCGGCGGCGGCGCTTCAATATTCGCCGGCGCTTGAGAGATCTTGCGCAATTGCTGCCGCATGGCCTTGAAAGCCCCGTGCTTGACTAACCCGGCGATGACGTCCGGTACGTCCTTGCACGGCACATCTTCCATGAGCTTGACCGGCAGATTGGGCTCGCAGCCGGTCGAGCCACCGGCAAACACATCCACCGCTTCTATGATTTCGCCGTTGACTTTGATGTTCTTGCCAAGCAAGCCGATGTCGGCCGCCGTGTGATTGCCGCATCCCGCCGGACATCCCGACCAATGCATACTGAGGGGCTGGGTCTTGCCGAGTTTCTCTTCCAGAGTGCGCGCCGTTTTCAGCGCCCAGCCTTTGGTTTCGATCAGAGCAAAGTGGCAGTAATCCATGCCCGTACAGCTCACCAGACCGCGCATGACCTCGGAAGGATCGTAACGTAGCACCTGGAGCACGGGCTCACTGGTGAGCTCGCCGATCTTGCTATCGGGCACATTGGGAATGATGATATTCTGCCCGACGGTTAGCCGAAGCTGGCCGTTACCATAGTTCTCGGCCAGGTCCGCGACTTCAAGCATTTGTTCCGAGGTCATACGCCCAACAGGCACGGCCAAACCGATGTAGTTTAGCCCTGCCTGTTTCTGGCGAAACACACCGATGTGGTCGGTGTGTTTTGGCGCCCGTTGGTCTATTCCCGCGGAGGCAAGCGGACGATCAACGCGACGTTCCAATTCCTTGCGAAATTTCTCCACGCCCCAATTTTCTATGAGAAATGCCAGGCGCGCTTTAGTGCGCAACTCGCGCGCGCCGTGATCGCGGAAAATCAAAACGATATGGCTGCAAACGGCTGCGGCTTCTTGGGCTGTGACGAAAATATTGAGCGGCGACGCGATGCGATAGCCGCCCGAGCCCATTTTGCCGCCCACCGCGACGTTGAAGCCGGTGATCTTGGCGCCATCAATTTCCTTCATCGCCGGCGTCAGCGCGATGTCTTGGGCTTCGGCGTGGGTGCAGGCCTCCTTGCAAGCGGTGATGGTGACGTTGAATTTCCTCGGCAGGTTGGTATACGCCTTGTTGCCGAGGAAAATTTGGGTAAATTCACGCACCACCGGTGAAGCGTCGAAGAGTTCGTTGGGGGTGAGCCCGGCCACCGGACAACCGATCACGCCGCGAATATTATCCATGCCGGTTTGGAGCGAGATCAGGTCCACCGCTTTGAGCCGTTCCCAGATCTCGGGAACATCATGGATGGCAAACCAGCGCAGCTGGATCTGTTGGCGGGTCGTGATGTCGGCGAAACCTTTACCGAATTCGCCGCTGATTTCACCGATGGTGCGAAGCTGCATGGCGCTCATGAAACCATTGGGAAGGCGCAGGCGCATCATGAAGCGGCCCGGCGTCTGGCGGCGGAAAAACACCCCGGCCCATTTCAGACGTTCCTTGTCGCCGTCGGTGATGGTCTCCCAGCCTTCGGTGGCGTAGCGCGGAATGTCTTGAAGAATATCAAGCCCGTCTTTTTCTCTTTTGTATTCTTCGATCTTGTTCATCTCGCCAATCTCTTAGAACAGCCAAATTGGAATCAGTTCTCCGCGCCCTTTTGATAGAACATCTCGGGGCTGTTTTGGCTCCGTTGGTCGAGCATCTTCTGCGCGTTGGCAATCGCCTGATCGATATCTTCGATCGGCGTCGTGGAGATCTTGCCGTGTCCGGGATACAAAGCGCGCAAACCGAAACAACGCAGACGGGTCAGAGAATCCAAGTAATCACCGATGCTTCCCGACTCGGCGATATACGAGAGCGTGCCGCCGGCAAATACGCTGTCGGCGGAGAAAAGCAGCCCGCAGGTCGTTTCGATAATCGAGATACAACCGGACGTGTGCCCCGGCGTGTGAAAAACCCGCAAGCTGTAATTGCCGACGTCGATGCGCGTCATATTTTCGAGCCAGAGATGCACGCGCATGGGAATTTCGTTCAGATCGTTGCCCTTATACATCGTGACGTAGTAATCGCCCGTGGTCATTTTGGACGCGGCGAGACGATAAGCCGCGATCATCGAGCACTCTTGGAAATAGCGATTGGCGCCGATGTGGTCGCAGTGTTCGTGGGAATTGATCACCAGATTGACATCGCGGACCTTCAAGCCGACGTGGCGCAGCCCGCGTTCGAGCACGGGAAAATTTTGGTCCGAACCGGAGTCGATCATGACGTTCATATAGTCGCCTTTGATGACGTAGCTATGGCTGCTCCCGTTCGAGCCGCGGATTTGAAAAATCCCCGGATGGAGCTCGGTTACGGCAGCGCTACAAGTACCCATCGCCTACTTCCTTTCTGGTGCCATCGCTGTTTCAAGGTCTTCGCAGATCTCAAACTGACTGGCGAAGCGGTCATTTTGAAAGTAGCCTTGCAAGTTTGGGTCAAGGTTACAGACGCGGAGCACTCCAGCGCGTTGATCGACTTCTCTTTTGAACGACGTCAGCAATCCGACTTCCCAAACGCCGAATTGATCGAGCTCTTTCAAGTCGACGATCACCCGCACACCGTCGCGTGACAACCAGCGTCGAAACAGATATCTAACCCGCAGCGGCTCGTTGTTTTGAGCCTTGCCGTACGGTTTGATGATGAACCATCCGGCTGCGTCGCTGACCCGGTAATTCAAGTAGATTCATTTCCATAGGGGCCACGCTTTGCTTCGACGCCGACTGACGCGGGGGTTTCTGGGCGGCTCTAGATCGAAGCAGCGCGCCATTTCTAACACCGGAAGTTTCGGAATATCGCTGTCCGCCTGATCGCCGAATACTTCCGCCAAAAAAAGAATGTTGTCGAAGATTTTACCGGTCATGCTCTTTTCCCGCTCTCTGCCCATCCCATCCTCCTTTTGAAAAATAAAAGGCGCTCCATCGGTTTGCCGATGAGCGCCCTTGCTCAACGAAGGCGCCGTTGCCTCCGCGATTATTTACCAGCAATCGTTATGCCAGATTCGGTGCGACAAGAACTACTGCAATTTCAGCGATGTCAATGCGAGCTTCGACGGCCGTGCCTACGCGTAAGTCATGGGCTGCCTAGAGACGGGGCAGCGGCGGAAATTTCCTAACTCTTTTCGCCTTTGAAAAAGCCGCCGGCCAGAATGATCGCCTGAGCAACGTCAGCCATAGGCTTGCGCATGTTCATGCTGGTTTTTTTAATCAATGTGTAAGCCTGTTCTTCGGATAGATTTCTCTGATCCATCAATAAGCCCTTCGCCCGCTCGATGAGCTTGCGCGCTTCGAGATTTTCCTTGAGCGTTGAATTTTCCGCTCTCAGCGAGACGAAATCCTGAAAGCGCGTGATCGCGAGCTCGATCGCCGGACTTAGCTCTTCCGCTCGTAAAGGTTTGACTAAATATCCCATGATGCCCGCCATTTTGGCGCGCTCGACGGTTGCCGCGTCATGATGGCTCGTCAGCAAAACGATCGGTGCCGGCTGCGACTGCATGACGTCGCGCGCAGCTTCGATACCATCGATATCCGCCAATCCCACTGCCATGAGAATGACGTCCGGCACCGCCGCACGGGTCAACACGAGCGCCAATTTTCCACTCGCTCCCTCGCCCGCGATCTCGTACCCGCTATCTTTTAAAATGGTAACGAGATGGGTGCGAGAAGGCTGGTGGTCATCTATGACCAAGACTCTTCTCATTCGCTCGCCTGGCCTCCGTCTCCCTTGCGATTTCGTGAGCGAGACACGCGACGGACGAACTCGGACAAGAATCTTTCCGCGTAGTATTTCAGCGTCGGAGCGTAGCTGTGAGTATCGGCAAGAATCTTGTCGGGCAAAACGTAGGGCGCCAGTGCTAGATCTTTCGAACGTTCATCGATCCAGCGTGCGATCATGCGCGGCGTCACTTCGAGATGAAACTGCAAGCCATAAATCGTTTTGCCGACGCGAAATGCCTGGGTGCCGTAATTGGCCGAAGAGGCAAGGCGGATGGCGCCAGCTGGCAGTTCAAATCCATCGCCGTGCCACTGAAACACCGTGGCGTTTTCCGGCATGTATCCGAGCAGCGAATCCACCTGGCCATGGGGTGTAATCGAAATCGGGCTCCAACCAATTTCCTTGACCGGGCCGTGGAACACCGGAGTGCCGAGCGTTGCCGCGATCAGCTGTGCGCCAAGGCATACGCCCAGCATTGGCACCGCTTCGTCGATAGCAGCGCGAATAATTTTTTTTTCCCAGCGCAAAAATGGAAAGCTCTCCTCCTCGTCCACGCTCATTGGGCCACCGAGGACAATCAAGGCTCTTACATGTTCCCACTCTTCCGCCGGCATTTCGCCGTGGAACAAACGAAGGACTCGATAATCCGCCCCCTGCTTTTCCAATACATCAGCAAAAAATCCCAAGTCTTCAAATGGATCATGCTGAAAGACCAGGACCTCTTCCATCGGGTCCCTCATTCACCGGTAGTGCCGAATAACGAATGCTGAGGACTGCGCGTGCGCTCGCTGCGTTTCCATTCGTCGCTGTATGACTTTCTCTTCTCAGTCCTCGTTACTCAGTTCTCATTCCTCTCTAGATATCGAAGTACAGAGCGAACTCCCAGGGATGCGGGCGAAGGCGGATGGCATCGACCTCAGCCTTTCTCTTGTACTCCAGCCAGGTCTCGATCACGTCCTTGGTGAACACATCGCCCTTGAGCAAAAAGTCATGGTCTTTCTCCAGGGCGTCTAACGCCTGATCCAATGACCCC
>DASWCL010000159.1:0-7827 GCA_036390135.1 Binatia bacterium
GTGGCAGCAATGCGGCGAGAGCGGCTCTAGAACTTCACCACTGCGGCGCCCCACGCAAATCCAGCGCCGAAGGCATTGAGCAGGACGATGTCGCCGGCTTTGATTCGGCCCTGACGCTTGGCTTCGTCGAGCGCGACGGGAATCGATGCCGCCGACGTATTGCCGTATTTATCCAGATTCACCATCACCCGTTCCATCGGGATGCCGAGCCGCTCGGCCAGCGCGACGATGATTCTGCGATTGGCTTGATGCGGAATGACCAGTGAAACCTTCTCGACGGGAACATCGGCCTCGGCCAACGCCTGGCGGCTGATTTCCTCCATCGAGCGCACGGCGATTTTGAAAACCTCTTTGCCGTTCATCGTGATCGTGTGTTCATTGCGCCGCACGGTTTCCGGCGTCGCGGGTTTGAGGGAGCCACCCGCGGGGACGTAAAGTGTCTTGACGTAGGAGCCGTCTGTCCGCAACTTGGTGCTCAAAATCCCCGAGCCGTTTTCCGACGCGCCCAACACGACCGCGCCGGCGGCGTCGCCGAAAAGAATGCACGTGCCGCGATCTTGCCAATTGAGCCAGCGGCTTAGCGTATCGGAGCCGACGACGAGAACGTTATTGATCTGGCCGACCCGAATGAACAAATCAGCCACCGAGAGCGCGTTGAGGAATCCCGAGCAGGCCGCGCCGACATCGAAGGAAAAAACGTTGCGGGCGCCGAGCATGTCTTCCAGCACGCAAGCCGAACTTGGCATCAGGTAGTCTGCGCTGACGGTTCCCATGATGATAGCATCGAGATCCGTAGCTTCCATGCCGGCGTCGGCGAGGGCGCGCTTGGCGGCTTGGAACGCCATATCGGCATTGCCCTTGCCGTCTTCGAGCACGCGACGTTCTTTGATGCCGGTTCTGACCGTGATCCACTCGTCACTGGTATCGACCATTTTTTCCAGGTCGTGATTGGTGACAACTTTGGCTGGCAGCTCTGATCCGGTGCCCAAGATGATGCTGCGCCGTTGCGAGCCGCTCATTGGGCCCTCCGAAAAACCACGCAAGCGTTCGTTCCGCCAAAACCAAAGGAGTTCGACAGCGCGACTTTAATTTCGGCCTTGCGCGGCTTGTTGGGCACGTAATCGAGATCGCAAGCGGGATCGGGATTTTCGTAATTGATCGTCGGCGGCAGCATGCCGTTATGGAGCGTGAGCACGGAATAAACACCTTCCACCGCGCCCGCTGCGCCAAGTAAGTGGCCGGTCATCGATTTGGTCGAGCTCACTGCCAGTTTGGCCGCTTGTTCGCCGAACACGCTTTTGATCGCCGTGGTTTCGTTCGCGTCGTTGTACTCGGTCGACGTGCCATGCGCGTTAATGTAATCGACCTCGTGCGGCGCCAGCCCCGCATCTTTCAGCGCCAAGCGCATGCAGCGCGCGGCTCCCTCGCCCTCGGGTGCAGGAGACGTTATATGGTAAGCGTCCCCGTTGGCTCCATAACCGATCACTTCAGCGAAAATCTTCGCGCCGCGCTTGAGCGCATGCTCGCGCTCTTCAACGATCAGCACGCCGGATCCCTCGCCGACTACGAAACCATCGCGCTCCTTATCGAACGGCCGGCTAGCGCGCTCCGGTTCGTCGTTGCGGGTCGACAGCGCTTTCATCGAGGCAAAACCGCCGACCCCTAACGGCGTGATGACCGATTCCGCCCCACCGGCGATTACCGCATCTTGGATTCCCCGTCGAATTAGCTGAAACGCCTCGCCAATTGCGTGAGTCCCCGATGCGCACGCCGATGTCGGCGTCCAATTGACACCTTTGGCGCCGTGACGAATCGCGATATGACCTGCCGCTAGGTTGGAAATAACTTTCGGAATGAAAAACGGCGAGATCTTACGCGGTCCGCCGTCGAGCAGCGCCTTGTGCGTGACTTCGATGGTGTCGAGGCCGCACAATCCGACGCCGATGATCACTCCAACGTTTTCAGCAAACTCACCTTCGATTTTTAAGCCGCTCTCTTGCATCGCCATCGACGCCGCGCCGAGGGCGTACTGGATAAAGAGATCCATTTTCTTGATCTCTTTTGGCTCGATAAAATCCTCGGGCTTAAAGTCCGGCACTTCGCCGGCGATGCGCGAAGCAAACCCTTCGGTGGCAAAGCGCGTAATCGGCCGGATGCCGGAGCGTCCTTCCATTAACGCTTGCCAATTTTTTTCGATACCCGTCCCCAGAGGGGAAACAATACCGAGGCCCGTCACAACAACTCTGCGTTGTTCATGCATGTTTAAGTCTCGTAACCGATCTGTAATAAATTTGAAATGGTAAAATAGATGAGTCGGCAACGAGGGTCAATAGGATTTTAGTTTATTGATAATTTTCCCGGACTTGCAGCACTCGCCGGATCAGTGGCTCGATCCTGCTTTGAGTCAACGGCGCACCCTTGGACAGACGCGGATTTTGTTCACACTGCGCCGCCAGCACCGCGGCTACAGAGTTGCGCAACCCGGCAAGATCGTATCCGCCTTCGAGCAAAAACGCGATGCGAGCATCGGCGAACCGAGCTGCGAGCGAAAGCAGAATGCGCGCCATGGCGCCGAACCCTTCCTCCGTGACATCCATGCCGCCAAGAGGGTCGCGGCGGTGCGAATCGAAGCCGGCGGAAACCAAAATCCATTCCGGTTGAAATCTTTCCGCCGCAGGAACGACGATATGCTCAAAGACTTGCAGATATTCCGTATCGGCGCAGCCCGCCGGCAGCGGTATATTGATCGTGTAACCCTCGCCCGCTCCGGCACCAATTTCATTGACCGCGCCGCTTCCTGGATAATACGGATATTGATGGGTCGAGATAAACAATACCGTTGGATCATCGTAGAACGCGTCTTGGGTACCGTTGCCGTGATGCACGTCCCAATCCATAATCAGAATTTTCTTGGCGCCATGGGTACGCTTTAAATATTCGGCGCCAATCGCCATGGTGTTAAACAAGCAAAACCCCATCGCATGATTGCGCAAAGCATGGTGCCCCGGCGGTCGCACCAAAGCAAATCCGTTTGTGCTTTCCTTTGCCGCCAGCATATCGAGCACAGTTAGAAATCCCCCCACCGCCAGCAAGCTGACAGCAAAGGAGTCGCGACAGGTTATCGTATCCCCGTCCAAGGCATAGCGATTGACGGTCGAGGTCGATTCCACCTGGCGCACATGATCTGCCCCGTGAACGAGCTCAACATCGGTGCGGGTCGCGGCTTTCGGCGCTACGACTTGAAAGTGCTGCCGGTCGAGGCCGCCGGCCAAGTCGAGGAGAACTTGAATGCGCTCAGGTCTTTCGGGATGCGACTCACCGGGCAGGTGCTTTAGGTACCCTTGGTCGATAACGACCACTGGTTTTGCCATCCAAATAACCTACCATCTCAGCTGCCGGCCTGCAAAGCAGCAGCCGGTCAAACTTGCCAAGGCAAAAGAAATCGCATAACTTAATTCCATGTTTGGCATCGGCATGCCGGAGCTGCTTTTGATTCTCGGCCTAGCGCTGATTGTTCTCGGGCCGAAAAAGTTGCCGGAGCTCGCTCGCGCCTTGGGTAAAGGTCTCGCCGAATTCCGCCGCGCTACAGACGAGCTGAAGGACGAATTTCGCAACATGGAACGTGAAGTCGAAGATGCCTCACCCGGCGCGACCATCAAAGACGATCCCGCGCCAGATAAACCGTCAGATTCTACCGCGGCAAAACCCCCAGCGACACCAGAGAAAACGTGAGAGCGAGCGAAGGTAGCGGGCAGTCATCTGATGTCCAGATGCCCTTTACCTCCCATTTGGCCGAGCTGCGCTCGCGACTCATCAAATGCACGATTGCCATCGCCGTTGGTTTTAGCGCCTGTTACGCCGTTGTCGACGATATCTTTGCCCTTCTCGCCGCTCCGGTGCGACGCCTGCAGATTCGCGGCCTGGCGCTGATCGGCACCACGGTCACCGAAGCGTTCTTTACCAAGATGAAAGTCTCTTTCGTTGCAGCGATCATTATCACGTCGCCGATATGGCTCTGGCAGGCATGGCAGTTCGTTGCGCCGGGACTTTACGAGCATGAAAAACGCTACACTCGCAGCTTTGTTTTTTTCGGCTCGTTTTTTTTCATCGGCGGCGCGGCATTTTGTTACCTGATCGTGATCCAGCTCGGTCTCGGCTTTCTGCTGCGCCGTTACGAAGTGATCCATATCCAACCCC
The DNA here is from genome assembly GCA_036390135.1 of Binatia bacterium. GTDB lineage: Bacteria > Desulfobacterota > Binatia > UBA9968 > UBA9968 > DP-20. The sequence goes on from DASWCL010000159.1 coordinate 4,198, forward strand.
TCTTGCAGATCGGCGATTATCTTTCGCTGGTGTCCCGGCTCGTGCTTGCCTTCGGCCTGATGTTCGAGTTGCCGGTGCTCGCCTTCTTTCTCGCGCGCATCGGGCTTATCGATCATCGATTCCTGATTCGCCACAGCCGATATGCGATCATAGCGATCGCGCTTTTGGCGGCGGTCCTGACGCCGCCCGACTTGGTTTCGCAAGTGCTCCTGATGCTGCCGCTCATGCTGCTCTACGGCATCAGTATTGCGGTCGCCTATGCCGCGCGTTTTGGAATGAATCGATGAGAGCGGGACGCGAAGTGAGAGGGCTGGAGTGTTGGAGTAATGGAATGCTGGAGTGTTGTTGGTCCGACCCATCACTCCATGACTCCACCACTCCAATTTGATTTGTGATCAGTTAAGAACGGGCTGTATGGGATTAGCAATGTCCAAGCTGCTAACTGTCTTCATTCACAAAGGCGCAAGCGGCGAAAACCGTGGTCCACAGACCGTCCTTGTTGCCGATGGCTGATTGAGTAATGTTCGTCGTGCGCACGATTTTGCCGGACATTTTGAATAGATTTTCTCTTTCGTCCCACGCGGTATCCGGATCGAACTCGATACCGAGCGTGGTCGCCAACATACTGGCCGCCAGATCTTCGGCATATTCGCCGGCTTTTTCCTCGGTCTCGCCGAATGAATGGTGCTCTGAAAGATAGCCATGTTGTTCCTGATCAGCGGGAATGGCAACCCCTACAGAGGCGGCCACCAGGCGGTTCGGCTCGTTCGTGCTTTCCCGGTCGTACACACAAAAGACGATTTCTCCGGGGCGTAGAAGTTTGGTTCCTTCTTCCTTGGAGATCCGTTTACAGCCCGGTGGGTAGATACTCGAGACCAAAACCAAGTTGCAGTAAGCCAGGCCGGCGGAGCGTAATGCCAACTCGAAGGACGCCAACTTTTCCTTGTGGACGCCGACTCCTTTAGTAAAAAAACATTTCTTGGGAATCATGGTGGGCTGCTATAACACGAATGCAACTCACAGACAAGAATTTCGCACAACAAATCGGTTAAAACCATGCTACTCGACGATCACCAGGACCGCGCCGCCTTCGACGGTGTCGCCGGGTTTTACTTTAATCTCTTTGACGGCACCGCCAATGGGACTGCGCACCTCGTTTTCCATTTTCATGGCTTCGACGATCACCAGCCCCTGGCCTTTCTCGACCGCATCGCCCTCGGACACCAGCACGGCAACGATTTTACCGGGCATCGGCACCGAAACCAGTTGCCGGCCTTGAAGCTCTAGCGCCGACTGCGTGCCACCGACGCGCACTCGGCGCTCATCGACCAGATCGATGCGATAGTTGCGCCCATCGACCAGCACGCGGTATTCGTCATCGGTATTGTCGACCTCGATCTCAAAGGAACGATTATCGACAATCAGAGAATAATTCGTGCGCCCGGTCTTCTTACCGTCGACCAAGAATTCGTTGCCGTCCACCGACACGCGATAGACCGATTTGCCGATCTCTTCGATCTCGACGGTGTAAGTCTGCTCTCCAAGTTTGCCGATGAACCCCATGGCACCGTTCTATGGCCGGCGCCAACCGCGGCTTGCGAAGTTAACGTGCCGACGCAAAGAGTTTCGCTTTCCCTGTTCGCGCCACTTTGATGGCTCGGCGGCGCCCCGCGCCAGCAATCCTAAGGTCTGTTCCTGTTCCCGGTGCAGCGCGGCAATCGCCGCGGAGGCGAGCGCGATCTCCTTGTGCGGCAGCACTTCTTCGCTATCCGCTGACCGAAACTCTTCCCCGATAAAGCCGGTGTTAAAGTCTCCCGACATGAAACGGGGATGGCGCAGGATCCACTGGTTAAACGAAATATTGGTTTTGATGCCGCGCACCTGGTATTCGCGCAGGGCGCGGCGCATGCGGAGGATGGCCTCGACCCGGTTTTCGCCCCAAGTGATCAACTTGGCGATCATCGGATCGTAATAGATCGACACTTCGGTCCCTTCGTAGACGCCGCAGTCGTTTCTCAAGCCCAATCCTTCCGGAAGACGGAGCCCTTCGATCTTGCCGGGACAGGGCATAAAATCTCGCTCTGGGTCTTCGGCGTAAATGCGACACTCGATGGCGTGACCGGTTTGCGCAATGTGGCGCTGGCGCCACGGCAGATAACCGCCCGCCGCTACCTCGATTTGAGCTTTGACCAAATCGATGCCGATCACCCGTTCCGTCACCGCGTGCTCGACTTGCAACCGGGTATTCATTTCAAGGAAATAAAAATTCTGCTCCTGATCGAGCAGAAACTCCAACGTCCCGGCGCCGACGTAGCCGACGGCGCGCGCGCCTTGAATCGCGATCCGCCCGATCCGCCGACGCGTGCGATCGTCCATTCCCGGCGCCGGCGATTCCTCCAAGACTTTTTGGTGGCGGCGTTGGATCGAGCACTCCCGGTCATAAAGATGAACGACGTGGCCGTAGTTATCGGCGAGAACTTGAATCTCGATATGGCGCGGCTTCTCGATGAACTTTTCGACGTAGAGCCGGGCATCACCGAACGATGACGCGGCCTCCGATCCCACGGCGCGAAACGCCGATCGCACCTCGCGCCGGAAGCGCACGAGGCGCAGCCCTTTGCCACCACCACCTGCCACGGCCTTGAGCATGCACGGATAGCCGATCGACTCGATCGTCTCTAAGACTTCTTCTTCGGAAGTCAAAATGCCGTCGGATCCCGGTACCACCGGCACGCCTGCGGCTTTCATGATCTGACGCGCTTTCACCTTGTCACCCATCTGATCGATCACTTGCGGCGACGGACCGATAAACACAACGCCTTCGTCTTTGCAGCGCTGAGCAAACGCGGCGTTCTCGGCCAAGAACCCATACCCTGGGTGCACCGCCTCGGCACGGCTCTTCTTGCAAACGTCAATGATACGGTCGATGGATAAATAACTCTGGATCGACGGCGCGGGTCCGATCGGGTAGGCGTAATCGGCGTATTTGACGTGCAAAGATTCGCGATCGGCTGCGGAGTAAACCGCCACGGTTTCGATATCGAGCTCGCGGCAAGCGCGCGCGATACGAACGGCGATCTCGCCCCGGTTGGCGATGAGGATGCGTTTAAACATACGAAACCAGGCAATAGGCAGTAGGCAACGGCCAATAATAGTTGAAGACGCAGGCGAATCTGCTGTTGCCTATTGCCTGATGCCTGTTGCCTTCCTCAGAGCGGAATATTGCCATGCTTTTTCGGCGGCTGGTGGTCTTGTTTGTTTTTCAGCATCTCGAGCGCGCGAATCAACGTCGGGCGTGTGTCCTCGGGATAAATGATCGCGTCGATGTAGCCCGACTCCGCCGCTTTGAACGGGTTGGCGAAAGTCTGCCGATAATTGTCGATCATCTCGTCGCGCGCCTTGGCCGGCTCGGCGGCTTTTTGCAGCGCGTCGCGAAAAACAATATTAATCGCGCCCTCGGGACCCATGACGGCGATTTCTCCGGTCGGATAAGCCAAGTTGATATCGCCGCGCAAATGTTTGCTCGCCATGACGATATAGCCACCGCCGTAAGCTTTGCGCGTCACCACGGTAACTTTTGGCACGGTCGCTTCCGCGTAGGCATAGAGCAGTTTCGCGCCATGGCGAATG
>DASWCL010000160.1:0-3040 GCA_036390135.1 Binatia bacterium
CGTCGAAATGATTGCCGCGCGCGACCAACTCGATGGAATCGGCGATCACCTCGCGGCTGATCAGCGAGCATTTCATGCCTTCTGCGCCCATGCTGATGCCGTCCGAGATCGACACCGTGTTGAACTCCATCGGCGTGCCACCGGCGGCGCGAATCCCTTCTTTCACTTTAGCGGCGAGCCGGCGCAAATGATAATTGCACGGCCCGATCTCGATCCAAGTATTGGCCACGCCGACGATCGGCCGGCGCAAATCTTCATCGGTAAAACCCACCGCTTTGAGCATTGCCCGAGATGGCGCGCGGTCGGGTCCATCAGTGATCACCCCGCTACGGGGTTTCATAGCTTCGGCCATATGTCGCTCCTGGTTATGAGTACTGCGGAGGCTACAATTAACAATGCTACCAGCGGATTTGCAAGGTGTTGTTTGCCAAACGAGTTTTGCGCGCCGGCTTGAAGAGCTGCGGTTCAAACCCTATCGTGTTCGTGTGAATTTCAGAATTCTTTGGAGTCTGGTGGCGTTGAGCCTGACGGTTTCAAGCGCAATGGCGCCGCAACTTTCTAGGCAACAAGGCGACAGCCTTGAGCTAAAGATCGCTGAGATCAACAAGAATGCTGCCAGCGTTCCCGTCCGGCCAAAAAAGACGCCGCTGTCCGAGCTCGAAGTCAATTCCTATCTTGCGTTCAACGGCAAGGACAAGCTTCCTCGCGGATTGGCAAGTCCAGAGATCCACATCATCGGCAAAGGGCAGCTGGCCGGCCGCGTTCTTGTCGACATGGACGAATTCAAGCGCCAGCAGAGTACTGGCGGCATCATGGACCCGCTCAGCTATCTGTCCGGCCAAGTGCCTATAACGGCGCGCGGCACTTTCCGAAGCCAACAAGGCAAAGGGCAATTTCAGCTCTATTCAGCGGAAATCCTCGGTGTCCCACTGCCAAAAACGATCGTGCAAGAGCTCGTCACTTTTTTCTCGCGCACACCGGAAAATCCGCGCGGCTTCGACATCGACGGACCTTTCAACCTACCGGCGAAGATTCGCGAAGTCGTGGTCAATCAAGGCGAGGCCGTGGTCGTTCAATGAAGTCGCCAGCAAACCCGTCGAACAGAGCTGCTATTATTCGGACGGCTGAGAATCAAACGAGCGTCGAACTCAAATAAATCGGCAGAAGCGGAGAAGATCAATGGCATCAATCCAATATCGCTACGGCAACGACCTCGACGTCGATCAAACGATCGAGCTCTATCATGCGTCCACTCTTGGCGAACGGCGGCCGGTCGATGATCGGCAAATCATGTCGGACATGCTGCGCCATGCCAATCTCGTGGTCACGGCGTGGGAAGAAAAACTATTGGTCGGCATCGCGCGCACACTCACCGATTTCTCTTACGTCGGCTACCTGGCCGACCTCGCCGTGCGCGCGTCGCACCAGCGCCAGCGGATCGGCACCGCGCTTATCCAAAAAACTCGTGAACAAATGGGCTCGCGCTCCATGTTGGTGCTCCTGTCCGCGCCGAAAGCGGTCGCCTATTATCCAAAGATTGGCTTTATCCGACATGAAAGCGCCTGGGTTTTGCGCGCCGACGAGCCGTTGACGATTTCCGGCCGCTGACAGTCCTCTCATTGATTTTAATTCTCCTTTAAGGAATAGGCTTTATGCGCTAAAATAGTGAGATTTTGCGTCCGTCGGATTAACTACTTTGAGCAGGGGCATCTAAAGGGTGGAATTGGTTTGGCGCGCTGGATGAAAGACAAGAATTGGAGACAAGTGGTTAAACCTCAGCAGCTTTTCTTTCGTTCTTTAGTGCTGCTCTCACTGGCTCTCGCCCACCCGTTCCCGGCGCATGGCAATGGCCCAGTCATGGCGGGAGTCGCCGGGCCGGGCGTCAACTTGATCTACGCGTATCTCGCTCAGGACGCGGGAATGTGGAAAAAACATGGCCTCGACGTGCGCGTAGTCCTGTTTGAATCCGGTTCGACGCTTGCCCAGGTTGCGCGAACTGGTGAGGTCAAGTTTGCAATCAATTCCGGGCCGGGGACGATTGCCGCGCGCACTCAGGGCGCAGACGCCGTGATTATCGCTGCCGTCGTCAACACCCTTCCCTACAGTTTGGTCGCTACGAAGGGAATCACCAAATGGGCCGATCTCAAGGGAAAGAAAATCGGCATCAGCCGGATCGGGTCAGGAACCGACACGGCCATTCGTCTGGTGTGCAAGAAATTCGGCCTCGACCCCACTAGAGACATCATCATCTTGCAAGGGGGTACTCAGCCGAGTCGCTTACAGGCTTTATCGGTGGGCGCCTTGGATGCCACGTTGGTATCCCCGCCCTTGGATTTGACCGCGAAGAAGCAGGGCTTCTCGATATTGGTGAACGTCGCGGAGCTGGACATTCCCTATCCCCAGCTCGTGATCGAAACCAGCGACCGTTTCAATCGGGAAAATCCGCAAACAGTCAAGAGCTTCTTGAAAGGATTCATCGAAGGCGTTCACTACGCCGCGACGCACAAAGACGAAACCAAAAAGATCATCACTAAGTATCTGAAGGCCTCCGACCCGGAGATTCTTGAATCGACTTACCAGAGTTTTCTCCAGGTGACCGACTACAGCGGAAATCCACACCTCGAAGGCATTCGTAACGCCATCGATGAAGTGGCGCAACGGGTGCCAGCGGCGAAGAACAAAAAGCCGGAAGACTTCATCGATACGCGGTTTCTCAAGGAATTACAGCGTGAGAACTTTTTCAAGCAGTTTGAAAATTGATTGACACTCCGCGCTGCCGCGACGCTACGGCATCTGCTCGTTATTGTGAACTTGGCAACATACTTACTGCCAGTACCGCTCCGGATCAAATGACCCCGTCACGGTTCTATTGAATTCGACTCGGTCATTGGGTTATAAGCTCAACACTTCAGCCGAGGTAGATTGTGAAGCAAATGTATTCGATCCCAGCCGGTAGGTTAGCGGCGTTGATGCTAGCGCTATTTGCTTTTCCGGTTTCGCTTCTCGCCGTCGATCAACCGATCGTCGGCATCGCCGGCCC
>DASWCL010000161.1:0-7540 GCA_036390135.1 Binatia bacterium
GGAGGCCGGCACGGGACTGCCGCTGCAACCACCGGCGGACGCGTCTACATTGCCGCCGGATCGTTGAAGCCTGGAGCAGGGCAGATCACTGACCAACTGATCGTTTTCACTTTGCCCTAAAGACCTCAGGGTCAAACTTAATGAGACCGAGACCGAACGGGGAAGGGATGGCCCCGTTGGTGCTTTTTTGCTTTCGCTGGACGCGATGTCCTGGTAAACGATGAGCTAACTTTATAGATTCCGAATCACCGCTACAGGAACTCTCTCTTGCTCAAAAAACTAACCGGGCTTTTCTACGGCTGGCGCATGGTGGCCGCTGCCAGCGCTTTGCGCGTGATCGGCGCGGGGCTTCATAGTTTCGGCTTTACGGTTTTTTTTCTTCCGCTCAGCCAAGATCTCAACCTGAATCGAACCTCGACCTCCCTGGCTTTTTCATTGGCACGCGCGGAAGGCGCCGTGGAAGGACCCATCGTCGGTCACTTGCTCGAACGGTACGGCCCAAAGCCGATCATGGTAGCGGCAGTTTTACTCATGGGATTCGGCTATCCGCTCCTCTCCGAGGTCCATAGTTACGCGACTTTTTTAATGGTCTATCTCGGCGTTATCTCTCTCGCCCACGCCGGCGGATTTATGCATGCGCCCATGGTGTTGATCAACACCTGGTTTATCCGCCACCGCGCCCGCGCCATCACCATCAGTAGCGCTGCTTTCGGACTCGGCGGAGTTCTCGTCGCTCCAGTCCTAAGCGTCATCGTACAAACCTGGGGGTGGCGTTGGGGGGCGACCATCGGCGGCGTTTTGTTCCTGGTAATTGGTCTACCGCTGTGTCTCACTATTCGCCGGTCGCCGGAGAGTATGGGGCTCCTCCCCGACGGTAATGAAGCCGCGGCACTGGCACCCGGCCAAGACGGCAGAAAGCAGACAGTCAAATCGGAAGTCGACGTTACCCTAGCCGAGGCGCTACGGTCCTTCGCGTTCTGGGGATCGGTGTTGGCGGCGGGTATTCGCAACGGTTCCTACCATGCGATCTCCGTTCATTTTGTGCCCTTGATGGTTTGGAAGGGATTGAGCCAATCGGAGGCGGCTCTATTACTGGGTGCCTATGCATTTCTCGGCATGGCGTTGACGCTTATTATGGGCTGGCTTGCCGACAAGGCGAACAAACCCCGCATGACAGCGCTGATCTTATTTGTCGCCGCCGGTGCGATGTTCCTGCCGATCCTTGGTAGCTCGCTTTGGTTGCTCGTGCTGTTCACGATCTTTTTTGCCGCGGTGGAGACTACTTTCCCACTTGGCTGGGCCGTGGTCGGCGATTTGTTCGGCCGGAAGCATTATGCCAAGATTCGCGGCTATATGGTCTTGTTCTACACATGGGGAGGAGTTCTCGGTCCGGTGATCGCCGGAGCGATCTTTGACCGGTGGAAAACCTACGAGCCTTTACTCTGGTGCCTCGTGGTCGTGTTCATCGTGGCGGGACTGTTCTTCGCAAGCCTCAACCGATCCTGGCAAAAAGCGACCGGCCAGATACCCGCGCTGAGTTGATCGGCAAGGGCAGAGCCTCAGACTGATGGTAGCAATTTCAATTCTTTACCGGACATCAAGTTGACTTAATGCCTAGGCGTCTGTTATTCCGGCACAAGGTTGTAAAGTGAGTGTGATGCGGATTCTGATTCAGTTCTTATCCTTTGCCTTTCTTCTCGCCATTCAGCCCTATACGGTCTTTGGCCAGTCTCGGTCCAAAGTTGTCATCGGATATGCGTCCATGAGTTCTGTGGCGACTACGCTATGGGTGGCCCAGGACAGGGGCTTCTTCACCAAGAACAATATCGACGTTCAGACAGTTTTCATCCCCGGCTCGCCAACTTTGGTGGCGTCTCTGAATACCGGTGATCTGCAATTCGGCTACACCGGGGGCACTGCGACCTTGGGCGCTTCCGTCGGCGGTCTCGATGTGAAACTCCTCGCCGCCTTCTCAAATTACGTTCAGAACGACCTCGTGGTCCGTCCGGAAATTAAGACCCCGGCCGATCTGAAAGGGAAGCGGATCGGCGTTACGAGCATCGGCGGTACCGGGTGGATGGCGGCGATGCTGGCCTTGGAGCAGGTTGGCTTGAATCCGGAACGGGACAAAATTCTGCTTGCAGCCTTCGGTGACCAGCGCGTCATTACCCAAGCGTTGGAAACGGGGACGATCCAGGGAGCGGCGCTCGCGGGAGTTTTTAGTCAGCGGCTCAGGCGTGCCGGCTACAATTTCGTCGGGGAAGTAGAAAAGATTCCGCTCGTGGGTACAGCCATCGTCGTGAAGGGCGATTACCTCGCAAGCCACCAAACCATCGCGCGTAACACACTAAAGGCGCTCATCGAAGGCCATGGATTTGTCCTGAATCCGGCCAACAAGACAGCAGTAAGTGAAATTATGACAAAGAAGCTCGGCATTACGGACCCAGTGGCAGCCAATGACGGATATGAGGACTACGTCCGGCGCACGGACCGAAGGGCCTTTGTCATCGTCGATGGGTTGAAAAATATTCAGCGCTTTATGAAATTGCGCAACCCAAAGATCGGCGAAATGAATCTGGATCGATTGGTTGATGAGAGCATTCTCCACGAGTTCGAAAAAAGCGGGTTTCTCGATCAGACTTTGGGCGGCAAGACGGCTTCTCGCTAAAAGAAAGGATGGACTTATGGCCATTGACGGAATGAAAGTGGTTGATCTCGATAGTCATCTGGTGGGCGACTTGGAGAGTTGGGAGCAAACGGTTGAAGACAAATGGCGGCCTTTTCTACCGAAGAAACTTCCGACCAAAGATAACGAGCGACGCAAAACACTGGTGGGCAATCGCATCATGATCGGTTCGGAGCTCGGCCGGCAAAAAGCTGAAAAAAACGAATGGTTCAAACCCGAGGATCTCACGCCCCACGGTCGCGTGCGCAACATGGATCTCGACGGCATCGACGTCGCGGTGCTGTCACCTAATTCACCGGCCCTCGACATTCTCTGGTTCGTCGATGACCCGGAGCTGGCGGCAGCCTATGCGCGGGCACAGAACAATTACATGAACTACTATGCGTTACAGCAACCCGGCCGTCTCATGTGGGCGGGAGTCATTCCGCTGCAAGATACCGATGAGGCGATCAAAGAACTTCGCCGCTCCAAGGAAATGGGGAGCAAGGCACTCAACGTAAAAGCGACGCCGATTCCAGGCAAGGAATGGTGGGACCCATACTTCGACCCGATCTTCGACGAGCTTGAAAGAACCAACACTCCGATCATCTTTCACGATACCAAGACAGGCTCCATGGGCCAGGAGCGGTTCGCCGACAACTTTTTCTTCTCCCACATGGTGGGCCGCACCATCGGTACAAACTGGTAACATGATTTACAGAACAAACCGGGCACATGGTTTACAGTGGATCGGCAAGGAGGAGATTGCCGATGCCGTGGAAGGAAACCAGTGCCATGGAACAACGAATTCAATTGATAGCTGATTGGTTGAGCGGAGACTACAGCAAGAGTGAATTGTGCCGAGGTTATGGGATCAGCCGACCGACGGCTGACAAGTGGATTGAGCGTTATGGGGAACGAGGGGTCCAAGGGCTTGAAGAACTCTCTCGCGTGCCACACACCCACCCCAATCAGACCCCGGAGGAGTTGCGGGCGATGATCGTAGAGACCAAGCTCAGTCATCAGAGATGGGGTCCGAAGAAGGTGGTGGACTACTTGAGTCGTGAGCAGCCGGAGATGGACTGGCCCGTGGATTCGACGGTGGGTGAGATTCTCAAGCGTGCGGGGTTGGTTCAGCCACGGCTGCGTCGGCACCGGGTAGCTCCCTACACACAACCGTTTGGCGAGTGTGGGGGGCCGAATCAGAGTTGGAGTGCGGACTTCAAGGGAGACTTTCGGCTGGGCAACGGACGGCGTTGCTATCCGCTGACCCTCAGCGACAACTTCTCTCGATATCTGCTTTTGTGCCGGGGGCTTGAGCGGCCGAGCCATGAGGCGGTTAGACCATGGTTTGAGTGGGTCTTTCGGGAGTACGGGTTGCCTGAGGCCATTCGTACCGATAACGGAGCACCTTTTGCGTCGCTGGCGATGGGCGGGATCAGCCAGCTCTCGAAATGGTGGATAAGGCTTGGGATCAAACCCGAGCGGATTCGTCCGGGCAAACCCGCACAGAACGGTCGCCACGAGCGAATGCACCGAACGTTGAAGGAAGCAGTGCCAGCGCAAAAAACTCTTCCCGCACAGCAGCGCCACTTCGATCCCTTTAGAGAGGAGTACAACTGGCAGCGTTCTCATGAGGCGTTGGGAAGAAAAACTCCAGGCAGTGTTTATCGCTCTTCGCCACGGCCCTATCCAGTCAAACTCCCACAGATTGAGTACGAGTCGGGAGTCTCGGTGAGGCAGGTGCGCCACAACGGCGAGATCAAGTGGCAGGGTGAGTTCCTCTACGTCTCGGAAGTCTTGGCTAAAGAGCCGCTGGGACTTAAGCCTATAGATGAGGAGAAGTGGGAGTTGCGTTACAGCTTTCATCTACTCGGTATACTTGATCAGCGAACCAATAAGATCACCCCAGCTAAAGGCTGGCATGGGAAACTAAGTGAATAAAAGTGTAAACCATGTCCCCGGTCTAAAACGTAAACCATGTCCGGCTTGCACACTATTAATATTATAGGTCCGAAGCCAGGCGGCTCAATTTGGACAACAGTCACAAAGCTATTTATTTTCCTCCGCACCCGCGCGGGCCCACGCTGGGCGATAGCGGTCGTCCGTGACGCCGGCGACGGTGTAGCCGCCATCGACGTAGAGGATCGTTCCCGTTATGTAACTGGCACCATCGGAAGCAAGGAAGACGCAGGGCTCGACCATGTCTTCTGGCGTTTCCGTTCGGCCTAAAGGCAGCCTGCGGACTCGCTCGAGAACGCCGAGACTATAAGGCTTGCGCGCCGTGTTGCCCCGCGCGACCGCATTCACATTGATGCCGTAAAATCCCAGCGCATGCGCGGCGGCGCGGGTAAGGCCGTTGACGGCGCCGCGATCCGCGGTCCATGAGGCCGCTTGGCCGGGACCCAGTACGCCGACGATGGAACTTAGATTGATGATTTTGCCGTAGCGCCGTTTAATCATCTGCCGGGCGGCCGCTTGGCAGGTGAGAAAATAACTCTTCACACCGCGGCTGAACGAATCATCAAAGTCTTCTTCCTTAAAATTCAAAAATTCTTGGTTGTGGGAAGCCATGGTGGTGTTGACGAGGATGTCGATGCGGCCGAAGGCATCGACAACCTGCTTGACCATTGCTTCGATTTCGCCACGCTTACGCAGATCGATGGCGATCGCCAAAGCGCGCCGGCCCCTTTGCCGCACTTTTTCCGCCGCGGTGTCGGCATCGCTCTGTTTGAAATCCACACAAACGATTTCGCAACCCTCGGCGGCAAAGCCGGGCACGATGGCCGAGCCAAACTCACCGTTGCAGCCTGTTACAATGGCGATTTTTCCTTCGAGTTTCATGGTCTCATCGAACCGGCTGCCAGCCGGTTGCTTTTAGCTGAGCGTAGTTTTTTCTCGTGATGCTGTAATCGAACACTGCCGATGGGCTAGGACGATTGGCGACTTTAGTCAGCTCGGCGCGAGTGGCGACTTCCTCTCTTAGAACATCATCGGGCAACGATCCGTCGTCGGTCATGCTCGCTTTGGTCACTTCGTAATCAACTTTAATGGCCTCCATCGGTGAAGGATCGCGCTTGCTGATGAGCAAAATCGTCTCATCCCGATAACGTCGTGCGAACTCCCGGCCGTTGGCCAAACCGCGCAGGAATCGTTCTACCAGTTGCGGGTTTTCGGCCAAAAGCTTGCTGGACACGGCAACGCCATTCCACACCAGTTGAATCTCTTTACCCAGATCGGCAAGCACGATATGTTTTTGCTCTTTCAAAACGACCATGTCGCGGGGCACCAATGGGGCAGCGTCGATGGCGCCGGAGATTAAAGCGGGAAAACGGACTTCGTTTCTCCCGACGGCGATGAAAAGCACGGATGACGGGTTGACGCCCATTTTCTTGAGATAGAGAATCGTCGATAGATGCCCGGTATCGCCAAAACTATTAATCGCGATTTTTTTTCCAACCAACTCTTTCGCTGAAGTGATATCCGGTTTTATCGAAACCAGGGTATAGCTCGGCCTCGAGAGATTCGTATAGACGATTTTTACCGGCCCGCCGCGCACCGCGGCGCTGACCGCCGAACTTGCTGAGCTGCTGAATTGAAACTGCCCCGACAATAGACCGGGAGTCGCGACGCCGCCCGGAGCGCGGATGACGTCGATATTCAATCCATCTTCGCGAAAGTAGCCTTTGTCCATCGCGCAAATATGGTCCATGTAAGCGGCGCTGAGCGTCGCATAAGATACTCGAATGCTGTCCGCCGCAGTGGCGGTGGAAGCGATCGCCAGCAGGAGAATGAGGTAAAAGCACGGTCGACTTCTGTTGATTGAGTAAAACAAAGTACCGTCCATTTGAGAATCGACAGCCTCAAGGCACCGGCTGACCGGTCTGTTTGGCGCGCTCGATCAACTGATCGGCCAAGCGCACTGGCTTTCTGGTGTAGAGGATGATCCGAATCGTTGCCATGTCGCCGATATTACCGTGTGAGGTTCCTGGCGTTTGTTCTGCACTTGAATCTGTGTCTCACAAAACCCATAAAATGCCCTCCTTGGAAGCTCTGCGTTTACTTGTTCTGCGGTGGAACTTCGAATTTACCCCAAGTCCGGGCCCAAGCCGGGCGAAAGCTGTCCTCGGTTACGGCGGCATTGGAGTAACCGGCATCGACGTAGAGACTCTCACCGGTGACAAAGTTCGAGTCGTCCGCGGCCAAAAAGATCGCCGCGCCGACCAGGTCTTCGGGTTTGCCTAAGCGGCCCATGGGAATGCGCCGCAAGCGCTCTCCTGCTTCCTCGACAGTTCCAGAAAAATTATCCATCGGCCCGCAGACGAGAGAGTTCACGTTGACGCCATAGTATCCCAGGGCCTGGGCGATGGCGCGGGTCATCGACTCAATGCTCGAATAGGCCGCGCTGTTACCCGTCGACTCGCCCGAACCGATACGCGCATCGGTGGACGAGAGATTGATGATCTTGCCAGAACCCTGCTCGGCCATGTGGCGGCCGACTGCCTGGGAAGCTAGGAAATAAGCTTTGGGCCCGCGATCGATGCACTCATTGAATGCTTCTTCGGTAAAATTCAAGAAATCACTTTCGTACGTTAGAGCCGAACAGTTGAGCAACACGTCGATACGCCCGAACTCGGCAACAGTACACCGCACGGCTTCTTCGATTTTAGACTTTTTTGTGATGTCGACCTGGAGTGTTAAAGCCCTACGGCCGAGAGAGCGAACTTCGGCGCCAAGCTGTTCTGCTTTACTGGCGTCTCGATCGAGCACGACGCCGTTTGCGCCTTCGCGGGCGAACCCCATGGCGATCGCATGCGTGCAGGAGTTTTGCGCGCTGGTTATTAAGACGATTTTATCTTTTAGTCTCATCCAACG
>DASWCL010000162.1:0-2852 GCA_036390135.1 Binatia bacterium
TATCAGGTCGTGAGTCACGTCAACGTCGGGCGCAGCGTTGAAGAAACTCTGCGCGTGCTCAAGGCGCTCCGCACGGAGCGACTGTGTCCTTCGGAGTGGCAGCCGGGCGAGCCCACCGGCGATCTCGGGCTAAAGTACTGATCGCACCCGAACCTTTTGACCTAACGCGATGTCTCTCGAAACCATCCAACGGAAAAAGCGGGTGATCGAGAGCCGATCGCGGATTCGCGAATTTGTTTTCGGCATTCAAGACGGCTTGATTAGTACCGTTGGCTTGCTGGCCGGAGTGCAGGGGGCGACGGAGAACAACATCGTGGTCATCGTCACCGGGCTTACGGCGATGTTTTCCGGCGCGATTTCAATGGCCGCCGGCTCGTATCTGTCTTCCGCCGCGCAGAAAGATATTTTCGACAAGGAACTCGCCGATGCGGAAGAGCTTGCCGAGCGTGAACCGTACGTCGCAGCGGAAGGTCTGCTCAACGCGCTTGAACAAGAAGGATTGACCAAGGAGCACAGCTACCGCATGGTCAAGGTATTGCTCCAAGAACAAAACGTTTTTCTGCGTACGTTTCAGGAAAAAGTATTCGGCTTGGGCAGCGCGGAAGTCAATCAGCCGATCGCGGCCGCGCTGGTGATGGGACTCTCATTCGTCGTCGGCGCGTTTGTGCCGATCTCGCCCTATATTTTTTTTACCGGCGCGCCGGCGCTTTATCTCTCAGGTCTTGTCGGCGGCATTACGCTCTTCGGTGTCGGCGCATTCAAAGGCCGCCTTGCCGGTCAATCACTGTTCCTTTCGGGTTCAAAGTTCTTCTTGATTGCGGTCACCGCCGCTGGCTTGGGCTATCTCATCGGTCTGGTTGTGCAATATTTCTTTCCGGGAGTTTCTATCCCAGCGTAGAGATTTAATTCTGATTCGGTGCCCGGCTTCGCCAGTCCTGGGAGCCGTTCATTGACAGAAGAGACAGCCCAGTGTTAGCTATCCTCCGGCCGGGTATTCCCGCCAGCGAAGAATTAACGCCGTAGAAGTATCGAGGCTTGGGCGAAATAATCGAGCGAGGAGCTGTTATGAGCTTGATTGATTGCCATGCGCATTGTCTGCCGCGCACGATATTGGACGCGCTCCGCGAATTTGCCGCCGGAAGTTACCTCGGGCGGACTCTCTACGCGGACGAGGGCTTTAGCTCACTGGAGAAGCACCTGGTGTTGATGGATCGCTTCGATGTCGAAAAGGAGGTCATCAATTACGGCAATTTGCTCGTGCCGGCAGCGCGGGCGCGCAAGCTGCCGATGGATCAAGTCGTCAAGATGGTCAACGACTACATCGTCGAGGCCTCGCGCATCGCGCCCGGCCGTTTCATACCGGCGGCAGCGGTGGATCCGTTGGGTGGCGAGGGTGCGATGCAGGAGCTCGATCGCGCGGTGGAGAAACTCGGGCTCTTTGGCATTTCTCTTTCCACCAATCTCGATGGGCGCGCACTCGACGATCCGGTTTACGAACCGATTTTCGAGCGGGCGAAGTCTTGGAATATGCCGCTCTGGGTTCACCCGGGCCAGGTGCCGCAGGCCTGGCAACAAGCGCTCGGCCTCAATAATCGTTATCTCAACAGCGGCGTGGGTTTTCTACTCGATGACATGCTCTGCTTGATCAAAATGATTACCGCAAATGTTTTTGACCGTTGGTGGGGGGTTAAATTCGTCTTTTGCCAGCTCGGCGGCTTCTTGCCTTTTACGATGGGCCGATTCGATCAGCAGTTTTTTTTCGAAAGGCGAGTCTATGAGCAAGAAAAGCGACCGATGCCGGAATATCTGCAGCGGCGCGTGGTGGAATACTGCCAGGCGTTTTACGTCGACACGCATACCGCGGATGCGTCTGCGATGCGCTGCGCGCTCGATTGCATGAGCGCCGACCGCATCGTGCTAGGCGGCGATTATCCGATCTCGCCACCGGAAATCGGCCTCGGCTATACGATTCCTCAACTGGATAAAGTCGGCCTGTCAGCCGATGATCGGACGAAGATCGAGCGCGGTAACGCGTCGAAGCTGTTGAACCTGCCGTGATATTTTGCGGCAAATTCGAAATTTAAAGGTAGAACCATGAACAGCGACAAACCAGCGGCGCTCGTCACCGGCGCGGCGACGGGGATCGGCCGCAGCGCTGCGATCGCGCTGGCAAAAAATGGTTACGATGTGGTCGTTAACTACAGCCGGAGTGAAGATGCGGCGAAGATCACGGCGCGGGAAGCTGAAGGAGCGGGAGCCAAAACAATGCTTTGCCGTGCCGATGTGAGCGACGACGCGAGCGTGCGCGCGATGCTTGCCGCGACGGAAAAAGAATTCGGCCGGCTCGACGTATTGATCAACAACGCCGGCACCACGGTCGACGTGGAGCCGAAGAATTTCGAGGCAATGACCGTCGACGCTTGGAATCGAGTTTTCTCAGTCAACGTGCTCGGTTTGTTTCTCGTTACTCGTGCGGCAACGCCACTTTTAAAAAAATCGCCCAACGGCTGCATCGTCAATACTTGCAGCATCGCCGGCTTGCGTCCGAGCGCGCAACCTTTGCCCTATGCCGCGAGCAAAGCGGCCGTGGCCAACTTGACCAAGACGCTCGCCAACGCGCTCGGCCCGCAGATCCGCGTCAACGCGGTCGCGCCAGGCTGGATCGAAGGCGAATGGATGAAAAGAACGCTAGCCGAAAACTATGAGGGGCTGATGGCACGGCGGGCGAAATACACGCCGCTCAGCCGTTGCTGCACGGAGGACGATGTTGCCGACAGCATGCTCAGCTTGATCTTGCATAACCGTTTCGTGACCGGCGAGATCATTATCGTAGATGGTGGTTTCTCGAGCAC
>DASWCL010000163.1:0-7539 GCA_036390135.1 Binatia bacterium
TGATCGAAGTTATTGCCGTTGAAATCGTCGATGCGCATCGCCGCCGAGCCCGGGCCGATGAAACCGTTGATAATAAAGTCATCGAAGATGCCCATGGCGCGCACGTCGCCGTGCGCCATGATATTGCGGCCGACATAACCACTGCTGTTGGCCAAGCCTTTGGCAAATGCTCCTCGTCCCGTCTTCGACAACAACAACAGACGCACATGTTCGAAGACAAAGGCGCTCAAGATCACCACGCGGGTGCGCAATTCACGGGCTTGTCCGTCGGGATCGAAATAACTGACGCCGGTCACTTTTTCGTTGCCGTCGCTGTTGATACGGAACACTTTCGATCGCGTCCTGAGATCGAAGTTGCCGGTTTCCAGCGCCACGGGAATTGTCGTATAGAGCGTCGCGGATTTTGCGTGCACATGGCAGCCGTAAAAATTGCAATGACCGCAGTAGACACAACCGGGTCGCTCGGCAATGCGCGTGTCGAACGGCTCCGGCGGGCGATAGGGCTGAGCAAGAATTCCCGCCGCCGTGTCGTAGGGATGATAACCCAATTTTTTGCAGGCTTCGGCGAACAGTTGCATGCGCGCGCTATGGCGCAGCGGCGGTAGCGGAAAGCCGCGGTTACGCGGTCCCGCGAACGGATTCACACCGGCTTCGCCCGAGACGCCGAACTCCCACTCGAAGCGCTCGTAAAACGGCTCGAGGTCGTCGTAGCTCACCGGCCAATCGATGATGTCGTAGCCGGTGAGATCGGCGCCGGCGCGCTCGGCGTTGCCGCTTTGGATCTCGTTGGTAAAAAGCTTGAAGTCGCCGGGCATGTAGCGCGACGATTGGCCGGTCCAGTGAAGCAGCGCGCCGCCCAGCACATTGAGCGGGCTGGTGCGATATTGCAGACGTGTCTTCTCGCCGGCTTTATTTCTGGTCGTGGTGGGTTCGTCACGCACCCATGCCAACTGTTCCGGTCGCACGAGGAAACGGATCGAATCGCGCGGCGCGTAGTCTTCCTTCTTTGGCGCCGGACCGCGCTCGAGGCCGACGACTTTCAATCCGGCGGAGGCAAGTTCTTTGGCCATGATGCCACCCATGCCTCCGACGCCGACAATACAGACATCGCACACATCCGCCGCCGCGTCCGCCATGCTCACTTCTCCTCGATTTTTGTATAATCCACGGCCACCGGTTCGAGATCGACGCGTTTATTGATGTATGCGTCGGCGTAGCCGAACTGCTGGCCGGGAAAATTCACCAAACGCCAACCGATCATGTCTTTATTGCCGCCGTACTGGGGCTCGCAGAACACGCCCTCCAAAACATGGTAACGCACGGTTTCGAAAAACTCCGCGGCCTTCTTGAAGCCAGGCACCGCGCCGGCTTCAAAGTCTGCGAGCACGGCATCTCTCTGATCAGCGGTCAGTGCGCGAAATTTACGGCCGTATTTTGCCTGCGCATGACGATTCACCAGGCGTAGTCCCTGGCGATAAAAAGGCGCCAGCGGCGCGTAATCGCCGGCCAGAGCGATTTCTATATAGTCAACTGCGCCGACTTCCACGGCGCCGGGCGTGTCGGTCTTGGGAAAGATTCGATCGGCAACCGCTGCCAAGGTTTTAGTTTCGCCGACGGTTAGAACGCTCGGGCTCCTATTCCTAGAATCCATGGTATTCGCTGCGCTCCTGCTGAAAAATTTCTTTCTTCAATAGCAGAAATCTCAGGCCCGTGGGTAGCGGATTTATCGGCAAAGACGATGCGGCGAAAATTCTACCGAACCCTCGGCATTGACGTGCAGGTTGTCGAGACGGAGCGCTCGGTTTAGCCGATCAATGAAAATAGATCTCGCGGAACTCCTTGGCGTGGCGGTTGATGTCGTCGGAGACTTTGGGATCGATGGCGGCGAGTTTGAGTTTGCTGTGATGCATCTCGGGTACCAAAGGCTCGATGTCTGCCCGGCCCGACAGACGATTGGCGCTGCGCAACTGCTGCTGCGATTGGTAGGAAAGCATGAAATCCACTAACAGCTTTCCAGCGTTGGGATGAGGTGCCTTGGCGGCCAGACCGGTGGGCGAAAGCGCGACGAAAACCGGATTGCTGGTCTTGGCCCATTCGATTGGCGCGCCCGCTTTCTTCATAGACTCGACCCGATGCGCGTAAACCATACCGATGGGAAATTCGCCCGCGGCGATCAGCTGCGAGATCAAGGTGTGGCCCTTGCGCCATTGAACTTCCTGCTGCGCCAGAGCGCGATGATACTTGAGCGCCCGTTCGCGTCCCCAGACCTCCATGGTCGCGCCGAACCATTCGTATTCTTCCTGATCCATGCCGATCTTGCCCTTCCACTTGGGATTCAGCAGATCTTGCCAGTCGGCGGGCGCGTCCTTCGCGCTTACCAGCCGGCTGTTGTAACCCACGACGTAATAATTATTGTTCAGGCTTGCCCAATAGCCGTCCGGATCTTTGAATGAATCCAAATAGGCCGCGTGCTCAGGCGATCGATACGCTTGCAGCAATCGTCTTTTCTTCAGTGGATTGATCATCGTGTTGTTGATCACATCGACGACGTTTCGCCCTGCCCGATCTTCGGTAAAGATGCGATTGAGCAGCGGCTCGGCGCTCAGGCGCAAAAGCTCGGTTTTGATGAACGGATAGCGCTGCTCGAAACGCTGCAACAACAAGCGCGAGTCATTGATATTGAGCGGTGTGTAGAAAACGACTTGACCTTCTTTTTTCGCGGCCTCGAGGCTGGTCTGCGCCGGCGATTCCTTGAGCAGCGCCAGCAACGCAAGCGATCCCCATAGTACCGTCAAGTAAAAACGGTGAAACATAGGTTGCCCCCCATTGGCTGTTTCCACTTGCCGCAAACCGGTGGCTAAGCCGAGCAACGCCCGCAGCCGTCGCAACTTCTAGCGCAATCGAATTCGCCGGGTCAATGCCTTTTCATCAACGCGATGTCGATAGTTTAAGTTATCGCCGGATCGAATTTTTTTACCGACGGCGCGGCAAGAATTTTTTCGAACCGGTCGAGCAGCGCGGCCGGTTCTCTTTCAACGATTAGCAATGCTCGATGTGTGGCCTTGAGAAAATCCTGCTTCACGGCGTGATCGAGAAATTGAATCAGCGGATCGTAGTATGCCGAGACATTCAACAGACCGCAGGGTTTGTTGTGAATGCCGAGCTGAGCCCAACTGAGCACTTCGAAAAATTCTTCCATCGTGCCGATGCCGCCCGGCAAAGCGACGAAGCCGTCGGACAGCTCGGCCATGAGCGCCTTGCGCTCGTGCATCGAATTCACCACGCGCAATTCCGACAAGCCGCGATGCGCCACTTCTTGACTCACCAGCGCATTGGGAATCACTCCGGTCACATGACCGCCAAGGTCCAACACGGTATCGGCAATCACGCTCATCAAGCCAACGTTGCCGCCGCCGTAAACCAAGCCAAAGCCGCGCGCGACTAAATCGCGCGCAAGCTCTTTGGCCGCATCGGCATATGCCGGCGCGACTCCGTGTCTGGAACCGGTAAAGACACAAATTTTTCTCTCAGCGTGGCTCACCGTCATGTGATGGTTTGCTCCAGTGAAGCCTTATCTTGTTCTCGCGCAGCACAGCCGCGCCGAAGTATTTCCAGAGCATGGTTGGCTTCCGGCGCGATGACCGCTGTGATGCGCATGTAAGGCTCCAGCCGTGTGCTTGCGGTCACGACCCGCTCGCGACCGTCTGCGTAACTCCGGACCAAAACGCATCCGGCGGGCAAGCCAAGCTCGCGCACCAGTTGGCCGGCAAAGGGCGCGGTTGCGTTGACCTCGAACTCCACCACGATCGGCTCGGCGTGTGTGCTGCCAATTCCAGCGCGGACGAGATCGCGTTCGAGCAGCGCTTCATAGATCGGAAAGTCTCGTAAATACTCCGCCACCGCATAAGCGCAAAAACTGCTGACCAACAGAGGCAGCATCTGCTCGTAGCTGCCAGTCATTTCGGTAATTAAGAGAATTCCCGTCAACGGCGCCCGCACGATTGCGGCGAAATAGGCGGCCATGCCGACCACGGCGAACACGCCCGGTTCGACAGCAAGAGGAGGCAAAAAGATGTGAACCAAGTGGCCGAACCCCAAGCCGAGGAGCGCGCCCAGCGCCAGGAGCGGTGCAAAAAGTCCGCCCGCCGCGCCGGTTCCATAGCTCGTCAGCGTCAGTCCGAATCGCACAACAAACAATAGAGGGATCGCCAGAAGCGAGACCTCGTTTGTTAGCACAGCTTCTGCCAGCGTATGACCATCGCCGACGACCCTCGGTGAAAACCACGCAATCAGCCCGGCCACGGCGCCGATAGCGGCGCAGATTCCCACCCTCCAGCGATGGGGAACCCGCGCCATCAAATCGAGTGTGCCGAGAAGACCGCGATTAAAAGCCACGCCCAGCAAGCCGGCGAAAATTCCAAGTAGCGCAAACATCGGCAGTGCCGATAACGGCGGCATCGCGTAATCGGGCACCGCAAAGACCGGCAGCTGACCGGATGCCGAGCGCGTCACGACATCCGCCGAGGCGGCGGCAATAAAAGATGCGCCGAACACCGCTGGACGAAAGTCGCGTTGCATCTCCTCGAGAACAAAAGCCAATCCGGACAACGGCGCATTGAACGCCGCCGCGAGCCCCGCACCCGCTCCCGCCGCCGTGAGCGTCAAGCGGTCTTGCGGCGAGGCTTTCAGTCCGCGCGCAATCCCGTCGGCTACCGCTCCGCCCATCTGCACGGTGGGTCCTTCGCGGCCAAGCGCCAGACCGCCGCCGATCGCGAGCACACCGCTGGCCATTTTAATAATCAACACCCGGCTCCAGGAAAGGTCTCGCAGACGATGCAAGACCGCCTTAAGATGCGGGATGCCGCTGCCGCTAGTCTCCGGAGCGTAGCGAAGAACGAGCGTCACAGAGATGAGCGCGCCGGCGGCGCTGAAGAGCATCGGGAAAATCCAGCCGCAAATCGGCACGCCGTAGCTCCAGGCGATCAAAAAATTCCGCAGCCTGTCGGCGCCGGCGAGCAGCGCGCGGAAAAGCACTGCAACGCTGCCGGCGCAAAGTCCGACGAGTGCGGCGCGCGGAAATAGCTTGTGCCGCTCGTGACTGACCTGGAGATATTCCTGGATTTCGGTTCTGGCTTGAGCGGTCGAGTTTGAAACGTCGGGCGATTGAACTGCAATCGGGTCGCGAGCTGTCACTGACAATTAGTGTAGCGAATGATGCCCGCATCTTCCACTATAAAGCGTAAAGCGCTAGCGACTGAGAATGCACGCTGCGATTTATCGCGCCGACGGCGCCAAGTTTACTTCCACAACCGCTGAATAAATCCTTCTTTGTCGAGCTCCTGAAAAAATCGTGCGTCGATGAACTGTTCGGGTTTGAGATTCGCCACCCGCGGATCGGTCTCCGCCATTTGATCGAGAACAGTCTTGAGGGATTCCGGCGAGGGGCGTGGAACGCGCGGAATATTGCGCACGATGTACATCTCATACAGCTCATCAAACATCGAAGCGTCGCTGCTGCGCAGATATTTCTGCATGACCTTGATCGTGGCGGCGCGCTGCGTCTTGCCGAAATAGACGCCTTCAACGAAGCCGCGGATGAACTTTCGCACGGTGTTCTCGTTGCGCTTGATGAACGAGCGCGTCGTAACGATCGAGGACGTGGGGAAATTGATTCCCATCTTGGCAATGTCCGCCAGCTCGCGGTAGCCTTCCCGGCGCGCGAGGATCGCCAGCTCGGCGTTAATCACCGCGGCGTCGAGAACCCCCGCTCGTAGCGCGTTATAGACGTCGGTCACGCCGCCGACTTGAATCACGGCGAAATCCCGCTGGCGCTTGAGCGGCCACTGCTCTTCAGCGTAACGCAGGCCAAAATCAGTGGCCGAGCCGAAACGCGACACGCCGACCTTTTTTCCTTTGAGATCTTCAACCCGCTTGATCTCGGGGCGGGCCATGATGACGAACGTCATGACGTTCATCGAGCTGGCGATCACGACTAAATCGCCGCCTGCGAGATTGGCATTAATCACCGCGCCGCCGGTGAAAACACCGATCGGCACCTCGCCGGATTGAACCACCTGACCGGCGCGGCCGCCGCCGGCAACATAGAGAAGCTCGACGTCCAATCCGTGCTTGCGAAAGATGCCGGTTTCGTACGGCACCCACACCGACGCCTGCGAGCCGCCGATGGCGCTGTAGGTCACTCGAAGTTTCTCGAGCAGGGTTTGGGCACGGCTCGTCGCCGCGAAACAGCCGAGACACAGCGCTAACGTGATAATAAATCCGAAGCACCTCATCAATATTTCTTTCTCCGCTTCATGCCCCTCTGCCGCCGAATCGACCGAGAATATAACCGGCAATGACAAGATCAAAACCGCCACACGCCCAGCGATACCAATAGGGCATCCGGCTGCCCGCGATCGATGCTTGCGCCGATAAAATCCCAAGCGACGTGCAGCATCCAACCAACGCCAATAGCACAGAAGAGCGACGCACGCCGACCAATGCCAGCGAGCCAAATAGGCCAAGCCCAACGAATTCGACTAAGACACTTTTCCAGCCGGCACCGGAAAAAGCTGTCAGAAAATAAACGAGCGCCGCCGCTGCCAATCCGACGCTGTAGGTCGCCAGCACGCGCCGCCGGCCTAACGAGTGCGCCAGATAGGACAACCCGACCGCCCTAATCGCCCGATGCCGACTTGGAGTGCTGCATTCAATTGCGTTTGCGTTTGCTGGCGCGTCGGGATTTTTTCCAGCACCTCGTCGGTCAATGACTGCCTGCGATTATCGGCGTGTTTGAGGGTAATCGGCAAATAAGTGGATCATTGTACGCTCGGCATGCTCGTTAACCCTGGGTCGATGGAATCCATCAAGCACCTCGGTGCTGCGGCATGCTACGCTGTGCGACGGCTACGCCACGCTCCGCCTTTTTCCGCGCAACCTTCTCGACCAAATCGCGAAAGGTCGTATCGGCATCGCATTTCACGTTAAACGCAACGACAAAGAGCGTGATCAAATCGTTGGCATAGATGTGATTCTCGGCCCACTCGGCAATTTGGCTGAGATTATTTTCAGGCGTGAGTTGCTTGATTTTCATACCGACGATTTCAGCAAGCCCGGCCGCCAGTTGCTGCGCCACGACCCGCTGGTCGGGCGGAAACTCCAGGCGTATGAACGCAACCTCCAATGCCCAGTCGATCCCTTTGGGCGCCGGACGGAAAACTACCCGGCCCAAAGTCATGAGCACCATGATGGCAGCGACCAATATGTAAACGGATGTGATCATCGATCGGTCAAGAACCCCGAGTTAAACCTCATTCACCCATACCACGCGATAGCGGACGCTGTTTTGCCTTAACCTCACAACGGGGGGTTTCCTTGAAGGATCGGCGGCGGAGTACCACAAAGAGGGGGGCATACTCTGAAGGCAATGCGTCGGGAACCGGTGCGGCAAACCGGGCGTCGACGCGGTGATGTTTCCCGCGTCTTTATCATCATAGCCATTAAAGGGTTTCACTGCTCCGAATTACGCGCGGTAAACCC
>DASWCL010000164.1:0-8953 GCA_036390135.1 Binatia bacterium
CGGCCTTTGTTGACTTCGCCGTTCTCGATCTTCCACCGAGCATCGCCAAAGGTCGTGAACATCTTGTCCTTGGGATCGTCGATTAAAATGTTTCGGTCGGCGAGATAGAGAATCTTCGGACGGCGGTGCTCACCGGCGCGGTTCCAGCGCATGTTCCAGAGCTTCCAGCAGATTTGAAAAGCCACGGCGGTCTTGCCGGTGCCCGTCGCCATAGTGAGAAGGATTCGTTTCTTACCCTGCAATACCGCTTGTACGACGCGATTGATGGCGATTTCTTGATAATAGCGCTGGCCCTTTCCGATCGCAGCATTTGCAGGGGTTAAGACTTTGCTCGCCGTCTCGTCATCTGCGATATTTTCGCTGGCCCGAAAGCGCTGCCACAATTCGATTGGTTTCGGGAAGGATTCGAGATGCTGCTCTTGGCCCGTTGTAAAATCGAACTCGACGATACCGTGACCGTTGGTCGAATAGGCGAATTTAAGACCGAGAATTGCCGCGTAATCTTTGGCTTGCTGTAGACCGTCACCCGGCAGCTTATACGCCGCCTTGGCTTCGACCACCGCCAACATAAAGTCCCTGGCATAGCGGAGAAGATAATCGGCGCGTTTGGCCGGGCGCCGCCGAGCCTTAGTGCCGACGACAAGAATGCGCCCGTCCGTGAAGCTTTTCTGCTCGCTGATTTGATCGTCGTTCCAACCGGCAGCGTACAGTTTCGGCAGGACGTATTTTCTACAGGTGTCGGCTTCGGTGATCACGAGGGATGTTGATAATGATTGTTTTCCAGGCTTTCCGCGGATTCTAAGCGATTTGGCGGCGGGATGCCAAGCGCGACGGCTATGCCTTCGCGATTGCAAATGTCAAATTTCAGATTGCAGACGAGTTCCCGAAATATGAAACCGTTGCCTGATACCGTCGCTCTACTGCCAGAGCTTTTTGAAAAACCCTTCCTTCTCCAGCTCGTTGACGAATCGGTTGTCGAAATAAGCGGTGATCGGCAGTTTCTTGCTGGCGGCTTCGTCGATGGATTTTTGGCTGATCAGCTGTTCCAAAAGCGCCGTAAACGCTTCCGGCGGCATAAAGCCTTCTTTGCTCAGAGCTTCGACCGAGAAGCGGTAACTTTCGTCCAATATTTTCTCGTCATTAACCTTGGTGTACTTGGCCAAAACCTTCAACGTCTGCTCTTTGTCGACGTAAATCGTGCGGATCGCCTCGAACGCGGCGCGGACGAAGCGCTTTGCCACATTGGGATTTTTGTCGATGAAGGATCGCCGCGCGGCCACGCCGTTTTCCACGACGGGGATGTTCCACTCGCGAAATTGTTTGACGCCGACCAACTCCCGGAAACCCTTTTCGCGCAGCATCAGACTTTGTGGCGGCGGCACCATGGCCGCGGCAACCGCACCCGACATCAGGGCCGCAGCGGATTCGGGCGTACCGCCGGATTGGATAACCGTGGCACCGGTCACGCCGGCCTTTTGGAAGATGTTCAGAGCGGCGATATGCGAGATCGAACCGAACCGACTCACGGCGA
Organism: Binatia bacterium; assembly: GCA_036390135.1. Taxonomy (GTDB): domain Bacteria; phylum Desulfobacterota; class Binatia; order UBA9968; family UBA9968; genus DP-20. Next base: position 1,532 of record DASWCL010000164.1, read on the forward strand.
CTTTTTGCCCCTTCAGTTGGGCGACTTCCTTGATCGATGCCTGGGCGTACATGGGAATCGTGAACGTCTTTACCACGGCGGCGATTTGGATCACGTCGCCGCCGCCGAGCACGTTGCTGACAATCGACGGCCCGGCCAAGCCGGCAAAATTCGCTTCCCCAGCAAGCATCGCCTGGACGATCGCCGACGACGCGCCTTCATAAAACAAATCCACATCCAGACCGTTTCTTTCGAAGTGGCCGGCGTCCTTCGCCATCCACCACGGCAGGCTGTTCCAGGAAATGGGTGAATAGGGAAACTTGATTTTGTCGGGTGCCGACCCCGCTCGAACCGAGTCAATAATGACGAATAGCGACAGGATGATGCTCAAACAGAGAATCGATTCCAGTCTACGCATGGCGCCTCCGGTGCTTTTCGATGGCGGCAATCTATCGTAGTGGCGGGACATGTCAATAAGATTGTTCCGCCGTGAACACGGCGGCTATTCAACTGCGCTGGCATCTTCGCGGTTTTTTTGCGACAAACCATCAAGAGCAAACGCGAGGAGGAAACGCCTATGACCGCTCACGCTTGGGAGACATTCGTCGCCAGATTATTTGATATCGGAGTCGATGCCGCGGAAGGGCTCGTCAGGATCGCGCTCATCGTCGCTGTTGCGTACGTGGTTACGAAATTGATGCGCGCTGGGCTCAATCAACTGGAAGCTTTTCTAATCCGCGCGACCGAAAGAACCGAAAGTGTTCCAGAAGCTGCCGTTAAACGGATTCGAACGCTCACGGGCGTCCTGTGGACCATCAGCTGCGGCCTTTTGTGGTTCGTCGTCGTTCTCGTCGCCTTTAGCCAGGTGGGTATCAATATCGGCCCCATACTCGCCGGCGCTGGAGTTGTCGGGTTGGCTGTCGGGTTCGGCGCGCAACATTTGGTGCGCGACTTGGTCAGCGGCTTTTTTCTCCTGCTGGAAAATCAGATCCGGGTCGGTGACATTGCCATTGTCAACGGCACCGGCGGCTTGGTCGAAGCCATCACGTTTCGCACCGTCGTGCTGCGTGATCAAGCGGGACTCATCCACGTTTTTCCCAATGGGGCGATCAATACTTTGGCCAACGCGACTATGGACTGGTCGGCTTCCGTGGTCGATGTCACGCTGCCGTACCGGGTGGACACCGATCGGGTCATGGCGATCATGCGTCGCGTGGGCGATGAGATGAAAGCCGACGCGGAATATGGGCGAGTGATGTTGGAACCGATCGAAGTTTTCGGCGTCGAGAACTTTACCGACACGTCGGTCACGATCAAGGCGCGTTTGAAGACGCAACCTTCCCGACAGCACGCGGTCGGTCGTGAATTTCGCCGTCGACTTAAGTATGCGCTGCAAGCCGCTGAGATCGGGCTCGACCCATCGCAGCCCGCGCCCGCTCTCAATCCGTCACCTGGAACTTCGTGAGCGCTCATGCATCGGGCCATCGTGCTCATGGGCGGTATTAACGCCGACGGGTTTGACTCTTTCCATTTCTTTGAAACGGTGTAGATTGATTCGATCCATTTCACCGACAACGGAGTTTACCCATCACCTTGGTTGAAAGTCATCATTCTTTTACGCGAGATGAAATCGCGCCCGTCATCGTCCTAAGCTTGATTTCTGCATTGCGGCTTCTGGGCATTTTTCTCATGCTGCCGATCTTCAGCGCCTACGCCGTAAACTATCGCGGCGCTTCGACAGCGCTCGCCGGAGTCGCCTTCGGCGTCTACGCGCTCATCCAGAGCGTCTTGCAAATCCCTCTAGGCTGGGCAAGCGACCGCTGGGGGCGCAAGCCCGTGCTGGTTGTCGGGCTCGCGCTTTTTACGCTTGGCAGCGTCACTTGCGCGATGGCGAGCGACATTTACAGCCTGATTCTCGCGCGCGCGTTGCAAGGCACCGGCGCCGTTGGCTCGGTCGCCTTCGCCGCTCTGGCCGATTTCACCCGGCCGAGCGTCCGCGCCCAAGCTTACACAATCACGGGCGTCGCCATTGGCGCGTCTTTCATGATCGGGCTACTTGGCGGGCCGTTTTTGGCGGCGCACATCGGTCTTAACGGTTTGTTCTATGTTTTAGCGGCCCTCGCTTTTCTTTCGATGATTCTTGCCGCGACCTCATTCCCTGCGGAACAACGCCGTCGCGCGTCGGAGTCGCCGATGACGTTCAAGCCGATTCTTGCTCACCGCGAACTGAGGCCGATTTATATCGCCGCCTTCGTGCTCTCCTTCGCGCTCAACCTGTTTTTCTTCACCTATCCCCTGAGCTGGACGGCCATCGGCGTCGAACGGGCGGATCTCTGGAAAGTCTACATGATCATTTTCCTGCCGAGCGTCTTTCTGGTCTTTCCCTATATGCGACGCGCCGAGAAGCAAGGCCGATTTCGTATGCCTATAGTAATCGGCTGGCTTACCGCCACTGTCGGCTATGCGGTTTATTTATTCGGCGCTCACTATGATCTGTTCCTCTATATCAGCGGCGGCGCATTTTTCTTCGGTTATAGTTTGTATCAACCGATACTCCCTGCTTTCCTGAGCCAAAGAATACCGACGGCGGGCCGCGGCACGGCCAGCGGCATTTATAATTTTTTCGGCTTCATCGGCTCGTCCCTAGGCGGCATGCTCGGCGGTGCGCTCATCCATATTTGGCCATCGCTGCCGGAGCTTCTCGGCGTCGCGTTGTTAATTCTCTGGTATTTTCTCGGTCTGCCGATTCCACCCGAATCGGGCTCATGAGAGCCCCGCCACCTCTTTCACATTGATCCTGATGGAGGGTTGGTGTAGTCAAGGATTCGAGGAGAACGTATGCGCAAATCGCTTATCCCATCACTCTGGCGATTCATCGCCGGCGTGATAGTTCTTGCCGTCGCTGCGTCGGGCTGCGGCGGCTCCTATGAAGAAACCATAGCGGAAGTGGCCGTTCCCGTACCCAAAGCGATGACCAAAAGCTCAGACAAGCCGGTTGAAATGAAAATTCTTGGCTTCGGCGCCGGCCAGGCGTCGTTTCACGGCGACATGGAGAGCGACAAGATCGTCGAGTTCTACAAAAAAGAACTGCCCGCGCGCGGTTGGCAACCGAATATGAGCGTGCGCAGCGGCGGCGCCATGCTAGCCTACAGCAAAGAAGGGAAAACTGTGCTCGTGGCGGTCGGCAAACAAAACAATGATACGAGCCTGACGCTGACCGTCAGTGGAAGCGGCCGTTGAGTGACGCTAATCTTTTCCCAATGACACTGCAAAAATGCCGGCGACCACCAGCGCGGCGCCGGCAAGCTTGCGCGAAGTAATGCTCTCGATCTCGCGCGCCATGAACGGCGTCAAGATCGAAACGAATACGGTATAGCTATTGACCAAAGGCGCGACGATCGAAACCCGCTCCATACTGTAAGCTAGATACATGAACAGGAACGACCCGCCGGTGAAGATTCCCGACCAGACAAACCAGCGTGCGACCTGCGCCGGCGGCAGAATAAATTTTTCTCCTTGGACGTAGCGCGTGATCAGAAAAATTTCGACGGTCGAGGTCAGCGCCGCAATCCCGGCGGCAAGAATCGGCTGTCCTCCACCGCCGCCCAATCCCCAGCGCACGGCGACATCTTTCATCGAGAACAGCAGCGCGCATAGAAAAGGATAGATCAGCTCGATCTTTTTGTAAGAGGCTTTCGCGCCGCCCCAGGAAACCGTGACGAGCCCGCCGACCGTCAGCGCGACGCCGAGCAAAACCAACGGCGCCGGCCGTTCGCCGAGAATAAAAATCGCCAGCACCGTCGAAAACATCGGCGTCGTATTGACGACGGTGGAAGTGATCGAGCTGCCCATGGTGCGGATGCCGCGAAAGCTCAACACCCGCGTCATCCCGGGCACGAACAAGCCAACGGCGACAAAGATGAGATTATCCGCGACCAAGAACCGCGTGTCGGAGACCAATATAAAATGCGCTGCGAGCAGGAAGGCGCAATTGCCGGCGATGGTGATCCACGCGCCCCAGGGCGCCGGCGCCACGTGATAGCCGCGCTGCGCCAGCAAGCTCGCGATCGCAAAACAAAGTGAAGTTAAAATCCCGAACAGGATTGGCAGCACGGCGCGTGAGTTGTTTCCTTCAATAGCGATTTCGACTACATTGCCTTATAACTGAAAACGCCCCGAACTGCATTGATGTCCGCGAAGAATCTCCCCACCATTCGCCGCAAGCTTTTGAGCTGGTATGAAAAAACTCAGCGCGATCTGCCGTGGCGGCGTACGCACGATCCCTACGCCATTTGGATCGCCGAAACCATGCTGCAGCAAACCCAGGTGAAAACAGCTTTGCCTTACTACGAGCGATTCTTACGGCGGCTTCCCAACATCGAATCTTTGGCGCGCGCGCCGCTCGAACGAGTGCTGCAACTTTGGTCCGGGCTCGGTTATTATCGGCGCGCGGAGAATCTAAGAATGGCTGCCCGCCAAATCCTCCGCGACCATCATGGCAAGCTCCCTGAAGACTACCGCCAGCTCCGCGCGCTCGCCGGGATCGGCGATTACACCGCCGGCGCGCTTCTGAGCATCGCCTTCGGCAAAAACTATCCCGCCATCGACGGTAACGTTCGGCGAGTGCTCAGCCGGTTCGGTTTGATGAACAACGAAGCTGCGCTGCGCGCTTTGGCGATAAAGCTCGTCGCCGGTGGGCGACCGGGCGATTTCAATCAAGCTTTGATGGAGTTGGGTGCCACTCTCTGCACGTCGCGCGCGCCGAACTGTGTTGCCTGTCCGCTCAAACGGGAATGTCTCTCACTCGATCGTAACAATGTACTCACCTACCCGTACCCCATGCGCGCGGAGAGTTTCACCGACGTCACCTGGCCGTTGGCGATCGTGCGTTATGGCGGCAAGATTCTATTGCACCGCCGCGCCGCCACTGCGCTGTTAGGGCGCCTTTGGGAGCTGCCCGGCATTGAGACAACGCGGCCGGACCGAGCTGCGAGCGCGCTGCGCCGCCAGTTACACGATCTGCCCGTTAAATTCGCCAAGCCCCGGCAGATCGGCGAGATTCGCCACAGCATCACGCATCGACGGATTCGTGCGCCGATCTATCTTTTTGATTGCGCTGCGACAATTGCGGCGCCGGCACCGCGCTGGCGCTGGGTTCCGTGGCGCAGAGTGGAGCAGTATCCGGTCTCGTCGATGACCAAGAAAGCGCTGGCCGTTCTCGCCGCACATGAAACGCGTTTTGCTTAGCAGTCTGCTGGTTACCGCAATCGTCGGCGCCTGCTTTTATCTTTATTACGCGCTTCCCACGGTGTCGGTGCTGAAACAAAGAAACCCGAGAGCTACGGCGCTGATGGAACTGCGCGATGAAGAATATCGAAACAAAGGCATTCGCGCGCCGCGCCAGCAAATCTGGGTGCCCTATGGCGCGATCTCGGAGAATCTGAAAAAGGCCATCTTGATCAACGAAGACGCCGGTTTCTTCAGCCACAAAGGCATCGACGTTAACGAGCTCAAAGCGGCGCTGAAAAAAGACTGGGAAACCATGAGCTTCAATCGCGGCGGGAGCACGATCACGATGCAGCTTGCGAAAAATCTCTACTTGAACCCGTCCAAGAATCCATTGCGGAAGATTAAAGAAATCGTCATCGCCTGGCAGCTCGAACAGGCATTATCGAAAAGCCGGATCTTCGAGATTTATCTGAATATCGTCGAGTGGGGGCGAAACGTCTACGGCGCCGAAGCCGCGGCGCGGTTCTATTTCGGCAAATCCGCTGCGGCTCTCGACCCGCTCGAGGCGGCGACGCTTGCCGCTCTGGTGCCCAGTCCACGCACCTCGAAGGACCGGAATATCTTAAGCCGCAGAAACTTGATTCTCGGGCGGCTGGCCAGCGTGGGTTATATAAGCAATGAAGAATACCAGCACGCCAAACAGATACCGCTCTTTCAGAAGGTTGAAGAGAAGGCTCCCGAGCTGCCGGAGCAGGAAGAATAGCTGACAAAAGTCGGATCCTATTCGAGGCGATTTTTATACAACGTTTCGCCTTCGCCGACGTCTAACTATTTAGGGAGAGAGAACGGTAACTCTCGACACCAGCGTGAAAGGAGCTGTTAATTCTATGGAAAAAGGCTTCAACCGTAAGGTCGATAGCACCTTTAGCGAACTCGTCGCGGCGGCTGGCAAGTTGGCATTCGAATACTCGGACAATGACCGGGAAGCTTACGAACTGGCTCGCTTCGCGCTCGTCGAAATAATTAAAAAAACCGCCCATCCGCTCGATTTGGATAAGGAATTTGAAAGCCTCACTTGCTCCTCTCAACTCCTCCATTAAATAAACCCGCTGATCGAATCCCAGGTGCAACGGTGAATTTTCTTGCGCCGCTTCGGGAACTTTAACGCAGCGCTTTTCGTTTGAACGGTCGAGACCCTGCAACTCAATCGACGCTGCGGTCATCTAACTGTCACAGGCTAAAATGCCCCCGTGGAAGAGACACGCGGGCAAAATGATAATGCGCCGAGTAAACTACCGCTTTTTGATCGCGCTCGCCATCGTAGCAACCTGGTTTTTCTGGCCAAGGTTGGGCGCGGCGATCACGTCAGGAACGGCCGCGCCTGAGATCGCGGGAGAAAATTGGCTCAACAGCAAGCCGTTGACCATCGCCGATTTAAAAGGCCGCGTCGTCTTGGTAGACTTTTGGACCTATGGCTGAATCAACTGCCGTAACATTATTCCGCAGTTGCGGGATTGGCACGCTAAATACCAGCAAGCCGGACTGACCATCGTGGGAGTCCACTCGCCGGAGTTTCCCTGGGAGCGAACGTTGAGTGGTGTAAAGCAAGCAACCGTAAGACTGGGAATCAAATTTCCGGTGGTGCAGGACAACGGCTTCGACATCTGGAAACGTTACGGCGTCTGGGCGTGGCCGACGATTGTGCTGATCGACAAAAGAGGAATAATTCGCTACAGCCACGTTGGCGAAGGCGGGTACCAAACGACCGAATCGGTGATCAACCAACTGCTTGCAGAGGGAAGTTGACAGGAAATCTTTTGTCGGCGACCATGCGGATTCAATGCAGGAGACGACGAACCATGCTGATAAAAAATCCAGCGGACATTAAGTCATCAGAGATCACGCCGAAGGAGCTCTACTTGAACCGGCGACAATTTATCACTTCAGCCTCCGCGGCGGCCGTGACCGTGGGTGCGGCACTCGCCGGCCTCGATGTTCTGCGACCTTCTGCCCGAGCGCACGCCGGCGAAAAATTGCCCAATATCAAAAAAAGCTCCTACAGCATTGATGAAAAACAAAATGCGTTTAAGGACATTACTTCTTACAACAACTTCTACGAGCTCGGCGTCGACAAAGGCGACCCAGCCGAGAATGCGAAATATTTGACTACACGGCCGTGGACGGTCGCCGTCGAAGGCGAAGTCAAAAAACCCA
>DASWCL010000165.1:0-3778 GCA_036390135.1 Binatia bacterium
GCCCCAGCGAACTGATCGGTAAATCCGCTCCGGTTCACTGCTTGGATGTCGAATCGGCCAATAATCCAGAAAGGCCTTTCGACCTATCGGCGCCAGTGGATTATTCGGAAGATAGTCGTCCGCGACTTCATGATCGTCCCAGGTCACATAAACGCTGGCCTCGTCAAAGCAATATTGGGTCGAAAGGTCGTCACGATTGGTCCGATACTTGGCCCAAAACTCGGTCAATTGCCGCGCCGTGCCGTTGCGGTCGGCATAAATTGTATCCCCTAGATGCATAAAAAAATCCGGATGCTGTGCCCGCACTGCATTCATGACCATGAATGGTTTGTAACTTTCCCGCGTGTCGGCGCTGAAACAAAATGTCACTTTGGCGTCGTCGCCGGGTCGCGGCGCCGTCACGAAACTTGCAATATGCCCCGGCATCTTGCCCTTCACCTCGGCGCGGTAATAATAGCGCGTTGCCGGTTCAAGACTTTCCAGGGATATGATCGCGGTAAAATCATTGTCCGGGCTAACCGGATATTCGGCGGTTGACAGATAGGTCGGGAAGCGTGGATCTTTCGAGTACTGTATCGAGACTTGGCTACCTGGGTCGGCGCGCAGCCAGATCAGAGCGTCGCTCGAGGTCACGTCCCCCGATACGTAGCCGAGCGAAAGCCCGGTGATGGCGTCCTTTGGTATCAGCGCCGTCGCGCAACCGGATTGGCCAAAAAGCGACGGCGCTGCCAATCCGGCGCCCGCAATCATTCGCAAAAACTCTCTTCGATTCATATCTTGTTAGACGCGCAACTTGTTCCAAACCTATTCACAGAACCATTCAGCAGGAAGCAGAACGAATAAGCACATAAACCTGATCACCATGCCCCGGTATTCGTCGCATTATAATCCGTCGCAGACCAAACAGCGACCGAGCACACTGTTACGGAGTTCGCGCAATCGCAGAAATCGGGCACCAACCCACCGGAGCCGACTCTGCTCCGTACCTTGCGAATCAAGGCGCACTCGGATCCAGAGTACAAACTATTCTCTTGAAGCTCGGAGACCGGTGGGATCGTTGAGCAAAGCGAGCCGCACAGATCGACCAAACCCATGCCCGCTACGGCTTGATGATCAGCGACGACTGTTCTTCTTCCTTCTTCGTCTTTTCCTGCGATATGAAGAACGCAAAGCTCTTTTGCACAAGGCCGGTGAGAAAAGACACGTCGAGCAGTCCCGGATCAGCTTCGCCGACTTGCAAAGCCACGGCGAGAGCGAGATTCGCCGCATCGGCCCGGTTGGTCTCTAAGAAATACAGCGCCATATCTTCCATGCGCCGTTTGAAGGCCTGGCCGTTTTCTCCGGAGCAAAGCGTCTTCACGGCTTCGCGCACGATGGCGTTGAAGCGCTCTTCCTTTTGCAGAGGATTCAACACCAAGCGGCTGGTCTGGGCCTCTTCAAGTTGCGGCAGGATTCCCTGCACCCAATCGTCCGTCAAAATCCAGTAGCGCAGCTCCGGCTCATCCAAAAGCCGCCGCGACAGCTCCCGCCAGGCGCCTTCCCGCGCTTGGTCGGCGTCCAATCTCCGGTAAATCGGATGAGCTTGCTCTTTAGGTTTACCCGTTGCGATCATCGAGCGGACCTCGTGAAAATTTTCTAACCCGCTCTGCCCGCGGGCCTTGGCGCGCTCGTAGCCCTCGTAAACTATTTGGTCGGCAAATTCCCATGGGATCGAGATCATGCTGATACCGTGTTGTTGTTTGATCTCGTCGGCCATCTTACGCAATTCTTTGCGCCGCACATGCATGCCGCCGAAGCGAAGCAGTCCTTCGCGATCGTGCAGCATCGCTTGAATCACTTGCAAGCCGTGGTTCGGTTGCGGTTTGGTGATCCAGATCAAACGTCCACCACTGCCGTCCACGGCAGACATAGAGGCTTCCACGTCGGAAACCCGCTCGAAAATCGCCGGTGGTTTCGTATCCGCCGCTTTTTCTTGCGGCGAAACCAAACCTTTCTGGGCTAACTTGAAACGGGATCGTTTGATCTCTTTCTTGAGATCCTTGTCGGTAGTTTGCCGATCGATCTCGCTGAGCGCTTCGACCGCCGCCGGATCAAAGATTTTGCCGAGGGAGAAGATCACGGCTAGATCGGTTTCGCGGCCTTTTCCCAATTGCGTTCTAAGTTGCGGCACTAGAGCCGGCGCGGGCGCGTCGGCTGCTACGCCCAAATTCCGCAGCGCCGCAAGACCTGATCTAATCTCGCCTTCGTGTGATTTATTCTTCGCCAATCTGGTCGCCTTCGTCGACGCAGGGCCGCAGCATGCTGCCCCCCCTACCTTTTTACAGTTTCGACAGATCCGTGATTTTTCCTTGCCGACCCGCATGTGCGAAGTTCGGCCATTCTTCGACTTGAGCGTCGTGATAGTTCTCGCGATACCACTTGGCGATTTCTCCGGCCGGCGCAAACCAGACTTTGCCGTGGCCCTTCGCGTAGCGGATAAATTCTCGCAGCAACAACGCGCGAAACGGGCGCCCACCGACGAACGGATGATTGCCCCACATCATAAACTTAGGATCGGTGGCGCCCTCTTCGTACAAACAATCGAAGCAATCTTTCCACATTTGCAACAAATCGCGCGGCGTTCTGCCGGCGCGCTGATAACTCGAGTAATCGTTCAGATCCTGAAAATAGGACAGCACCGTCAATTCCTGTTTCTTGATCTTGAGCGTGTAAGGCGTTTCCTGGTGCTGCGGATCCATCCAGTAAGTGTAGCCGAGCTCCAAGATAATTTCTGGCGTCGACGCGCTCGGCGCTACTCCCGTTGAAAGATAACCGACCGGCGCTTTGCCCACGGCTGTCTTGACCGCGTCGACGGTTTTCTGCAGATCTTTTTTCTCCTTGTCGCGCTTCTTCATGTAGCTATAATCGTGGATCCAGGTTTCCGTGCCGACTTCATGTCCTTGTTCGGCGATTTCTTTGAAAATCTCGGGATAGTTTTTCACGGTAATGCCGGTGGGGAAAAAGCTCGTTTGGATCTTCTCCGTTTCGAATATTTCGAGCATCCGGTAGATGCCCACGCGCTCGCCGAACTCACGATCGGTGATAATTGCTAGGTTTCTTTTTGTAACCGCGTTTCTGGGGAAGCTCCGCCGATTTTCTTGCTGCAGCGTGTTCGGCCCGCCGAGATCTTCCGGCCAAGTTTCGAAGGCGACACAAGGCGTGATCGCGATCCGCGCGCCGTCGGGCCATTTAATCGGTTTGCGTTTGGGTCTAACTTTCATCTTGCCTCCTAGCACGGGCGAAATTTGCTACTTCATGCCATAGTTCGGTGGTGTTTCCAATGGCGTATGCAAATTTACAGCGATGTTTTACCCTCTATGTGTTAACAGCTTGCTAAGTCGGTAAATTTCGCACCGTGCCCGGAGCGAAGCGAACGCTACCGGCCTTGACTTGCGATAGGATGCCGGTTAATTGAAATGATTGATTCTTAATCAGGAGGAACCGATCATGGCAGACGGAAAAATGATCGAATACCGCATCGATAACGGCATTGCAGTGCTGGAAATCAACCGCCCGCCGGTGAACAGCTACACGACGGAGCTATTGAAGGAATTGGACGCAGCGATCTTGGATGCCCGCTTCGACGACAACGTGCATGCGATCGTCATCACCGGCAAAGTGGAAAAGTTTTTCTCCGCCGGCGCCGACATCAATATGTTGTCCAAGCAGTCGCTCGGTTTCAAGAATAATTTTGCCCTCCACGGCCACGAAGTCCTCATGCGACTGGAAAACACGCCGA
>DASWCL010000166.1:0-9744 GCA_036390135.1 Binatia bacterium
ATAGAACCGGCAGTGGGAGCATAAAATCCACTGCGATCTTCTGCTGCGTAACCAATGAGCAGCGCGCCTAAGGATTTGGCATGGAGCGCTCGTCACGCGCGGGGACGGCACTCGCTTCGCTATATCGTCAATCATTTTCAACATCTTTTTTGGGGACAAGCACCGACTGTCGTGGCGCGTAAATTGCTGTGGCAGGGTTTAATTCGAAAAAAAATAGTATCCAATGGGAACTTAATATTGGGGTTTTGAATTGGGAGAACACAAATGACAAGCAGGCAAGTTCTGACTTTGATCTTGGTTTTATTCTCGTTGGGCGGTGGCATCGCATTGGCTCAGGGTGGCTCCGATACCGACCCGCGCTTTGAAAAATTGGCGAAGGATCTTTACCCTAAGGCAAAGCAGGAAGGCGCGTTAGTGGTCTATACGATTTGGGACGTCGAGCATATCAGATCGATCTTGGACGTTTTCAACAAGCGTTTTTCCGGCATCAACACAAGCTATTGGCAGGGAACGCGTTCCGAGATCATCACGCGCACACTTACCGAGTTTCAAGGCGATCAAAAAACCGCGGACGTCATCCTCAGCGAGGGCGCTCCGGTGGTCCTGCGCGCCGCCGGCGTGATCGAACCTTACAATACGGTACAAGCCAACTCCCTGTTGCTGCATGATCCGACGCTGCCGACGGTGAGCTTGCAGATTATGGCGCTTTCTTACAACACCAAAAAATTGAAGAAGGAAGATTTACCGAAGAGCTGGGAGGACGTGATTAATCCGAAATACAAAGGAGTGGTTGCCTTGGACGATCCGCTGCGGGCCGGGCCGTTGAGCGGCCTGCTTGCCGGCCTCAAAGAGTACTGGAAAGACGATGCGCGCTGGACGAAATACATCCGCGGCTTGAAGGCGCTCAAGGTGACGGTTCACAAGAGCACGAGCGCCATGTTTCGCCTGTTGGTCGCCGGGGAATATTCGATCGCCATGCCGTCGCTGCTGCACGACTTGATCGAGGAAAAAGAAAAGGGCAGCCCCGTAGATTTCGTCAAGAGCGCCGCGCCAGTGATATCGGCGCAACAGTTGGGTATCTATGGCAAGGCGCCGCATATCAATGGAGCCAAGCTTTTTGCCGAGTGGATGATTACACCGGAAGGCCAGCTGGCGGTGTCGGCAGTAGGTCGGGAAGTGTCGCGCAAAGGCGTCAAGTCCAAGGCGTCCATCGAATACGCATGGGGCGCCAGCGTCAAACCGATTCCGATCATCAACAGGGCGTTCTCCGAAGATCCGCGCAAGTGGCTGGACGCCAACGTCAAGCCGGTTTGGGAAGATTAACCGACATCGCGTTTGTACAAGCCGATAGTTTTTTAGTAAAAGTAGTTTCGGTAATGTGGACTCACTGCGTCATCGAGCAGAATATCAAAACACGGATCGGAAACTTTTCAAATGGCCAACACAGTCGAGCGCACGGATGTCATTAAGCGAATCAATCGCGAAGAGCTTGCCGAGCTGACCAAGAGTCTCGTCGACATTCCCAGTCCGACGGGGTCCGAAAAAGCGATCGGCGAATTCATTCTAGATTGGTTCGCGTGCCACAGTATCAAGGCGGTGCGCCAAGAGATCAATCCGGAGCGGGTCAATGCAATCGGCATGATCGGTGGGAGCGCCAATGGCGTGTCGCTGATGATCAACGGCCACATGGACACGAGTTATACCGGAACCGAAGAAGACCGAATGTTTTGCCGCGCGCTCGAACCGGAGAGCGACCTGAAAGGCGCCATTCGTGACGGCAAAGTTTTCGGCTTGGGGGCCTCTAATATGAAATCCGGGCTGGCGGCCTTCATGATTGCGGGGAAAGCGATCAAGGAAACTGGCGCCGACTTGAAAGGAGACTTGATTCTTGCCGCGGTCGCCGGAGAAATTTCCCGGACCCCGATCGGCCCGTACCAATCGGAAGCGTACCGCGGCGAAGGAACCGGAACCCTGCATCTTCTAACGCACGGCGTTCAGTCCGACTACGCGATCGTTGCCGACCGCTCGGCGCATTCCATCGTGTGGGCGCAAAACGGCGTGTCGCAATTTAAAGTCAGCACCTTCGGCGACCCCCACGCGGCCTGGGGCGTCACACGAGAAGAGAAATCGCCCGAGACTTCGAGCGCGATTTTAAAAATGGTGAAAGTTTTACGGGCCGTGGATGCCTGGGCCGCGGAATTCGAGCGGGCCCATGTGTATGCCTCTCCGCACGGCCCGATCGTACCGAAAGTCAACATCGGTTCGATTCAAGGCGGCGCGCCGTTTCGGCCGAATTACTACCCCGGCGTTTGCTCGATCTACCTCGACGTGCGCACGCCGCCGGAGCTTCGTCCCGTGCAGGTGCAGCGCGAGCTCAAGGCCGCGCTCGCCAAACTCGGCGTCGAGTACGAGATCGAAATGTACGCGTCCAAGATGGGCTATGAAGCGAAGGGCGCCGAACCGGTGATTAAAGTGCTCGAAGAAAGCTATCAATCGCTTTTCGGTAAAAAGACTCCGGCGCCGACCGGTGTCCACGCCAGCATCTGGACGGACACAAATATTTATAACGAAATGGGCATCCCCGCCTGCAAGTTCGGTCTGGGCGGCGGCCGATGGAAGTATCGCTCGGAGCAAATCGATATCGAGGACATTTATCAGGCGGCGCAGGTCTATGCAGTGGCGGCGCTGGAAATCTGTAACTGGGACAAAGCGGGAAAGTAGTTTTGCCCGAAGCTTAGCGTATGGAAGAGCTGGTTCGAAAACTCAATAGTGACTACGGATTCGCTTTGAGCGAGGAAGAGATTCGATTGATCACTCGCCAGGGAGAAGAATATGAGCGGTTGTTTCGATGCTTGTATGAAATCGATCTGACGGGGGTCGCGCCGCTCCTCCAATTGGAGCGAAAGCCGCGCCCATGACCCTAGACCTCGGCGCGGCATGCATCAGCGATCTCGCACCGCGGCTTCGACGAAAAGAGCTGTCTCCACTCGAACTCACGTGCGTCTATTTGGAAAAAACCAAGCGGCTCAATCCAATTCTCAATGCTTTTATCACGGTTACTGAAGAGCAGGCGCTAGCAGACGCGTCGGCGGCTGAAAAAGCAATCAGGCACGGACAATACCGCGGTCCGCTGCACGGCATTCCTTTTTCGATCAAAGACAATCTGGCAACCCGCGGCATAAGAACCACGGCGGGTTCTAAGATCCTCGCAGATTGGCTGCCGGATCACGATGCCACCGTGGTGCAAAGACTGAAAGACGCCGGCGCCATCATACTGGGCAAAACCAATATGCATGAGTGGGCGCTGGGTGGCACCACCATCAATCCGTTCTTCGGCACGACGCGCAACCCTTGGGACACCGAGCGCATCGCCGGCGGCTCCAGCGGCGGATCAGCGGCGGCGGTTGCTGCCAATCTCTGCTGCGCTTCGCTCGGCACCGACAGCGCGCAATCGGTGCGCAACCCCGCCTCCATGTGCGGCATCGTCGGGCTTAAACCGACCTACGGCAGAGTGAGTCAGTTTGGCACGGTCGCCGGCACCGGCGCATTTTCGACGAATCATACGGGCATATTGACAAAATCTGTCGAAGACAGCGCGCTGGTTTTACAGGCGATCGCCGGATACGATCCGAACGATCCGCTGAGTGCTAATGAACCGGTGCCGAATTACTCGGCGCGCATTGGCAAAGATGTGAGAGGATTGAAAGTCGGCATTCTGCGCGGCTACTTCGATGAGTTTATTGCGAGCGAGGTCAGAGATAATTTTGCGCTTGCGCTCGACGCCTTTAGATCCCTCGGCATGCAACTCGAAGAGGTGACGACGCCGCATATGGATCTCATTCCGGCGATCAAAGTTTGCACCAGCCGAGTGGAAAACGCCGCTGCGCATGAACCGTACTTGAGATCGCGATCCAAGGATTACAGTCGGCAAACTCTGTTCAGTTACGTTTCCGCGTTGCTGACGCCGGCGACGACTTATGTACAGGCGCAGCGAGCGCGGCGGCTAGTCTGCGATGAGTTTGACGAACTTCTAAAACGCGTGCAGTTGCTTATTCTACCGACCATTCCCTTCACGGTTCCGACGATCGAAGAATGCCGTCAAGGTTTTGTCGAGATCGACGGCAAGAAGGTCAAACGCCAGGACGAGAGGGGCGGACTGGAAAGTCTTTGCTGTATACCTTTCAACGTCACCGGTTTGCCGGCGCTCAGTGTTTGTTGCGGTTTTACAAAGTCGGGAATGCCGATGGGACTGCAGATCGTCGCCGGAGCGTTTGAGGAAGAATTATCGTTTCAGGTTGCCCATGCCTACGAAAAACTCACCGAGTGGTTTAAAGTAAAACCTCCTACGGCGATTTGATTATGGAGGTCTTGTTTGTAGGTGGGCTCAACCTAACGAGCAGCAGTTCATTCCGCTCTGCCGGAGTGTGTTTTGCCCCATTTTGCGCGCATCGATTTCAAAGTCTCGCCTTCGCCAACCGGAACGCGAGTCCGGCGGAGAATCTCCCAAACTTTTTCATGCTCGCTCTGCGCCGCCAGCTCAGCTTCGTGATTTAAATTTTCCGGCCATAAACCCATCAAATAACCATGCCAGGGCTCCTGCGGTTCGAGCTTGGGCAGGCCGAGCTCTTCCCAGATCTGTTTGGCGCGGATCATGAATTCTTCCTTGGGCAGTGACAGCGGCGGAAAGTCGGCTTTGCGGGTTGCGTCGATCAGCAGTGACGATTCCGAATTGTCATAACGGCTCGAAGGATGGGTCGCCACCATGCCGATCGGCGTGGCGCCGAACGGGCGGTCGCGGACGATCTTGACGTCTCTATGCGGTTGCGAGCGGTGCGTGATCGCCCAGGTGACGGCCACAGGATCTTTAACATTGATGTCTTCATCGACAGCGACGATCATTTTGCCCACGCGGTCGCCGTAATCGAGCACCGCTTGCATGACGCCCCACGGATCGTCGTCATTGCGTTTTTGCAGGCTGACCGCCACGTAAGGACGCATATTGACCAGCGGCTCGATCATGTGCACTTCTTTGACGCAATCGAAGCCCCTGCTGACGATAAAGCGTTTGACCAGCGTCGCCATACCCATCGCTTTGATCTTGGAGCTTTCACTTGGGGTGACCTGGCTGATGATCGATACCCAGATCGGGTTTTTCCGATGGGTGACGCACTTCAGCTCGAACAATGTGCTCAAAGTGCGCGGGTCAACGTAACCCATGGACTCGCCGTAGGGGCCTTCTTCTTCCATATAATTGGTCGGGATGATCCCTTCGAGAACGATTTCAGAGCTCGCCGGCACTTCGAGATCGACGGTCTGACATTTCACCAGCTTCACGGGCGCGCCCATCAAGCCGCCGGCGAGCGCTAGCTCGTCGATATCCGGCGGCACTTTTTGCGTCGCGCAATAAGACACCGCGGGAATCGTGCCGACCACGATGGCGACTTCCAGCGGCTTTCCCAACTTGCGGCATTTTTCCCAATGGGTCGATAAATCCTGCGGCGTGCCGGACATGAGGCCGGTCGTCGTCGGCCCTTTGATCAAGCCGCGATAGTTGCCGACGTTTCGTTTGCCGGTTTCCGGATCTTTGGTGATCCAATGTCCCGCAGTGATGTACGGCCCGTTATCGAAGCCAGGCGTCGACATGGGCACGGCGAATTCCATCAAACCGCCGTGCTCGAGCAGTCGATCGCCTTTGTGGATTTCTTCCTGGCACGAGCCGGATGGGACCACGATCGGCTCGATCAAATGATCCATTGCGTAGGTCCAGCGGTCGGCGACTTCGTCCGGCTGGCATTTAAGACCCAGGCAATAAATCGCTTCGGAGCCCGAAAGCCCGCCGACGAGCACTTGGCAGTTGTACTTGCGCTTCTTGCCATCCGTGACGTTGTCAAATAAGAAGCCGCGCCGTGCCTCTTCGGGGATGCCGCCTCGGAATTGCCAGCGAACCAAGGGCTGGAGCTCGCTATCTTTATTAATTTCTTTATGCACGCGGTAGAGTTTATTATTCGCATCTAGAGCCGCGATGAACTCGCGCAAATCGTCATAGGGTTTGGCAAAATTCATAGGACTTTTGTCTATGCTGTTTTGCCGTTTTTCGCAAGCTTGTCAGGAGAAATTGGCTTGCAAACATGGTACGATCGGTAAAATTTACAAACCTTTCGGACCATGGCGCTCAAAATCTTTAATACCCTTAGCAATGAAAAGGAAGCATTCGTCCCGCTCACGCCGGGGCGAGTGCGCATGTACGTGTGCGGCGTAACAGTTTACGATTCGGCGCACCTGGGGCATTGCCGGTTTTTGATTACTTTCGACGTGATCTGCAGGTATCTCCGCTTCATCGGCTTTGACGTTACCTATGTGCGTAACTTTACCGACGTCGACGACAAGATTATCAAGCGCGCCAACGAAGAGCAGGTGAGTTGTGAGGCGATCGCCGACCGTTACATCGCGGAATTTCGCAACGACAGCGCCGCCTTGGGACTGATCACTCCGAATCTTGAACCACGTGCGACCGGGCACATCGCCGAAATCATCGAAATCATCAAGCAGCTCGAAGCCAAAGCGCTGGCTTATCGAATTGACGGAGACGTGTTTTTTTCCGTCGCTGGATTCGAGAACTATGGTAAACTGTCGGGCAAGAATGTCGACGAGCTGGAAGCGGGCGCGCGGGTCGAAGTCGACGAGCGCAAGCGTTCCCCGCTCGACTTCGCGTTGTGGAAATCGAGTAAACCGGGAGAACCGACATGGGAGAGTCCGTGGGGACCGGGCAGGCCGGGTTGGCACGTCGAATGTTCGGCCATGAGCACAAAGTATCTCGGACAGCCGTTCGACATTCACGGCGGCGGACGGGATCTCATTTTTCCCCATCATGAAAACGAGATCGCGCAATCGGAAGGAGCATCGGGTAAGCCGCTGGCGCGCTTCTGGGTTCACAATGGCTTTCTCAATATCAATCAGCAAAAAATGTCGAAGTCTCTCGGCAATTTTTTTACCATCGGCGAGATTCTCAAGGACTTCGATGCCGTCGCTCTGCGCCACTATTTTCTCTCGAGCCAATATCGAAGCCCGATGGATTTCTCGACGGACGGACTGACCGAAGCGGCGCGGGCCGCGGATCGCATTTACGAAACGTTGGCGCGGGTGGATCGCTCGACGGGCGGAATTGCGCAAGCCGTTCCTGACGCGACTTTGATCGAGGCATTTCGGCAAGAAATGGATGACGACTTCAATACGGCGCGAGCTTTGGCGTTGATCTTCGACGAGGTGCGGGCGCTCAATCGCCGGCTGGATGACAAACAAATCAAAGGAATCGAATCCAGAGCCGCCGCGCTGCGTTCCATGTGTGATACCCTCGGATTGTCCCAGTCGGGATATTTCGATCGCAAAAAGGAGCGTTTCCTAAGACAATCCCACACGACCGCGCTTGAGATTGACGAGCTCATTGTGCGGCGCAATCGGGCGCGCCAGGGCAAAAATTGGCAGGAAGCGGATCGAATTCGCGAAGAGCTGCAGCAGAAGGGAATACTATTGGAAGATACAGCCAAGGGCACGACGTGGAAGGTTAGGTGACAGCCGCAAGGTTTTATCGGTGGTTGTTATTTTTCGGGACCCCTTGCCTCGCCCTGTGCGCTGGCTTCTCGGGCTATGCACAAGAGCAGCCGGGGGCGCCGTCGCGCGGCGGCCAGCCGGAGTTGAGTCTTAGTAAATCGATTAACAGCCGCGAATTTCAGGGCCGACAATATGAAGGCGAAGAGCGCCAGATCGGACGGGGCGATTCGCTGTGGCGGATCCTGGTCGAGGAAAAAGGTTTGCCGGGGCAAAAATTCCGCAGTTACCTGGTCGTCATTCGCGGCTTAAACCCGCAGCTAAAAAACCTCGAGATCTTGCGCGTCGGCGATAAAATTTTTGTGCCGCTGCGGCTGGAAGACGCGGGCGATCCGCGGCGGCGCCCCGATACAGGGGTCGAGCGGAGTCAGCCGGGAACGGCGACAACGATAAATTATCGCGTGAAAGCCGGCGAACATCTATATCAGATATTGCGGGATCAGCTGAAACTGACCGAAGAGCGAAAACTGGCGCAGTACTATTTGTTAATCAAAGATCTCAATCCGGAACGAAAAGATTGGGACACACTTGTCGAGGGCGAGATCATTCGTTTGCCTACGATTGGAACCGGACTTCAGGCCGTAACGACTGAGGCTGGCAGGACTCCGGCCGTTGTACGAGCGCCCGGAACCGCTTCAGTGGCGGACCCGAAGAAACAAGGTGAGGCTAAAATCGGTGCGGCGCCGTTTGATGTGCGCCAAGCGCTTCGTGCACCGGCTAAGGAAAATATGCCGTTGTTTGCCAAGATCGTCGAAGCTGTGGGCAACGAAGTGGAGCAGAGCGGCGAAGAGGTCGTCAAGTTAAAGGACGGAACCATTCGGTTTGAAAGAAGTGCATACCCGGTAATCTATAATTCAGCGCTGCGACAAAGATTGATCATCGATCCCGACGGCAAGGTTCCCGCATCGCTCACGTCGAAGTTGAACGATCCAAGTACCGGTACTTCGATACTGCCGATGGTTAACGGTGTTTCCATTCAGGATGCGGTTGGCCAATTGCTTGCCGGCCTCGGCTATCAACTTCTGCCGACGGATCGTTCGGTCGTGATCCAAG
Organism: Binatia bacterium; assembly: GCA_036390135.1. Taxonomy (GTDB): domain Bacteria; phylum Desulfobacterota; class Binatia; order UBA9968; family UBA9968; genus DP-20. The sequence goes on from DASWCL010000166.1 coordinate 8,659, forward strand.
AAGACGGGGTGACCTTTGAAGCAAAGGGGAACTGGACGGTCTTGGCTCCCGAGGTGAGTAACAAAACCCAAGAAGTCTACGTGATCAATGTTACGGAACAGTCAAATGAGGTCCCTGACTACCTGCAATCTGAGCTAGCAAAGCAGGGGTTGCATCTGCGCGACGTCGTGTTGCCATCGCAATCAAACGCACAGCTAAAGTTGGCCGAAATTATTCCGCCCGGGAGTAGCTCGGCTCAAGTCAAAAATTGGCCGCGGGAAAAACAGGAAATTGTCGATGCGTTGCTCTTGTCTTACAGCATCACATTCGGCGTTGACGAAAGCTTATCGGTCGAGGTTGGTGCCGGAATGCGCATTGACACCCGTGCGGACCGACTATTCGAGCTCGGCGGGCAGCGCAGAGCGCTGTTCTTCCACGGCGTGGACCCGGAAATGCGCAAATCATTGCAAGACAAACAAGGCATAAGTACGATCGATCTCGATCTTCGGTCGCTGTCGACACGCGAGCTGATCTCGCGCATGTTGAATTTACTCGGCGACCAAGCTGTGTACCAAGAGCACCGTTTCCCGGCCGCCGCCGGTTCCACTCGAGACCGAATTACGGTGAAGGCTTGGGGATTTCAGCCGACAAAGAAGCCGATGTTCTTGACTGATCGGCAGATCCCGGCCGCGCTGCAGCGATTCTTTTTTGAAAAGGGACTGGAAATTATCTATTTTCAATAAGCGACTAAAATCCTCGAGCGCCTGTAGCTCAACTGGACAGAGCATCAGACTTCGGATCTGAGGGTTGGGGGTTCGAATCCCTCCAGGCGCGCCAACTTGCACGCAAAATCTAAAGCTCTTTCTAGTCGTTGCTACCATTTTGCTACCACTTCAGTCGCTCGCTGCCGCTTCCCGCTCGGTTTCCCGTTTTTCTGATACCTCGATGTCCAGCTTATCAACCGCCGCTCGGTTTCCGCCCGGCACTAAATGGCCATAGGTGTCGACCGTTATTTGAATCGAGCTGTGCCCCATCTGATCTCTGACATAGGCCAACGATTCACCCTGCTCGATCAGCAGGGAAGCGAAGGTATGGCGAAGATCATGG
>DASWCL010000167.1:0-20862 GCA_036390135.1 Binatia bacterium
AAGGACGCGCTGCGCGCCGGTGATCCGCGCAAACTGCGCCAGCTCGGCGTCCACGGCATGCTCTGTCTCTATATCAAACGTCTCCAGCCTGAGTTCCGCGATAACATTTACTGGCAACAGAAGTGAGACTAGAGATCGGAAGTCAGAGATCGGCGTTCAGACGGAGCAAGTCCGAAATCACTCCCGTAGAAGGCAGAGTCAAGAGATCACACCAGCCACAAATGCAATTGAATTCAGCTAAAGATTTGGACGTGTACCAAAAGGCTTATCAATTGGCGATGATAATCTTTCGGGTTAGCAAGTCCTTCCCGGACGAAGAGCGCTTCGCGTTAACCGGACAAATTGGACGCTCGTCGCGCTCGATTTGCCTAAACCTCCGGGAAGCATGGTCCAAACGTAGATATGAGGCTCACTTCGTGAGCAAATTGACCGATTGTGACGATGAGAACAGCGAGACCGACCCGGGTCTTTTCTTACTCGCTAAGTATTGATCTCCAACTTTTGATATCTGCTCTGCCGACCTCTGATTTCGGACCTCCGAACGATGTTCTTTGACCCACCATATGGGGTTTGCTAGTATCCGGCAGACGCAAAATTGCCAGGGGGTTAAACGAGAATGGATCTGGGATTGAAAGGCAAAGTAGCCTTGGTTGCCGGCGCGAGCCAAGGGATGGGGCGCGCCACAGCGCTTGGATTTGCGCGCGAAGGCGCGAAGGTCGCGATCTGCGCGCGCGGTGAGACCGCGCTTAACGAAGCTGCAGCAGCGATTCGCAACGAAACCGGCGGCGAGGTATTGGCCATGGTTGCCGATATGGCCAAGCCGGAAAATATCAAAAAATTCGTCAATCAGAGCGCCGAACACTACGGCCGCTTGGATATCATCGTCAACAACGCCGGTGGACCGCCACCGGGTGAGTTCATGAAATTTACCGACGAGGATTGGAACAACGCTTACAATCTGAGTTTCATGAGCACCATGCGCATGACCCGCGAGGCAGTACCGCATATGCGCAAGGTCGGCGGCGGCCGAGTCATCAACATCACTTCGTACTCGGTCAAAGAACCGATTACCGGATTGGTATTGTCGAACGCCGTACGCAGCGCGGTCATCGGACTGGCCAAGACGCTGTCGCGCGAGTTGGCGCGGGACAACATTCTCATCAACAATATCTGTCCAGGCCGCATCGATACCGAGCGGGCGCAGAAGTTAAACAAAGCGCGCGCCGATCGGGTTGGGCGGCCGGTAGAAGAAATCAACAAGGAGATGGCGGCGGAAGTGCCGCTCGGACGCTACGGCACGGCTGAAGAAACCGCCGATGTAATCGTTTTTCTCGGCTCGGAACGCGCCAGCTACGTTACCGGTACCACGATTCAAGTCGATGGCGGTTTGGTGCGGGGGATTCAATAATGGTGCACTTCGTCATTCAATGGGACCTGCCAGATCAAAAGGCCAACCTGACGATCTATGCGAACAAAGCCAAGAATGATTGGCTGCCGACAACGCTCTCACATGCCGGCGTCATCGAAATCCGCAACTATCGTAACCCGCTCGAAGTGACGCCGCAGGTGGCGATTACGATCGATTTCGAGACCTTGGATAACTGGCGGGACTTCATCGACTCGCAAGATTATATCCGAATCATGCGCGAGCTGCGCATCCTAGGCTGCCGCAACTTCACCGTCAACGTCTGGTCGCCGTCGAAATATTTTCCGGAGGCGATGAGACCTTAACTAAAGAAATCTCCTTTTTTCATTTTGTTCGTTCTCAGCGCCACCGTTCTCGGTGGCGTTGTTGTTTTTAACTGCTGAAAAGCGATGCCTCTCAGAGTCTTCGGTGGTCCCTACGCGGTATACGGCCAAACTTGCTTGAGGCGGAGAACGTGAATGCCGTGATTCTTATCACTCAAGTAAATGCACCCACGCCGGTCAACGATCACGTCTTCCGATTGCGCGACCAGGCGACTCGGCTTGAGACCGTGTCGTTCCGTTGGATCCGCAGGCACAAAGTAACCGATCTCTTTCGGCTGGCGTGCGTCGCGGATGTCGTAGATTCTCAACCCTGCATTAAAGTACGTGAGATAAGCAATGTCGTCGCAGTCTTCGAGGCAAGGTTGGTGGTTTGGATGATGATGGTTGTGCGGGCCGAAGCGGCCGCCTTTCTCGTAAAAATTCTTTAGCTCGCTTTCGGGTGCCGGCTCGGGCAGCGGAAAGAACGACAACATGCGCGGCCGCGTTTCGTCGCTGATATCGGCAATCCCCGCCATGTTCAGATTCTCATCGCCGTTCTCGCGAATCGCTTCGTCGTTGATCAGGGCGATTTTTCGGCGCGGCAGCGGTAAATAGGTATGGATGCCCTGGGTCGCGGTGATACCGCGAAAGGCGATCTGGCTCATCATCTTCGGCTGCGACATGTCCGACACGTCGAGGATGATGCCGCCGCCGTCGCCGTACGACAGATAAGCTCGATTGCCCTCAATATGTGCCGGTCCGTGACAAGAAAACTTCAAGCCGTTGGTGTCGGCGCCTTGTGCTTGCTCCGGCAGGGAAAAGCGGCCGATTTCGCGTGGATGGCCGGGATCGGCGATGTCGACAATCCGATAGATTTTTCCTGTTAACCCCGGCGCGCCCGCCGCGGCGTGAACCAGATTGCCGCCGTCGTAGAAATTGCGGTGGGTGCCGGTGCTATTGCTTTGAAAGTGGCCGAGCTGCTTGGGTCTGGTTGGCTCGCTCACGTCAAAAATAAAAAATCCTTCCGTAAACGGCTGTCCCTCGGCGCCGCCCCAGCCCGGCGCGATTCGTTCGAGCCCCGCGATCATCCTTCCTTCGGCTACCTGGATCTGAATGGTCCAGGTGTTCTCCGGTCCCGCAATAAAATTACAAAGCTCCGGCGCGGTGGGGTCCGTGACATCAAGCACGCTCCAGCCGCGATGCCAGAGGTGCGCGACGTAGAGATACCATCGGCGATTGACTTCCTGCATCGCCAGCTTGAATGCCGGCTTGCCGTTCAGATCGTGATAGCCCACCGGTTCGATATTGCGGCTGAAATATCCCTGAGGAATTTTTTGCGCCATAATCATCGCCTCATGGTTACGCCGATTTGACGGCAATATTTCTTGACCGGGCATTGGCTGCATAGCGGCGAGATCGGCCGGCAAAGATGCTGGCCGAAGCTGACGAGCAGATCGTTGTATTCGATCCAGTACTGCTTGGGAAGTTTCGCGCGCAGCGCGATCTCGGTCTTCTCCGGTGTTTTCGTGTTGATATAGCCCCAACGATTGGAGATCCGATGCACGTGCGTGTCGACGCAGATGCCCGGTTTCTTGTAACCAAGCGTGACAACTAGATTTGCAGTTTTGCGGCCGACGCCTTTGAACTTTAGCAACTCATCGATTTCGTCGGGAACGCTGCCGCCGTATTGGTCGATCAGGGTCCGGCAGATTTCCAGAATATTTTTTGCCTTGGTTTTATAAAAGCCGACGGGATAGATCAGCTTCTCTATCTTCTTGGTGGTCAGCTGCACCATCGCTTGCGGCGTGTCCGCTACGGCGAACAACCGATGGGAGGCTTTGGCCGTGGTGGAATCCTGCGTGCGCAGGCTGAGAATGCACGAGATCAGCACGCGAAACGGACTCTCATAAGTTTCCGCCATGAGAGTCACGATGGGAGTTTCCCACTGGGGCACTTCGCGGCGCAAGATTCGAATCGCCGTGTGGATATCGCGGTCTTTCACGGTGCTAGTGTTTTTCCCGATGATTGGCTAGATTGGAGTTGGTTGTATCATAGATCGCGCGCGCGTCAAAAAAGTTTCGCTCCGATGGTTGCCGAAAAAATTGCCCAAGCCCTCCAGGCTCGCTCACCGCAGACGGTTGCCGGGAACGGTCACCAGCCCGCCGCTGTGCTGATACCGATCCAAGAACGCCAGGACGGTGACTATCTCGTGCTGACCAAACGAGCCGATCATCTGCGTACTCATAGAGGGCAGATCGCCTTTCCGGGTGGACGAGTCGATCCGTGCGATGGCGACGTAATCGAAACTGCGTTGCGCGAATGCTACGAAGAGATCGGCATTGGTCCTGAGTGTGTCAGGATACTGGGACGATTGGATGAGTTCACCGCCGGCTATGGGCTGGTCGTCACGCCGGTGGTCGGCGTGATCCCGGCGCATTGCGAGTTTCGCATCGACCCAGCGGAAACCACGGCGGTGGCGTCGGTGTCGATCCGCTCACTCATGGAGCCGCCGAATTTCACGACGGACGATGATCGCTCGCCCGGCGGCCATCCGAGCTATCATTTTTACGTGAACGGCTGGGACGTGTGGGGCGTGACCGCCAGGATCATCGTGCAGTTTCTCGAGCTTGTCTATGACTTTCGCGTTGAGCAATTCCAGCTTCGCTGATTTTCTCCGATCGGCGGCGCATCTGCGGCAACCTCGCTCGTGATCTCCCCGTCAATATTTCTTCCGGTACTCTCGGCAATCCTATTGGCGGCGCCGTTTCTCGATCCGCGTTTTTTTCCGTTGGCGTGGATCGCGTTCGTGCCCTTCTTTTGCGTTCTCCGTCGCGCGGAAAATGCTCGGCGGGCGATTTTCTACGGCTGGTTAATGGGCTTCGCTGCTCACCTGATCGGCTTTTACTGGCTTGTCTACACCATTAGCGCATTTGGCGGCTTTCCCTACGCGGTTAGCGTACTCGTGTTCGTGCTGTACGCGGCGTTGCAGGCCATTCAAATGGCGATTTTCGGGTTGCTCGTCTACGCCATTGGCTTTGGTCCGTTGCAAATACTTCCAGCCGTGTTCTGGGTGTCGCTCGAATTTTTGTTTCCGCTGTTATTTCCCTGGCACGTGGCCAACTCGCAAGTTTACTTCTCCTGGTTCATCCAGACCGCCGATTTAGTCGGGCCCTACGGCGCCAGCTTTGTGATCATCTGGTTTAATGCGGCGGTATTCAGAGTTCTATTTACAAACCGAGAAGAACAACGGAGCACGTTGCCGGCTCTAGCCTGTGCGACGTTGAGTATTGTCGTATCAACGGTGTACGGAGTCCAGCGGCTTGGGAGCGTCGGCGAGGACATGACAGCGGCGCAAAAACTTTCGGTGGCCGCGGTGCAGGGTAACGTCGACATCGACCTTAAATGGAATCCGGTTCTGGCACAGAAGAATTTCGAAGCCCACCGCAGCCTCACGGTTAAACAGGCTAACGTCGCCTCGTTGGTCATCTGGCCGGAGTCGGCGATCGAAGTCATGGTGCCTGAAGATTTGCCGGCTTTGCCGGCGGAGCTGATGCCGTCTTTCAAATCGGCGCAAACTGCTTTTATTTTCGGCGCCAAGAGTTTTCTCGGCAGGCTCGATCGTCCCGGCGCGAAAGCGTTCAACACGGCTTTTTTTACGGACGCCAACGGTCGGATTCTCGGCCGTTATCATAAGCAGGTATTGCTCGCCTTCGGCGAGTATTTGCCATTTTCCAAGATCCTGTCGCTGCTGCCGGGAATGCCGTTCGCCGACGGATTTACGCCCGGCGCCGGGCCGATCGCCTTTCATCTATCGGGCGGCGTGCGGGTCGCGCCGTTGATTTGTTACGAGGATTTGATGCCGGATATCGCCCGGAAATTCGTCAGTGAAACGCGCGCGAATGTCCTCGTGAATCTGACCAACGACGCCTGGTATGGAAGAAGCGTCGGGCCGTGGCAGCATCTGTGGCTATCGCAATCGCGCGCCATCGAGACGCGCCGAAGTTTATTGCGCGTGACCAACACCGGCGTGACGTCGCTGGTGAACGCGAAAGGCGAATTGGTGAAAACTTTGCCGATGTTCACACCGGCGGTGATGCAGACGGAAGTCGAAATTTTAAACGGCGAAACCTATTACGTGCGCTTCGGCGATTGGTTTGCGTGGGGGATGACGATGGTTTCGCTGGTGATTGTCTTTTGGACTTGGAAAAGATCGTTTCGTAAAGCAGGTTAGAATTATCTATGTTAGAATTATCTATATAGGACTGGCATGATGATCATCCCGCTGATACGGCTAGGTCGTGCGGGCGCTTGCCGAGTCGTCGGCCACCATTCTTCGTGATCACCACGGTGTCGCCCCAGGTGCTGATCGACTGGCCGTCGGCGGAGATAGCCGAGGGTTTGCAGATGAACACCATGTTCTCCTGTAGCGCGACGGCGAGCTGGCGCGGGCTTTTGGCGTGATCGGTGATAATCGGGCCGTCGTCGCCGGCGCCGCGGCCGTGTATATTCAAATCGCCGCGCGCACCCGCCGCCGGGCCGGATTTCGGCGCGACGGTCGCGCTCGTCTTCAACGTCAACTCGGCGAGCTCTTTGACCGTTACGCCGGGTTTCAAGTTTTCCATCACACGGTTGAAAAGCTCGCGCTGCACTTTGATTAACTCTTGGTGCACCGGATCGGCCTTGCCTACGAATACGGGTTGCACACCCTGAGAACGGTAGCCGATCCACGACGCTTCGACTTCGTTGATGATCAGGTCGCCTAATTCGAGAAGGCGCATGCTCGGGCGCGTCAATGTTCGCCGGACGTTTTTCCCGGAGATCCAATTGCAGTGCACGGGCATTTCCGAGCCGTTGCGCATCAGCGCGTACTGGGTCGCCGCCCAGACATCCCAGTCTCGGACGCCGGGCTTCGCGGCTTCGATCTCGGCTTGGTAGGCGAGCTCGACGATCTCCATCGATTTCGTCAAGACATCGACTTCTTCCTGGCTCTTGGTGTAACGCACTTCAGTCAAGATCGGCGTGGCGTCGACGATCTCGGCCTGGGGAAAGGCTTCGCGGATTTTTTCGTAGGTGCCGTGGAGAATCGTTCCTTCCGGCGTGCGCGTTCCTTCGACCTCGCCGAGACCGGCAATGCCAATGCGGCCATGTTCAAGTTTTAATTCCCTTAAGCGTTCGACAATCTTTGCGCCGTAATGACGCCGCGCCTCGCGCACATCGGCCGTCCAATCCTGCGTCGTTGTCCAGCGCGGGTTCGCGCTCGTGGCGATGGCCGTGACAGCGCCGTTTAGCGGAAACACCGCCGCTATGTCGGCGTCGCCGCCACCGCCGCAGTGAGTGAGGTAGCGCGTGTTGGCTTGAAAATCCATCGAATGGCCGGTGTTCTGCGGAGTAACAATGACGTCGATATGCTGCTCGGCCATTTTCTCGCGCACGGCTTTCCAGCGCCGGTCGCGCTCGGCCAGAGAGAAGCGGGGATAAGGGTAGAGATCGGGCATATTTAGACTCCGTTCAAATCGTTCAAAACGTTCAAGTGGTTCAACCCGTTAATAAGTCAAGACATCAACGATTTCTCGCCGCGCTGAAAGTGACGATGACGCAGAAGGGGCTCGAGCGACAGCATGTCTTTTAGTGAGGTTGTCTCCGTTCGCGCATGCGTGCCAGCGATGCTTGAAACAGCCGCTCGGCTTCGTCGGCTAACTCTTTCGGCGGCCACTCTTGTTTGTGCACGCAGCAACTTTTGTCGTACGGACCTACCGGAAATTTCTCGCGCTGGGCTTGCGGCACGTCGGAGCAGTGGATTTCGAGATGATTGCCGTCAGGGTCGTTGAAGTAAATCTCAGCGCCTTGGGTGCCGGCGCGGGTCATCGGACCGACGAAAGGAACTTGCCATTTCTTGAAATGTTCCGTCCATTTTGCCAAGTCTTCAGCCGATGTGTCGAGCGCCAGGTGAGGATGCGACTGATTCCAGTCCGGTTGGCCGTAACTTTGCTCGAAGAGATCAACTTCGAAGCCGGGAGCCAGACGCACGCCGAGCTGCAAGGAGCGGGCGAGCCCTTTTGCGGCGCGGTCGGGGGCGGACTCATGGTGTGCCTCGCCGCCGAGAACCACGATGAAGAAGCGTGCTGCGCGGTAGCGATCCTTCACCGGAACCGTCAAATGGTTGAGACCGCGAATATGCAGGGGCGCATCAGGATTAAAATTTTCATCGCTCATAGGAAAACCTCCGCAGAGAGAATCTAAGCTAATCTATAGTACGACGTTGAATTGCGGGCAAGGTGGGAGAGAAAATTGGAGTACTGGAGTGTTGGAGTATTGGAAACACCGAGCAGTTTATCCACGCGATTGCACGGTGGCTGACGACTCAGACGGCTACGAAGGTCAAATCTCGCTTGCCCAGTCTTCTCGCGCCATTGGCTTCGATCGCCACGGTATCGCCGGCACGGATCGAGTCGCGCATGAAGCCTTGCTTGCAGGCCGGCTTCAAGATGAACACATGGCCTTCTTTGAGTTTCGCTTCTTTCTCGGGAAAATCGCCGCGCGCACCCCAGAGCATCGGCGCGTCTTCGCCGAGGCCGCGGCCGTGCATGAGTGCACCGTCGGGCTCGTAGCCAGCGGCTTGCACTTCGTCTTGATAAAATTTGACGACCGCGCCGAATGTTATGCCGGGTTTTAGGAACTTGAGCATCTTATCAAAGATGATTTTCGTGGCGTTAAAAATTTTCTCCAGGTCCTTCGGCTTCGGTCCGAGTGAGATGGGTTGCAGCGCCTGCGCGATGTAGCCGGCGTATTTGCCTTCCACTTCGGTGTTGATCAAGTCACCGGCCTTCAGCTGCCTTGTCGTGAAGACGCGCTGCGCCCACGGGACTTCCGGTCCGCCGGTGCCGAAGAGCAGCATGGTGATGGGTTCGCCGCCCTGGCGGACGATCTCGCGCAGCATCTCGGCGATGAGTTCGTTCTCGCGTACGCCGACTTTGGCGTGGGCGATCAGCACGTCGATGGCTTTGCCGATGATGTCGGCGGCTTTCTCGATGAAGGCAACCTCCTCAGTGCTCTTCACGGATCGGACGTCTTGCATGAGATCGGTGGCATTTTCGAATTTTACGTTCGGCAACGCCTGGCGAATCTTTTCGAAAGTGCCCCAGGGAACGACGCCTTCGGGCGCGCGCACCAGACCGGAGAGTCCGATAACACCAACGTGCTCGGCGCCGATTTCCTTGAGCCGCTCGATGACCGGCTCGCCGTAGGAACGGCGCGACGGGCGGATGTCTTTTACCCAATCTTGCGCCAGGCCCCACCATTCGATTTCATTGGCGCCGCGCACCACGGCCGTGACCTCGCCTTCGAGCGGCAGCACGGCGCCGACCTCGGTTTGTGTGCCGCCGATCTGCGTCATGTAGCGCGTGTCGCACCCGAACTGGTCCCAGTGACCTTCGTTGGGCAAACTGACGAGCGCGTCGAGACCGGCCGGGCGCATTGCCTGGCGGAGAAGATTCCAGCGACGGTCTCGTTCTTTAAGTGAAAAAGTCGGAATGATCGGTTTTTCGAGCGCCACGTTTGATCCTTATTGATTCGGTTTAATGCCGCGGTCGAAGCGCGACAGCCCTCTGCCGAGCTTTTCTCGATTTTCCTCTGTCCTTTGCCATTTTTCTTCGTCGGAAATGAGCGACCAATTCTCTTTGCCGAGGGCGGTAATCTGCAGCTTATTGGTATCCGGGTCGGAAAAATAAATGCTTCGTTCCCCCGGCGCGCGCAGGCCGTCCTCAGCGCGAAAGTCGCCCTGATTGGCGCCGCCGCGGGCGGGAATAAGCTCGAGCATGCGGTCGAAATCTTCCTGACTGACATTGAACGCTACGTGAACGGCCCGGCCGTGCCGTTTAGTCCGATCAGAAAGTTGGTCGACTTGCTTGACCGCCAAAAGTTGATGATTGGAAAATTCAAAGAAGTGCTCGTCGTGCACTACGCTGACGAATTTCAGGCCGAGGGCTTCGGCATAAAACTTTTTCGCCTTTTCTAAATCCTTGGTCTCGAAAACGACATGGCTCAAACTGATGTCGCCCAAGGACTGGCGGTTCATGCAGATCTCGAAATGATTGTTATCGAAGTCGGTGAAGCGAAAGGAACGAATGAATGGGGAGTTACCGTCTTGCTCGCGGACTTCACCGCAGGCGACGCCGGACTGTTTGATTCGACCGACCGCCGCGTTGAACAATTCCTCCGAACCGACCGCAACCGCATAGCGCGGCGCGCCGCTGGGAGAGGCATCGGCCTGAATGCCAGGCAGATTCAAACCGATGATATTTTCGCCGGCTTTGACGTAGGTGTGGCGCGGCGATCCATCGGCGTTTTTCCGCTGGGTCAAAAACGCCAGGCCGACCGTTTCAATATAAAAGTTTTCCGAGCGCGCCAGCTCGCGCACCGGAAAGGCAACGTGGTCAAGGGTTTCGGCGCCAAACATTTTTTCCTCCATTTAAAGATTCTTTTTTAAAGAATGTTAGCAACTGCTGCTCACGATGATTTTCGCTTCAAGATGATCTCGTCGAGGATTTGAAGGCCATCTTTGAGAAGCTTGTGGCTTTGCTCCAACGTGTTGAGCTGGACGCGCGGCGTGCCGAGCAAGTTCTGCAACTCCTTCATGCGCGGATAGATCGGCTCTACCCTCGGGTGGCCGACAACGCGGCCTTCCTTGGCGATCAGCCGTTGACCTTCTTCGGAGAGCAGAAAATCATAGAATAGCGCTGCTGAGTAGGGATGGGGCGCGTTGCGCGCCATCGTCAGCGGATACAGCAGCACCGGAATAAGATCTTCGGCGATCCAGTCGACGGGCGCGTTTTGCGCGCGTAAGCCTTCATTGTTGTACGCGTAGGTCGTCACGGCCAACGGTGCCTCGCCGGCCATCATCATCTGCGTTGTCGTATCGCGGCCGACGCGGATCAAGAGCTGCTGTTGACTGAGCTTGGTCGCGTAATTCACGGTGCTTTCCTTGCCCCAGGCCGCGAGCAGGGCCATGACTTCTTCGAGGGAGGATTCGTCGAAGAGAATCTCGCCCTTCCATTTGGGTTGCAGCAATTCTTCCCAGGTTTTTGGCGCGTCCTTGCGGTTGACTTTGCGCGGGTTGAAAGCAAAGACGCGGAACGCGTAGTTCATGCTCGTGTAATAAACTGATTTTGCGTGGGCTGGATAGATCGCGCGGATCGGCGTTTCGTACTTGGCGAGTAGATTCTTTTCAAGCATCGGTGGCAGAAGATCGGTCGATGGTTTGATGACATCGACTAAATATCTGCCGGCATTCGCTTCGGAGATCGCGCGCTGAGTGACCTGACGCGTTTTGGCGCGCCATACCTGGGCGTTGATGAAGGGAAAATTCTTCTTGAAGGCTTGGGTGTAGCGACTGGCATTCTCGATCCCGGAGTTGGTATACCAGATCATCTCGCCTTCTTTTTTGGCGCCTTCGACGAGCTTCTTATCCCGTTCGGCAGGGGCGAGTTTTTCGAGTGATTTCCAAATTTCCTCGGGAGTCAGCGCGGTGGCAGCGCCGCAACTTGCGCGCGCTGCGAAATTAGCGAAAAAGAACGCGAGCAGAATGATTTTCAACCTAGGATCCATTGAACAAGTCTCTATCACACGATCGGCCGTCGACATGCCGATTGGGACATCGACTGCCGATGTCATGAGTCTATTTCACCCGCAAGATCGCTGTCAATCGAGCGACGGGCCGGCGGTCATCAGCGACGGTCCTCAATGCTCTAACCGGGTCGGTTCATGCCGGGGCGGCCGAGCTCGTCGAGCAAACTGTGATCGACGACTTGTTTATAATTCAATAACACCGGTTGCCCCATGCTCTTGCCGAGTAATTCAAGCGACACCTGAAATTGCCGTTCCGTGAAGTAGGGGTAGCTGATCGTCACGCCGTCTGCGTACGCCGCGTCGATGACTTCGGGATTCTGCAGGCGCAAATTCTTTCTAATGAGCTTTACCGAAAGCTCCTTATCGTTTTTCTGCCGCTCGCTCGATTCCATCATGGCGAGCAACATCGCCTTGAGCGCTCTGCGTTTGCTCTGCAGCGCGTCCTTCTTGACGACGAAGATCGACGGCGGGAATGGATAGTCGGGTCGTTCTAATTTTGCTAAGTCGCGAAACCCTTTGCGCTTTAGTTGCAACATGTAATAGCGATTAAACGAACTGCCCATGGTCGTGCCCGCTTCCACCGCCGCACTCCGGCTGGCTTGGCCGCCGGTCGATAGAAAAGTGATCTTGCGCGGATCGATGCCCATCCGTTCCAGCATGAGGATCGTGTAACCGTGATCCGCCGATCGCGGCCGGCTGGTGCCCAGCGTTTTTCCCTCCAGGTCTTTGGCTGATTTGATCGCCGGATTCACCACCAACCAGTGTTCCGAGGCGGAGCCCCACGCGGCGACGGTGACGAGTGGCGGTGGGTTCTTCGCCGTTAATACCGCGAGGATGGTCTGCGGCGTGCCGAAGACGACGTCGACTTCACCCGCGAGCAGCGCCGTCGTCGAAAGCGTCGACTGCATCCAGATCAACTCGACGTCAACGCCGTTGCGCGCGAAAATCCCTTGTTCCTGGGCGATCCACAAAGGCACGAGGGACGAGCCGATGAACAGCGTGCTGACGCGGAGCTTTTCTCGTTCCTGGCTATGCGCCGGCCCCGGCGCGAAGCAAAGGGCGGATAGGACGAATGAGAAGCAGAAAAACTTTGCGATGGCGATTTTTCTCGCGGTCAAGGTTTTGATCCTTTGCGGCTAGATTCTCCCGGTGCTCCGCAACGCTCGGCAGCTCTGCGGCGGTAGCTGCAGCAGCACGGTCTGGCCTTCATGGACCGACGATGCGGGATGAAGCTTGGTGCGAAGCTTCTGCGCGCCGACGGACAGCTGGCATTCCATGGCGTCGCCCATGAAGATCATCGCTTCGACTTTGGCGCGCAGAACATTTTCATTGGCTGCGACCGATTCTGGGACAATGCTGATGTCTTCGGGACGAATGACGACGATGACGTTTTCACCCTTGGCGATTTTATCCGGCAAGACGCAGCGTAATTGACCACTCGACGTGTTTACGGCGCCGATTTCCCCTGCCGCGTTGTCCTCCCTGTCGACTCGTCCTTCGAGAAAATTCGTCAGACCGATAAAATTCGCGACAAACTTTTCCCGCGGCGCCTGGTAGATTTCGACCGGTGTGCCCTGTTGCACGATTTGCCCTTGATTCATGATCGCGACGGTATCCGACATCGTCAGCGCTTCCAACTGATCATGGGTGACGTAAAGAGTCGTGATTCCCAATCGCTTGACCAATGCTCGAAGCTCAAAGCGCGTTTCCTCCCGCAACTTCGCGTCCAAGTTGCTGAGCGGCTCGTCGAGCAGCAGGACGCGGGGTTCTTTGACGATGGCCCGGGCCAGGGCGAGGCGCTGTTGCTGGCCGCCGCTCAAAAACGGCGCGGGGCGGTCGGCCAAGCCGTCGAGTTGGACGAGCGCCAGTGCGTGTTCGACTTTGTCGCCGATCTGCTGCCGGGAAAACTTATGCTTCATTTCGCGCAGCGGGAAGGCGACGTTTTCAAAAACGTTCAGGTGCGGCCATATCGCATAGGACTGAAACACCATGCCGATGTTACGGCGGTACGGCGGCACGACGGTCCGGTTTGCCGAAGAGTAGACAAGATCATCGCCGACGAAGATTTCGCCTTCTTGCGGCGTCTCCAAGCCGGCGACGGAACGCAGCGTCGTCGTTTTTCCGCACCCGCTCGGGCCGAGCAGCGTGAAGAATTGTCCTTGCTTGATATCCAAATCGATGCCGCGCACGGCGTGCACCGAGCCGCGGTCCGTTTGGTAAAATACATGCAAGTTCTGGATGCTAATCATAGCGACGGTGGCTGGATCAATTGACGGCGGAAACCAACGTAGCGAACGAGCAAAGTCAAAAGCAATAGCGTCAACATCAAAAGCGTGCCGATGGCGGCGACCGCGGGAACGTAGCCTTCGTCCCACATGTTCCAGATCAAAATCGACAGCACTTGATTCTGCTGTCCTTCATAGAGAATCAGCGGCAGCCCGGCGATGCGCACCGCGTGCAGCACCACCCAGATCCAGATGCCGACCAAAGTCGGCGCCATCAAAGGCAGAAAGACGCGCCACATCATGCGCCACGGCGGCGCGCCGCTGACGTAAGCGGCCTCTTCGAGCTCTTTGTGCACTTGCAAGAGCGACGCGCTCATGGAGCGGGTGCCGTAGGAGAGAAAGCTGACGGTGAAACCGATCGAGATCGCCCAAATTGTCCCGTAGATCGGCAGGAAGTCGATTTTCAAGAAGACCCAGAAAAACGCGATGCCGAGGACGATGCCGGGAATCGCGTGCGGCATGAAGGCCAATTGATCGAGCACCTTTCGCCCCCAGAATTTGCTGCGCACGACCACCAGTGACACCAAGAAAGAAAGCACGACGGTCATCGTCGCTGTCGCCACGACCATGACGGCGGTGTTTTTCAATGCCGAGGCGACTTCACCGTACTGCGCCAAGAACCGATAGTTCTTCAGCGTGAATCCTCTGAATGCTGCCAACGATGGCGGCTGCAGAAATGCGAGAAACGACGCGTAGGTGAAGGCCAGGAAGGGCAGCACGATGGCGAGAAACAAATAAAGCAGCACAAAGCCTAGGGCGAGATAGCGCCAATTGGCTAATTCAAGCTGGCGCGGCCGATACGCTTTGCCGGTGATGATCGTAAAGCGTTCCACCCGACTGATGAGCCGGGTGTAAAAAAAAGTCGTGATGACGGCAATGAAAAGATAAACCATCGCCAGAGCATTCGCTTGCCCGTAGACAGGCAAAAACGTCGCGCTGCGCACGATTGCGTAGATTTTCGTGCTGAAAACATGGATGCCGGCGGGGAGCCCCAAGATTCCCGGAATCTCGAAAACCTCCAGCGCGGTCATCGCTTGATAGATCATCACAGCGACTAAACCCGGCGCGAGCAGGCGCAGGGTGATCTTGCGCAGAGTCGAAAACGGCCGCGCACCGGAAACCGCCGCGGCTTCTTCTAGCGACGGATCCATGCCGCGCATCAGCGGCACGAGCATCAAAAACGCCGTCGGCACCAGGCGCAAGCCTTCGAGAAAAACCATGCCGCCGAGGGTGTAAATATCGATGGGCGGTTCGGAGAGATTGAACAGACTTTGCAACGACTTGTTGATGAAACCGATGCGCGGACTTAACAGAATCACCCACGCCATTGCCTGGAGCATGCCCGGCACGGCAAGCGTCATCGGCACCCCAGCGTAGATCCAGATTTTCCCCGGCATGTTAGTGCGCTCGACGAGCCACGCAAGCGCGACGGCCATGCTGATGCCGATCAAAACGCTGCCGGTGACATAGATAAATGTGTTGGTGAATAATTCGTAAGTGCCTGGATCGCCATAAACCTTGACGTAGTTGACCCATCCCATGGTGTCGAGAGAAAAATCTCCCGGCAGTCTCGCTGTGCTGAAGCTACCCAGGATGAGAAATACCACCGGCAAACTCACCAGGCCCAAGACAAGAAAGAAAATTCCGTGTTGCCAGAGACTGAGTCGGAGCGCGGACATGGTTTGAAGGATAAATTATAAAGGCAAAAGGATAAAAAAACGGCAGGACAGAATATCCGAGCATCGGTCGTTGCGAGCGCATCCGATTTTATCCTTCATCCCTTTGCCTTTATCCTTTTATTATCTGCCGCGGCGTCGGCCGCCGGTTTTGAGCCAGAGCTCGTCCCAGTAGGCCAAAAGCTTCGGCTGAATCTCGACCTCGATGGCAGGATCTCGGAAGGCGTCCTTTTTTCCCAGGATTTCGTCGGCGAACGGCAGCAGCTCCTTGCGCTGCAACTGTTTGTGCACCGGCGGCGCGTAGTCGGCGCTGTACTGGGCGATTTGCCCTTCCTTGCTCAAAAACCAATTGACGAACATGCGCGCAGCGTTGATATTTGGCGCGCCTTTGAGAATCCCCATTTCTGAAACTGCCGCCGGCACCGGCTCCGGACAGTGATAGCTTACCGGAGCGCCCTCTTGCTGCTTCTGGTAGGTGCGGTATTCGGCCGAAGGGATGCTGGCGTAAAATTCGCCCGCGGCGGTGAGCTCCAACATGGCGTTCATGCCTTCGCGGCGGAGCTGCGGTTTGACATCGTTGAGTAATCTGGCGAGGAAATCCTTTGCCCATTTTTCGCCGTTGGTCTTCCATAGACTCAATGCCCAAAGTTGCGGTCGATTGCCGATGGCGAGATTGCCGTTGCGAAATTTTGCATTGGTCAACAAATCATCCCAACGCTTCGGCATCTCCTCTCTCTTGAACTGCCGCGTGTTGTACGCCATGCACCAGTAACGCATGTGCATGCCGACCCACAGCCCTTCGGGATCGACGGTTTCCGGCGGATTATTTTTCAAGTTGGGAATTCCGCGCAGATCGTCGAGCGCGCCGATCTCGCGAAACATGAAGTAGCTGCCGCCCAAACCGGTGATGATGTCGGTGACGATTTTCTTGTTCTTGTACGCCACCAAGGTACGCACGGCGCGGTCTTCATGACTGGCGCGTGAGTATTCGATATTGATGAACGGGTACCGCTCTTTGAATGGACGAGCGAGAGTTTCGAACTGCCCCGGGTCGAAGGTGGAAAAAATTCTGAGTTTGCCTTCCTTGCGCGCGCCGTCAAGCCACGCCTTGGGAACTTCCAGTTCCTTATCCAAGTTCGCGAACAGCGACGGCTCGAGCTTGAGTTTTTTGGCCATCTCTTCGGTCGACTTCGGCAGCGGCGCTGAAGCGGAGTGGCTTTGAGCTACGATAAAAAACAGCGTAATGAGCGCGAAGAAAACCGCAGGGGGCAATATTTTTCTCTTCATGACGGATTACTCCTGCTTAGCCGACCGTTTTCTCGGCGTGGACAGGTATTCCTTCAGCAGCGGCGAGTCGTAGTTCGCGGGTCCGATGCCGCTCAGATGCGCGTAATACTTGCCGGCAGATTTTCCATTCTCATATTTTGTCCCCATGTAAAGCAACGGATTCGAGTCGGCGCGATAGAGTTCGTCTGCCATCGCGCCTTTGCGGATATGCGTGGCCAAAACCTCACCGACAAAGAGATCCATGTCGTCGTCGAAGGGAATTTGCCGCACCACCTTATATTCCACGTTGCCGATGGCCTCGCCGATGAGCGGCACGGAGATTTTCGACGGTTTGACCGCGGTGAGCCCGGCGGCTTGCCACTTGTCAACATCGCGGCCCGAAACGTAGCCGCCGAAAACAACGATGTCCATCATTTTGTCGGTCGGCGCGCTCATGACAAACTCGCCACGTTCGAGCATGTAATCATAAGTCAAAGTTTTTTTCTGAATCGCCACCACCATGCGCGACGGCTCGGCGCCCGTCGGCGTGAACCACATGGCCGTCAAAAAATTGAGCCGATCATTTTGGCCGCGGGTTACGACAAGCGCCGGCACTCGAATCGAAAATGGTTTGTTGCCGTGGTTACCGGCCTCGAAGTCAACGGGGTCTTGCCAATCCATCCTGGTAGTCATAAACCATCGACTGCCTATCACGGATCATTCCCGAGCGCTATCGGTAAGACACGGTTGACGAGCTGCCTCCTGGATCGATATACGACATGCAAAATAGTTACTGCAATCGCGTGAATTGCGATCTCACGCGCCCTCGGCAACGGGAAGGAAACATGCTGGACGCTATGTTGGAGCTAGTTGTCGAGGTCGTCCTTGAGTTCATCTCCCAACTATTGATCGAAATCGGATTTGAATGGATAGCCGAATGTTTTCACCGTCGCGCGACCTTGAGCACGGTGCTTGCGTTCATCGCCATACCGCTGTTCGGTGGGTTTATCGGGTTAATCTTATCGAACACGTTCCCTCAACGAATCGTTCCTGGGCCAACTTGTTCCGGGCATAAGTTTACTGTTATCGCCACTGGCAACCGGCATGGTGATGAAACTATTCGGTGACTGGCGCAGAAGCCGCGGCCATCAACCTACTGTGCTCGCAACTTTTTGGGGAGGTGCGTTATTCGCCTTTTCCATGGCTTTGGTACGGTGGCTAAGAGTTGGCTAACCGCTACGATCAATAGTGCGGACTACAGTTCTCACGCTGTCACAGATGGCAGCCCCGCCGCCTGCCTCGTTCCATTAATCTCATCGAGCACCATTTGTTCCACTGACTGAATCTCCCAATCGAATTCTTTCACAGCGCGAGAGTTGTCAAAGTTCCAAGCAGGGACGCGCGCGTTTTCATCAAAGGCAATTTCCGCGTTTGGGAGATGTTTTTTCACGATGCCCGCAATCTCTCTGCCCGTGGGCGACGGCCCGGTGCCCATGTACGTGTCATATTTGACTTCATCAGCGAGCGCGATCTTGGTGTAGAGTTGCGCGATGTCGGCGACGCCGACGATGTTGCGCGGTCCGGATGACGGCCAGTTGGCGAAGCCGGGTTTGCCGAGCGCAGGATCTTGAATCATTCGGCGCGAGAAAGCGGTGTTGCCGGGACCGATGACCGCCGCTGAGTGAACCTTGACGATCTGAATGCCAAAGGTTTTGCTGTAACGCTCGGCCATACCATTGTTGAGGAGCTTCATGAGACCGTACAGGTTTTTGGGCGCGCGCGGTTCGGTGTTTTCATTGATCGATTCATCACCGTAGCCGTCCTGGTAGCCAAAGATTCCAACCGTGCTGGCGAAGACGACGCGCTCGAGATGCGCCAGCCGCGCGGCCTCGAAGAGATTCGTTACGCCGATGATGTTCACGCGCGCGGCGTTGAGAAGATCGCGGCATTCGGGCGCGAGCAGCGGCGTCATGAAATAGCCGAGGGCGACGATCCGCTCGATTCCGTGATCGACGATTGCCGACATGACTTCTTCCAAATTCGTCATGTTGCCTTGGATGAACGGCACGCCGGGCACGCACCATTGCGCGGGCGCGGGCACTAGGTCGAATGCGACGATTTCCGCACCTTCGGCCGCTAAGTGCGTTACGACGTGGCGGCCGATGTAGCCGCCGCTACCGACGATCATGATCTTCATGGAACGACCTCCGAGTGCTGGTAGTGATTCTATACGATGGTGCGGGCGATGGACGCAAGATCGAAGTGCGTTGCCAGCTTCGTAGGATGGGTGGAGCGAAGCGACACCCATCGTTAGCTAACGCGAGTCAAATTCGATGGGTATCGTCGCGTGGCGACTCAACCCTACACGTTCTTGAAAGCTCTAGTCCCTACTTCGGCGCGAACACCAAGAAATACTGGTACGGCAAAAATGTGTGTTCATTGGCGAGTCGAAAGCCGTTGCTCTCCAGCTGTTTGATCAAATCTTCGCGGGCGATTTTCATTTGCAGCGGCGGACCGAATGGAAGCTCCTTTTTGTGAAAGTCGATCATGACGACTTCGCCGGCGGGCTTGAGCATCTTTTTCATCAACGAAAGATACTTCGTCTGATTCTCGACATGGTGCCAGACCTCACAGATAAAGAAGCGATTCACCGATCGGTCGGGCAGCAAGGGGTCGTCAGCGTCGGCGAGAATCGAAACGACATTCGTGGTTTTCTCCTCGCGGATGCGCCGGTTGACGTGGAGGATCATATCGGGGCTGACATCGACGGCGTAGATTTTTCCTTTAGCACCGACCTGGTGCGCAAGACGGAACGTGAAGTAACCGGAGCCGGCGCCGATGTCGGCGATCACTTCGCCCGGTTTAAGATTCAACGCAGTCAAGACTTCGTGCGGTTTCTGATAGGCGTCGCGCTTGGGATCGTCGAGGGACCCGATATAGGCCTTCGGATCGTTGTGCAGGCCGTGCATCTCACGTTCATCGCGTTTGACGGCATCTTGGGCCGACAGAGTCGAAGGAAATAATATCAGGGCGAGGATAAGAATACGGATCATCAGACGATTCCTCTTGAAGCCTATTTCAGTAAGGCTCGTTAGAACCTATCACAATTTTTGACCGTTCCAATTGCGCCGGCAAAGTTGTTTCCGCGCTGGCAAATACGTTGCTTGCCTCCACATTTCCCTGTATTTGTAGGCGCTATGGCGCAGACAGAACTCAAACGACAAATCGGTTTATTCGACGCCGTGATGTTGATCTCCGGCGACATGATCGGCACTGGAATATTCATTTCTACGGGGGCCATCGCCGCGCAAGTTCTATCGCCCGGGGGCGTGCTTCTGGTTTGGATCTTCGGCGGGGTGCTGGCTCTGACGGGCGCGTTAAGCTGTGCCGAGCTTTCGGCGAGTCTACCGTACGCCGGCGGCGACTATAATTATATTCGGGAAGCTTACGGCAAGTTGATGGGGTTTCTTTCCGGCTGGTCGTCGTTCCTCGTGACGTTTTCGGGAGCCATCGCTTTCCTCGCCGTGATCTTCAACGAGTACATGTCGTTCTTCTTTCCCGTGCTCGGAAGCAAGGATGTCCTCTTTTCCGCGGCGATACCCCTGGTCTCGATCAACGTTACCGTCGGTACGCTCTTCTGCATCTTCGTCGTGTTGGTGATTTCCGCGTTGCATTGCATCGGCGTGCGTCAAGGAACCGTAACCCAAAACATCTTGACGGTGATCAAGATCGGCTCGCTCGTAGGCATCATTCTGCTGGGCGTATTGATCGGCAAGGGCGATACCGCGCACTTCACTCCTTTGTTCGAGTGGGACAAAATCGCCAAATCGAGCGTCTTCGCCTCGGCTTTCATCCCGGCGATTTTCGCCTACTCGGGTTGGAATGCGGTCATCTATATCGCCGGTGAAGTTAAGGACCCGGAGCGAACCTTACCCAAAGCATTGCTGATGGGAAACCTGATCGTGATCGTGCTCTACCTGGCGATCAACGTGGTTTACATCTACGGGGTACCGGTGGAAGGGATGAAAGGCACGGCACGAATTTCCGAAGTGGCGACGACCGCGTTGTTCGGTTATCCGACTTCGGCATGGATTACGGCTCTCATCACCGTGTCGATTCTCGGTGCGCTCAATGTTGTGACGATGCTCGGACCGCGGATCTATTACGCGATGGCCCGCGACGGCGTGTTTTTTAAGCGGCTGACTTACGTTCATCCAAAATTCGACACGCCGACCAGTGCGATCATTCTCCAGGCTGTTTGGTCTTGTTTGCTGATTCTCACC
>DASWCL010000168.1:0-20151 GCA_036390135.1 Binatia bacterium
CGAATTGTCTGCCCACGTGTGCGAGATCTACTCCGGCGACGAAACAAACCTGCCTGCTTTCCAATTCCGCCAAAGCGCGCAGCGCGAGCAAAAAGGTTCCCACGGCCGAATCTTTTTCGGGAAGCGTTTGTTGAAGCACCGCGGCATGAAACGACGAAACTAAAATCGGCACGATCTTAAACGGCTTCTCCGGCCGGCCGGTTAAAGCCGCACGCTGTTGCGCGATAAATTTCAGAAAAACAACCTGAAACTCGAGCGAATGCTCGCCGCGGTGCAGATACTCATCGGTAAAACAATCCTCGGCGCACTTGGCCTGCAAGCACTGGACGAAGTCGCGATCGGTCTCGACCACGCCGAGCGGCGTCTCGAAATCCTTCAGCGTAAGAATGTACGGTGTCTGCCCGCTGTAATGCGAAGTGCCGAGCAAGATGTAGAGATCCGCACCGTCGCTTTCAGCCAACGGTTTGTAAGCCCACGCGTACGCGGGCCCGCCACGATGAAAGTCAATATGCGGCGCGACGATCGCCCGGGGCGTCGACGCCGCCGCAACTTGGCCATTGGGCAACCCCGGACCGTTCGGCGCGCTAAAAAATCCGGCGAGTTGAGTTTGTAATTCTCCAGGATCGGCTTTGTAAACGCCGCCGACATGTGCCGGCGCCCGCGTCGTTTGGCGGCGAAATTCCTGGACTACCGTTTCGCGGTGAGCGTGGAATCGTTCGCTATCGAGATAGTAATGTCGATCGAGCATGTCGACAAAGCCTTTTAAGTCGTCGCTCATCAACAAAGAGCCGAACTGTTTGCTATAGGCTTCTTGAATATCCGTGAAGGAATGTTGGCCGTCGAAATGTGCCAGGACGAAATATCCCGCCGGCGAGATTCCCAGCGGCGTAGCGAAATTCAAAGGATCTTTTAAGTAAACCGATGTCTTGTCGTTTTGCTGAACGGGGAACGCTTCAACCGGACGGAGCCTGGGTTTATCGCTCATTAGCGAACACCGGGATCAACGATGATCCGCTGGAGAAAGATCTTGATCACTCCGTGAATGTTTCGACGGATCGGATAGCTGACTAAACGATGCCGAGCCGCTGTTTCGCTTCTTCGCGGATCATGCTCGGATTCCAGGGCGGATCCCAAACCAGATCGACCGTGGCGTCGCCGACGCCTTCCAGCGCCATGATTCTTTGTTTCGCATCTGCCGCGATCATCGTGCCCATTCCGCAGCCCGGCGCCGTCAACGTCATCTTCACCGCAATTTTGTCGTCGTTGATCTCGACGTCGTAAATCAAACCGAGATCGACGATGTTGACCGGAATTTCCGGATCGTAACACTCTTGCAGCGCTTCGTAGACTTGTTCTTTTGTCACCATGTCAGTTGCTCCTTAGGATCGAAACCAACCGATTCTTAGAAGTTGTCTAGCTCGATACAATCTTGAGTCCTTGAGCTTTCTTTGCCTGTTCCGAGGCGATCGACAATTGGCCGGCCAATTTCGCCGCGATCGCTAAAAAGCATTGGCTCACTTCGCTCTTTGGATCCTGAATAAGACTAGGCACGCCTTTGTCAGCGCCTTCGCGCAGCGAGGGTGTGATGGGAACTTCTCCGAGATATGGAATCTTAAACCGTTCCGCCGCGCGCTGCGCGCCGCCGCGGGAAAAAATCTCGTGTTTCTTGCCGCAACCATCACAAACGAAGTAACTCATGTTTTCGATGAGACCAACGATCGGGATCATCACCTTGTCGAACATCGACTTGGCGCGCACCACGTCGGCAAGCGCTACCGCCTGAGGAGTCGCGACCAGGAGCGCCCCGCTCACTTTGAGCTGCTGCGAGAAAGTGATTTGCACATCGCCGGTGCCCGGCGGCATGTCGACAACCAGGTAATCCAAATCTCCCCAGTGGACGTCGGCCATCAGTTGATGCAGCGCCTTACCGAGCATCGGACCGCGCCAGATGACCGCCTGATCCGGGTCGAGGAAAAAGCCGATCGACATCACCGGCAAGCCGTGCGCTACCGTCGGTTCGATTTTGCGAGTGCCGTTGACGTCAATCTGCTTCGGCTCGCCTTTAACTCCCATAATGATGGGCACCGACGGACCATAAATATCGGCATCGAGCAACCCGGTTGCGGCACCGTGCATTTTTAGCGCCACCGCCAAGTTGGCCGCGACCGTTGATTTTCCGACTCCGCCTTTACCTGCCGCCACCAGCACGACATTCTTCACCGTCGGCAGTAGATCGGTTTGTCCTGCACCGGCTTTGCTGCCGCGCACTTGGGCACCAAAATTAATCTGCACGGAGTCGACTCCGGCGATTTGGCTTAAAGCCTTCTTACAATCAGCATCGATGGTTTCGCGCAACGGACAAGCCGGCGTTGTGAGCTCCACGGTGAACCTGACGTCGCCGTTTGCCACCGCCAGGTTTTTTACCATGCCAAGACTAACGATATCGCGATGCAGCTCGGGATCCTGAACTTTGCTCAGCGCCTCGAGAATTCGTTCTTCAGTCAGATTTTCCACGACAATCCCCTTCATGAAAACTTTAGACTTATAAGGTCCATGATGTCAACAGTGCCGCAGCGCATTAACATTCAACTTGGCTACGCGTCCAAGCTTCCCAGAGTAACAGGTCAATCGTGGTTGATGCATTTAATTGTATCTTGCCGGGTTAGAACGCTTTTGCTACTATGAGTGCGTCGCAATACTTCCATCCGCGATGCCTTCAGGAGGTTCCAATGAAACATACAGTGGTTACTCTGCTTGGGATTTTGTTGGTCGGAACAATGATTGGCTGTGCTGGCGGCGATCTGAGCACGCGCGAGAAAGGCGCGGGGATCGGCGCCCTCGGTGGCGCTGCGGTCGGCGGCATCGTCGGCGCGGCGGTGGGACATCCTGGGGCAGGCGCTGCCATCGGCGGCGCGCTGGGGCTCGGATCGGGCGCTCTAGTCGGCGACCAGCTCCAGGGACAACAAAATCGGCAATCGGATCAGCAGCGTCAAATGGATAGCAATCAAGCCGAAATTGAGCGCCAACGCAAAGAGATTGAGAATTTGCGTCGCCAGGGGGAATATTAAGTTCCTAGACTAGATATGTTCGCCGCGCGATTTCGAATTGAGCCGTAATTGGAGCAAATAATTGGAGATCTACCGGTCGAGGAAGGAAGTGCCATGAAATGGCGGAATCAGTCGTCAGCGGGAGCCCTATTACTTGTCGTGGTCATCGCTGGCTGTGCCGGCGGTGATTTCTCGACCCGTGAAAAGGGCGCCGGTATCGGCGCTCTGGGCGGTGCTGCTGCGGGCGGCATCATTGGCGCGGCCGTCGGTCATCCGGGAGCCGGAGCAGCGATCGGCGGCGCCTTGGGTTTGGGCACGGGCGCGCTCGTCGGAGATCAGCTCCAAGGCCAGGAAAATAAGCAGAAAGAACAGCAGAGGTCGATCGATCAGCAGCGCGCCGATATTGACAAGAACCAGGCTCTGATCGAAGAACTTAAAAAAAGAAATATCGAAGCACGAGAGACCAACCGCGGCGTTGCGGTCAATTTGCCTAACGTAAACTTCGAGTTCGACAGCGCTGATTTAACGCGCGATGGCCGCAGCAAGGTCAATCAGATCGCCGATATCATCAAGCGCGACGCGCCCAATCGGCGGGTCACGATCGAGGGCCATGCAAGCCGAGAAAGCGCGGCTCAAGAGGCGTACAATCAGCGGCTTTCGGAAAGGCGCGCAAACACAGTGGCCGACGCGTTGGAGCGTGATGGCGTGAATGGCAGGAACGTTTCCTCCCAAGGACTGGGCACCCGCGCGCCGGTCGCTTCCAATGACACTGAGAGTGGGCGCCAGCAAAACCGCCGGGTTGAAGTAATTATCGAGAACTAACGGGCGCCAAATCGCGGCTCTGTGCCGGAAAACAGGCGCTGAATGTTTGCTCGATGCCGGAGAATAATCATCGCCGCAAGGAAAACAGCCATCCCCACTAACGGAGGCGAATAGGAAAAACTCCAGAGCGAAAGCGGCGCCGCCAGCGCGGCGGCCATCGAACTGAGTGAAACGATCCGGCTAGTCAAAACTACCACGCCAAATACCACAGTCAAAACCAAAACGGCCAACGGAGCCACGCCGAGCAGAGCCCCGAATGCGGTGGCAACGCCTTTGCCCCCTTGGAACTTTAGAAAAATCGGATAGAGATGGCCGAGAAAGGCTGCGGCGGCGATCAAAGCCACTGAGGTATCACTCAATCCTATTTTCTGCGCGACAAAAACTGGGATAAACCCCTTGGCGGCGTCCGCCAACAATGTCAGCAAGCCGCGTCCCTTGCCCAGCACGCGCGCGACGTTGGTCGCGCCGATGTTTCCACTCCCCGCTTTTCTGACGTCGAATCCCGAGAGTTTTCCGATAATGAATCCGGTCGGGATCGAGCCGAGCACATAAGACATTATCCCGACGATGATTTCCATACAGCGAAGATAAAGCGGGAAAATTAGAATTGAAGCTTCGCCCGCCGGCGCCGATCGCGGCGCAGATAGTAATTGCCGCCGCAGATCCAGCCGATGAAAAAAAACACCAAGGCAATCGCTACGGTCACCGTGAGTTCTGTTTCACGGCCCTCTAGCATTTGTAGAAGCGACTTTTCGGCCAAGATCTTTTGCTCTTGCGACTGGCCGGTTGACGCGTTCGGTTTTCTTGGCGCGCGCGATTCCGACACCTCGGAACCCGCTGCCCGTTTATCGGTGGCGGGCTCCTGCGTTGCCGGAGGAACCGCGGCCGTTTTCTCGCTGGTTATCTTTAGCTCCCCGCTCTTAGCTTTCGAATCGGCCGATCCAGGAACTACATCTCGGGCTGATCTTTCGTCAGCGGCACGGATAAGATATCCCGCTCCCGCCGCCATAACTTGAGCCAGCATCATTAAATCGATCACCAGGGCGGGTATGGAAATCAGTCGCGTTACCGGCATTGGTTGAATCTAGCACAGGGTCAAGAAAACTCTCAATAATTTTACAAAAGTCAAAAAAAAGCCCCACGCGGCATCACCGAGCGGGGCTTTCCATAACAGAGAATCTAATCGCTTTAAGCCGGTCTTTTATAGAAATCCGGATTCATCCGGGACGACGTGCCGGACTTGGCGAGCTCTTCTTCGAACATCTTGCGGATCTTTGGATCCTCATCGAAATACTCGATCTGATTGCCACCCGCCTTAACATCTTTGTCTACTTTAGTGATATCTCCAAAGCCTTCGCCCAAACTGTATTTGATCCCGCCCAAACGCGGCGGCAAATAGCGCGCCCCTGTGGCCCCGGTATTAAAGTGCTGGTGCCACATCATCGCCGGTGGAGTGAAAACGCTGCCGTCCTGCCAGTCATATCGTTTGGGTTCCTCTCCCTGTCGCCAAAACATCGAGAAGCCTTTGCCTTTGATTATGATAACGTTGAAACCGGGACCATGACGATGCGCTTTCTTATAAGTGCCGACGGGAAATTCCGATATATGAGCGGCCATCGAGCCATTGGCCATCTCCAACATCACGTTCTTCCCCCCGCCGCCGCGCTCTAGCCAATCTTCCAGCGCAAAGTTGCGCGCGTCGGCGATGAAATTCGTATCCCAAACCCGGCCCGGATAGGCTTTGCCTTTGCCGCTGAAGTATTCCGGGTCGCCGTCGAAGCGATCAGTGAAATCGCGCGGCGTGTTGAAAACAAAATCGGCATCGTGAAACAAGTTAAAAACGATCGGCATGCTGTTGACCGAAAAGAATCGCGCCGGTTCGCTGCCCGAACCGTTGAAATGCTGATACGAACAGTTCAGCGGTAACGCGAAAAGGCTACCTTCCTGCCATTCAAAAGTCTGCTTCGCGCCTTTATCGTTCCAAATCGTCGTCCCGCCGCGTCCCTTGAGCACAAAGTGCAAATCTTCGTAGAGGTGTCGCGCGAAATTGAGCTTTTTACCGGCGGGAATTTCGCTCACGTAAGCGCCTGTAGCGCCTTCCGCGCCTTCCATATTTATAAACGCCCCGCTCCCCCCAGTTCTCGCCCAAGGTTTAAGCTCAACCTTCTTTAGATCTTGAACAAAAAAAGTCTTGATGATGGGAATGCCTTCACCAAGTTGCCACTTGTCATAGTATGGAATGTTATCCATCGCTTCATCGAGTTTCGTCGCTGCTTTAGACATATTTTCCTCCGAAAAGAGCTAGAAATTTTCATATCGTATACGCTCTGCGAAAGCAAGGTCGAACGCCCTCTCAGCAAGCCGTCGCCAGGGCATTTTCCGGTGCCGATTTGGATTGTAAATTCGCCTCAATGTCATTGACAACACAAGCGAAACTCTACTAAATGGCTGCTTAACACTGGCCCCGAGTTTTCGGCGCGGCGCCGGAACTTTGACCCGACCACATCTGCACAAAGGAGATGCGCCTTGGCTACAACGGTCGAAGCACCCATGGTGGGTAAGATTTTGAAAATCGAAAAAAATGTCGGCGCGCACGTCGACGAGGACGAAGTCATCCTCGTCATGGAAGCGATGAAAATGGAAATCCCCATCGTTGCGCCGGTTAGCGGAACGTTGAAAGAAGTGAAAGTTTCGCCCGGCCAGTCGGTTGAAGCGGAACAGGCGCTGGCCATCATAGATTAATCCAGCCGGGGCAATTTCACTTTTTACCGAGGAGTGGCGATGGATAATTGGACATTTGGCTGGACATTGGCGTTGATCGGCATGGTCGGCACCATGTTTGTGCTGTGGATCCTGAGCTTGCTCATCTTGATCATCAAGAAAATTTTTCCCTATCAAGCCGACGATCCGACGGCAAAGAAGGGGTAATCGCCACTGATGGAATCCACGCTCGTCTCCGGCCTACAAGCACTCTTTCTTGGCGTTGCCAATCTGGGTTTGGGTCATGTGATCATGATCATCATCGCTTGCTTGCTTCTCTACCTCGGTATCGGAAAAGGTTATGAGCCTCTTCTCCTCGTGCCGATAGGGTTTGGCGCCATTTTGGTTAACATTCCGTTAGCGGACATGATGGGCAAAGAAGGGTTTCTCCGTTTTTTTTATGACGCCGGCGTGCTCACCGAAGTATTTCCGTTGCTCATTTTTATCGGCATCGGCGCGATGACCGATTTCCAACCCTTGTTGCAAAATCCCAAGATCATTCTGCTCGGCGCCGCAGGACAGTTCGGCATCTTCCTCACGCTGCTTCTCGCCCTCGCGTTGGGAATGGAGAAGCTCGACGCCGTAGCGGTCGCGGTGATCGGCGCCTGCGACGGACCGACGGCGATCTATGTCAGCTCGAAGTTCGCTCCCCACATGCTCGGCGCCGTTTCGGTGGCAGCTTACTCTTACATGTCGCTGGTTCCACTGATTCAACCGCCGATCATGCGCGCCCTCACCACCGAAAAAGAACGGCGGATCGTCATGGGCGCGGCAAAATCACAGGCGATCTCGAAAACCACCAAAATTGTTTTTCCCATCGTGGTGACGATCTTCGCCTCGATCCTCGCTCCCAAGGGCGCGCCCTTGATCGGCACCGTCATGCTCGGCAACTTGATGCGCGAAAGCGGTTGCGTTGACCGTTTAAAAAGCGCTTCGGAAAATGAAATCACCAATATTGTAACTCTCCTGCTCGGACTGTGTATCGGCGCCACCATGGAAGCGGACCGGTTTTTGCAGACTCAGACCCTGCTCGTTCTAGCTCTTGGGTTCATCGCGATAAGCCTCGACACTGCAGTGGGCGTTCTTTTCGGCAAAGCGATGTGCCTGCTCACCGCCGGCAAAATTAATCCGCTGATCGGCGCGGCCGGCATATCGGCATTTCCCATGTCGGCGCGCGTCGTCCAAGTGGAAGGACAAAAATACAACAAAAAGAGTTATCTGTTGATGCACGCCATGAGCGCCAACGCCGGCGGCCAAATCGGTTCGGTCATTGCCGCGGCGGTCATGCTCTCGGTGCTCCAAGGCATGGGTATCGTCGGCGGATAAGGGAGCAAGCGTATGGCGCAAACCAGAGAAGAGCTCGAAAAAAAACTGGCGGCGCTGGAGAATCTTGCCCTCGACGCCGACCCTAAAACCAGCGCCAAGCAACACGCCGAGGGCAAACTAACCGCGCGCGAACGAGTCGATAAGCTTCTCGATCCCGGTTCGTTCGTCGAAGAGTTCATGTTGGCCGAAACCCAGTGCACGGATTTCGGCATGGCGGAAAAGCGACTGCCTTCCGACGGCGTCGTCACCGGCTTTGGCAAAATCGATGGCCGCCCGGTTTACGTTTACTCCCAGGATCGCGCCGTGCTCGCCGGCAGCGTCGGCAGCGCCCACGCGGAGAAAATCGCCTACGTGATTCAAACCGCGCGCAAGTTGGGAGTACCGGTCATCGGTCTCAACGACTCGGCGGGCGCGCGCATCCAAGAGGGCTTGTCCGTCACCTCGGCCATCGGCAAGATCTTTTTCGAGAATAGCATCGCTTCAGGCTGCATCCCGCAGATCTCGGCGATCATGGGGCCTTGCATCGGCGTCGGCTCTTATTCGCCAGCGCTTACCGATTTTGTCATTCAGGTGCAGAACACGAGCCAAATGTTTATCACCGGCCCGGCGGTGATCAAGGAAGTGCTCGGTGAAACCGTGACAATGGAAGAGCTGGGTGGCGCCAAGATTCACTCCGAAGTTTCCGGCGTAACCGACCTGGTGGCCAAGAACGATGACGAATGCCTGGCGACGATGAGAAAACTTATCGGATTCCTGCCATCGAGCTTCGAAGTTTTGCCACCACGCAGTGAAACTCATGACGACCCGGCACGCTCCGTGGATAGCTTGGAGAAGATCGTCCCTGAAGACACCAAGCGCGCCTATAATATGCTTCAAGTCATCAAAGCGCTGGTTGACGACGGCGATTTTTTCGAATTGAAGGCGAAGTTTGCCCGCAATCTGGTGATCGGCTTCGGACGGCTCGATGGATATTCCGTCGGCTTCGTCGCCAATCAGCCGATGTTTCTGGCCGGCAGCTTGGACGTCGACGCGGCGGACAAGGCAGCGCGATTTATCCGGTTTTGCGACGCGTTTAATATTCCGATTCTCACGCTGATGGATGTCCCCGGTTTTTTTCCCGGCAAGCAGCAAGAAGAAAAAGGCATCATTCGCCACGGCGCCAAGATGCTCTATGCCTACGCGGAAGCGACCGTACCCAAGATCACCGTCGTGCTCAGAAAAGGTTATGGCGGCGCCAAGCAGGCGCTGTGCACCCGGGAAATGGGCGCCGATCGGCTTTTCGTTTGGCCGGGAGTCGAGCTCGCCGTCATGGGCGGGGGCGGCGCAGTGAATGTGCTTTACCGTCGTGAAATCGAGCAGTCACCGGATCCGGCGAAAACCCGCGCTGAAAAGATCGCGGAATATCAGGAACGTTTCAACGGTCCGTTTGAAGCCCTGTCCAAGCAGTTCGCCCAGGCGGCGCTGCGGCCGCGTGAAACCCGTCAGCGGCTCATTCAATCTCTGGAAGTATTGCGCTACAAGAAAGAAGTGCGGCCGAGAAAAAAACACGGGCTCATGCCGGTGTAGCAGAGCTCCGGTCGTCGGTTTGCAGCGGCAGTGAAACATAGAACGCGCTGCCTCGACCCACTTCGCTTTCCACCCAGATCCGGCCACCGTGTGCTTCGACGATTTTTTTGCAGATCGCCAATCCGAGCCCGGTGTCCCTCCGAGTCGCGGATCCACCGCCATCCAACTGGCGATACTTTTCAAAAATGAGCTCCAACGCATCCGGCGG
Source organism: Binatia bacterium (assembly GCA_036390135.1). Lineage (GTDB taxonomy): Bacteria > Desulfobacterota > Binatia > UBA9968 > UBA9968 > DP-20. The sequence continues at coordinate 9,730 of DASWCL010000168.1, forward strand.
AATACCGATTCCAGAATCCATAACCGATAAAATAATTTCCCCATCGCCCCAAGCCTGCGCCGCGACTTTGATCTCGCCGCCCGCCGCGGTAAATTTCAACGCGTTGCTCAGAAGATTGTCCACGACCTGATTGACACGGCGGCTGTCGAGCAATAATTGCGGTAAGCCGTCATTGATTTCGGTTCTGAGCGCGATTTTTCTCTTGTCGGCTTCGAATGAATACTCCAGCAAGCTGTCCCGCAGGAGCGATGCGATGTCTGCTGGCTCGCGGATGAGCTGGAGCCGGCCGGCCTCGATCTTCGAGATATCGAGAAAATCGCTGACGTGGGTAATCAAGCTCCGGCAGTTTTCCTGCATCTTGCACAGCCATTTCTGCTGCAGCTCGTTCACCGGGCCGAATAATCCAGCGCGGATCGAATCGGTGATCGAGACCACATTCGATAACGGCGAGCGCAGGTCGTGAGCTACCATCGCGGTGAAATCAGCCAAGGTGCGCTCCGCGCGCTTACGTTCCTCGATTTCCCGGTGCAGTTCCTGGTTCGCTTCCACCGTGGCACCGTAAAGCTTGGCGTTCTCCAAAGCCAAAGCAATCTCGCGCGCCAGCGCTTGAAGAAATTGTTTTTCATCGGCGCCAAACGGGTGCACCCGCGTGCTCATCAAAGCCATCGCGATTCGCAGCGACCCGCCTTGCGCAAGCGGCAACACGGCGAAGGCCTTGACGGGATTGTTCTCGGCAGCCAGCGTGAGTTCCGCCGCGGCGCCGACGTCCTCGACGAACCAGGGGTTGCGACATTGCCAAACACACGCCTCGAATTCGGGACCGAGCTGCGCCCAAATACCCTCGAGTTCTGATAGAGAATGCGGCGCAGCGCTGACACCGTAAAATTCCCGCCCGCCGACTTCCTGCGACAAACGCGCAAATGCAAAATCAAATCCGCTCACCGACACCAAGTGGCTCAAGCCGCGCTCGATCACTTCACCGACGGAAAGCGTGCCGGCGATTTCCTGCGATACCAGATTGAGCGTCTCCAGTTGACCCGCGTATGCAAGAAGCTGATCTCCCGCCTTGCGCAGTAAGGTCACGTCGCGAGTAATCGTCGCTGCGCCGACGACGTTTCCTTGCAAGTCGCGGATCGGCGAAAGGGAAGCGGACACGTCGAACAGTTGGCCATCCTTACGCAGGCGGCTGCTCTCGTAACGGTTGATGCCCCGGCCGTGTTTGACAATTTCCAGGAGCTCCGCGACCTCGCTGTGATGCGTTTCGGGGATCAAACGATAAACCGATTGATCGATCATTTCTTGCGCCACAAATCCATACATCGATTCGGCGCCTTCATTCCAACTGGTCACGGTACCGTCCAAGCTCATGCCGATAATCGCGTCCTCGGAGGATTCTACGATCGCCGCCAATTGAAGTCGCGCCTCTTCCGCCTCGGCGCGGATTTTCACGTAGCCGACGACAAACTTGCTGCCGACCAGCCAAGCCATCCCCGTTGCCGACATGGAGACGAGCGCCAGCCAGATTAAGTTGCGCGCCAAGGATCGATTAACCTGGCGGAACGCGACCTCCTTGGGAATACCGACCATGACGTAAATTTGTCCAGCGCCGGCGTGCAAGGAAAGAGGTTTGAGGGCGTAAAGCCGGTCCACGCCATCCAAGCCGACAAGCTCTTTGGTGGCCTGGCTGCGCAACTGCAGCATCTCGAACAGAGACGCGTCGGGAATATGCTTGCCGATCCATTTTTCGGATTCGGGAAATCGCGCCAAGAGAGTTCCTTTGCTGTCGACGACGGATAACGCGACCCCTTCAGGCAAATTGCTCTCCGAGGCGAGCTGACCGAGCCAATTGACATCCAGCGCGGCGAAGATCACCGAGCTAATCCTGCCCTGATCCGTCAGTATTGGGTATGCGAAATTTACGCTTTTTCGCTGCGCGTTGCTTTGCGCCTGGTAGTCGCCGATGGCAAAAGTCTTTGCCGCGATCGCGCGCTGAAAGAGACTGGTGCCGGCCACATTATTGGCACCTTCAGAATCTCGAGCCCGACATCTGACCTCGCCGTTGCTGTCGGCAACCCCGATGTCTACGTAGACTTTGTTATGGTCGGCAAATCGCCCGAGGAAATCGCCGCATGCCGCCTGGTCGCCGCCCGCCACTTCCGGCGTTTCGGCCAGGAGCGTTAGCAGCTGCCGCGCCGCGTCAATGAAGCGGGATTCGCGGATCGCGACATTTTCTACGATTTCCCAGGCGTTTTCCTGGGCTTCGGCGATTTGAATGTCGCGCCCGATCTTTGTTTGATAAAAAATCAAGCCGAGAATCGGCAGGACTGCGATCAGGATGATCACCAGCAGCCGGTGGCGGAGCCGGCGCAGAAAAGTGCCCGTGGCTTGAAGTAAGATCTGATCAAACTTGCAAATACCTAAGCGCTGCTTACCGTTCATCATCCTGTCGACTCAAAGGTATCCGTCGGTCAATGGCGGGTCGTCGACCGTTGACGAACGGGTGAATGAAGTCATCGGATTCTTTAAACCACAAGGTGAATCCGCGGATAGGAGCACGCTCGCTGACGCGCTGACATGTGCGCCCAAAGGTATGCTCTTTCTTATTACCGTCATGACATTTGGTGTCGTCGACGCAGACGTTGAGAAAAACTTCGCATGAGCAGCTAGCAGGGAGCGCGGCGATGCCGCCCTTCCAGGATCAGCTAATCATCTCACGCCGGTACTGGGTTTACCTGTGACAGCAGATAAATCCTCGCGGCACTGAATCCACTGGGTGAGTTGGCTTTCGCGCAGGCGCCACTGGCCGCCGACTTTGAACGCCGGCAAGTCATTCTTACGGATCATTCGATGCAGGGTGCGTATGGAGACCTGGAGTAAATCCGCGGCTTCAGGGAGGGTAAGCAACCGGAGGCTTTCCAACTGATTTTCCATTGACAACTCTCTTGGGTTTTCCGAGCAATGCCGGTGCCACTGATCGCGCAGAAACAACCGCTTGTTTTTGCTAGGAATATGTAGACGTCGGCAAAGGAAATGCGGTACAGAAATGGACAGACCACGACGCCTTCGAGCGCCGGCCATAAAGACCGGACTTGGCTCCTGTGAAGCTCGATCTTCGGATGGTTTTACGAACGGATCTTGCGCTTGCCCCAAACAGAAGGAGTGGAGTGGTGCGTTTACTGCCGGTAGAGAGCGGCGCCGGCCCTTTGGGTATCGTACCCGCCAAGCGCGGCGACGGCGCGCTTAAATCCCTCAGCACCGATGATCTTGAGCAGTTGATCGCCGCGCGCGGATTCGAAAAACGAGCGAGCGATCAGCAAATCATACTCTTCGCTCGCCACCGGGATGAAATCGAGCGCCAGCGCCTGGGCTGCGGCGCGCACGCCGAGGCCGGCGTCTGCCAGACCGCTGGCGATGGCAACTCCCACCGCCATGTGGGTAAACTCTTCGCGCTCGTAGCCGCTGATCGACGCTGCAGCAATGCCAAGCTTCTTAAGCTCAAAATCGAGCAACACACGCGTCCCCGAACCCGGCTGGCGGTTCACGAAGCGCACACCCTTTCTGGCGAGATCATGGAGGCTGTGAATCGACTTGGGATTACCGCGGGCAATGAGTATGCCCTGTTCGCGCTGCGCCAAGTGGACGAGAACCACCGGAACTTTCGGAATCATTCGTTTGATGTCGGGAATATTGTACGTGCCGGTGTCGGCGTCGAGCAAGTGCGTTCCGGCCATATGCGTCTCGCCCCGCTGGAGCGCCAGCAATCCGCCAAGACTACCGACATTGGTCGCGGCGATCTTTAGTTCCGGATGACGCAGCTTGATCTGATCTTCGAGCACGCCGATCGCCAGGTCATGGCTGCCGGTGCAGAGAATCGTATTCTCGATGTCATCGAGCGGTCGAAGCAGTTCGATGTCGGCTTCATCTCCGGCGTTGAGCCCTTCCACGAGACTGGGAATGCGCATCAAGCCGTCGGCATGCACCATCGTGGTAATCACGCCGGCGCCGCGGGCCAAGGGCACCGCGACGAGCTTTTCGCCAACTCGCCCTACCGTCACACGGATGAATTCCTCCAAGCCGAGATGCGAGGCGATTTTCTTCGGCACCACGGCGCGCACGGTCGGTTGCATCGGCGCAGCCGAGCCAAGGAATTTTTCCAACGCCGGGCGCAAAATTTCCCGCGCGATAACGATCGCCGAGACCGGATAGCCGGGCACGCCGAGCAAAGGCTTGTTGCCGGTCTTGCCTAATACAGCGGGCTTTCCCGGCATGACGTCGATACCGTGCGCCAGGAGCTCTCCCGCCTCGGCGACGACGTCCGCCGTCAGATCGTGCTCTCCCGCCGACGAGCCGGCGATGATCGTGACGATATCACACTCTTCAGCTGCTCGGCGCACCGCCTGCATGAGCGCGTCCATGTCGTCGCGCGCGCGCGGATATTTGATTGGTGCGCCGCCCCATTCGCGCACGAAAGCGGCGAGAACCGTGGAATTGAAATCGATCACCGCGCCGGGTTTGGTTTCTTCACCCGGTTGAATCAGCTCGTCTCCGGTCGGAATGATGCCGACCTTTGGTCTCGCCTTTACCCGCACCGTCGTATGCCCGGCTGCCAGCAGCGCGCCCAAATCATAGGGACGCAAGCGATGCGAGCGCGGCAAAAGCAACTCCGTGGCGACGACGTCCTCACCGACCAGGCGCACGTGATTCCACGGCGCAACGGATTCGAAGATCTCTACGGTGCTATTGTCGATCTGATGAACCTTCTCGATCATGATCACGGCATTGGCCCACGGTGGCAGGGAGTTTCCCGTATCGACGTATTGGAATGCGGCGGCGCCCGGCGCGTCGGAAGTGGCTAATGCGAATTCTTTACCGGCGAATTCCGTGACACCGAAAGTCTCGTCGGCGCGCACGCAAATACCATCCATGGCCGAGGCGTGATAGTGCGGCGATGAAATTTTCGCGAACACCGGCTCTGCGGTGATGCGATCAAGGCCGTCGTCGACCGGGATTTCCTCGACAGTCAATTTGCTCGGATCGATTGTCGCGAGAAACATCTCGCGCGCTTCGATCAATGGCGTCTTCTTTAGGTAACGTTTGCGCGCCATGGCTTAAGAACGTCTAGCGTTTGGAGTTCAGGGTCTGGCGTTCGAAAACTCTAGACGCTAAACCCTAAACGCTAAACTAAAAGAGAATCACCTCGACTTCTTCCCCCTGCTCCAACCCGTCCTGGTTCATATCGATGCGTACCATGCCGTCGGCTTTAACCAAAGTAAAAATCGCTCCCGACTTGCTCGGCAAAGGCGTCGCCACCCAGCGATCGCCTTGGCGCTCTAATATGACGCGCACGTAATCCTCGCGGCCGATTTGCGACGCGATGTTGGTTTTCAAGTTCGCGCGGACCGCGCGTGAAAAACGTTGCAACGTTTCGACGTTCTCACCGCCCAAGCGGCGAATCATCGGCGCGCCGAAAAGATCGAAGATCACCAGCGCCGACACCGGATAGCCCGGCAAGCCAAGGATCGGCTTACCGCACGCCTTGGCGAAAATTGTCGGCTTCCCAGGCGCGACGGAAATGCCGTGAAAAATAAATTCCGAATCGGGGAAGGACAAAATGGTTTCCAGCGCGATGTCTTTGGCTCCCATGGAGCTGCCGCCGGACAAAAGCACGACGTCGCCCCAATCGAGCGCCGCACCAATCGCCTGGGTCAGCTCGGCGCGGTCGTCGCGAATGACGCCCCAATCTTTGAGCTCGCCGCCGCACTCATCGATCAAGCCCGCCAAAGAGTGTTGATTGATATTGCGCACCTGACCGGGCAGCGGGTCGGTATCGGCGTCGACGATCTCGTCGCCGGTCGAAATCAACGCGACCCGCGGCTTGTTATGAACAGCGATCGAAGAAATGCCGACGCCGGTCAGCGCGCCGAGATCGTGCGCGCGCAGCCGCCGTCCGCGCGGAAAAACCGCTTCGCCTTTTTTTATATCGTCGCCGATCTGGATCACGTTTTGCCACGGCGACACGCCGCGATGAATCTCGACCAAACCGGCATCGGTCTCGTCGGTGTACTCGACCATGACTACGGCGTCGGCTCCCGGCGGCATCATGCCACCGGTGGAAATGCGCACGGCAGACCCGGTTTCCAACGCTTGCGCCGCTTCCTTGCCCATTTCCACAACACCGGCAAGTTTCAGATAAGCGGGCAAACTTTGACTTGCGCCAAAAGTATCCTTGGCTCTGACCGCGTAGCCGTCCATCGCCGCGCGATGAAAATGCGGCAGGTCGACGGCGGAGTGAAGATCTTCCGCCAAGACACGCCCGCGCGCGTTGATGGAGGGAATCTGCTCTCTGCCGACCGGCGCCACTGCCAGAAGAAGTTTCAGCGCCTCCTGCGGCGCGAGCACCTTGAAAAACGTCTGAGCCATCGATGGGGAATCATAGCCAGAAGAGAGACGCCGAATCAAACCGCAGAAACCCGGTCCGAAAGCATCTCGACAACTATTTTTCGAGGTCCGTTTCCCGGCTTTAAGGTGTCCGTCAAACCGGGGCTAACTCATCCTGACTCTTTTCCTGGTCTCGAGATTCTCTAGAGTGTGGCAACCCGCGCGGCCTTTTAACTGCTTAAAGAAATTGCAGCACAGCTCTGCGCGCCTTTGAAGGAAAAAATCCCAGATAGCTTTTTTGGAAGCTACAGCGATGTCTGATTTCTTTGATCTGACAGCACTGTGCCGCAGGGTACAATCTTGTGAATTAACGGATTTGGTCTCAAGCGGCACGTTAAGGTAAACGCGACCTCAGGCTAGCACACCGAAGTAAAACGGATTGACCCGAACGAATCATCAACAGGCACAATCACGATTAGATCTGAATGAGAGGAGATGGTATGGCCGTTGCGTTCCATCCACCCTAGTCATTATGAATAAGCGCTTGAAGTTGACCCCGGTGAATCTGGCGACGATGATGCTGCCCTGTGGCACGGGCTTTCTGCCAGTTCTCTCCATAATGACCGCAACCGCATCCACAGCTCGTTTGTGGACAAGAAAACACCTGCCACCCATGGTTTGATCTATGTCGCATGCGAAATCGTTACGTGTGATCGGCCAGTCCCTGGAAGCTGCGAGGATTGCGACTTTCGAATTGGAAAAACATGACCAGCACTATCTTGTATGGATTATTTCATTGGCAAAAGCGAACGAATTGATCTTGCGAGACTCTATCAGTGAGAAAGATGCTGTGCCACAAAGCGACCGCAAACCCACGGCCAATCCTCTATTCTGTTTCAGTCGAGCTGACATTTCACGTCTCGATGCGCAGGCGCAAAAAAGACGACGAAATCAGTCTTCTTCAGCTGCACGATTGTCAAAGATGCTGTCTCACCAGCTACGGACTTTAGGCGATCACCTTGACAGGATCGAGGTAAGGGCTTTTCAAATTGTCTGGACCCCTGATTCTGTTCTTCTTGATTACCAACCGGCTGATGGGCGGCGGAACCGTAGAATATTTATCGCTGAAGAATTGCAGCAGCTCTGCCTGCACGGGAAATGGCTACGGTCCAGCGACCACCTTTTCCTGAGCCAGGATATCTGAAGTTGCCGCCCGAGGCCAACGAACGGCAGGTGCCGATCCAGGCTTCATTTTTTTACAGGACACTGATTGGGCGAAAAGAGATTCTCCATAAATCGCATGTCGAACGACCAGCGCTGGCGCCGTCGAGCAAATCATCCCGCCGGTTGACCCGCCATTTCAAGTTTGGTTGTATCTGGCCACTTATGTAAACAGAGTTACGTTATCTTCGATACAATCCCTGTAGAACAGCCCCGTTTCTAGCAAATTCCATTTTGGCATTCTGATTGCTCCTTGGGTCAAGAACAACAAGTTCAAAAGGAGGATGAAGTGATGTTCTTCGGCCTGAAACGATCGTGGAAGCTGCTATTCGTTGGACTCTTTCTTCCGTCAACCCTGGGATGCAGCCCTATGTTGCAAACTCCCACCGTCCCCGCGGCGGTCGAGCCTAAGATGACCGAGAAGCCGATTGCCCTGGGTTCATCACTTAACGCGCGTGTTACGAAAGTCCGATTTTTCGAAGGTGAACGTTCTAAGCTAGCACTTACTTCGGATAGGACATATGACACTAGGTTTGCAAAGACGCTAACTAGAACCGTTTACACTGAAATTAACCTTGACTATGCCCGACCCGAAAGCAATGTCACTTTTCCTATTACTTTGTATTTTCGCCAGAACGGAAGAACGCTGCGCATAGAGGAAGTCCAAAGTTCGATTCGATCGGACTGGACTTCGTCTGATCACTTGGTAAGCGCTGGAAATTTTGACCCGGGAAAATGGACGGTTGGCAATTATGAGGTAGACGTTTACATCAACGCCAAAAAAGCAGCCACGGGTTATTTTGAAATCTTTTAATCACTCGAATGAGCGGCGAACCTGTGGGTCTATTTAACTCTTCCCAGCCAATCGTCAAAATTCAATTGATCGATTGGTCACTCAGAGAGCCATTAGGCCTCACGAAATCGGGGGACACACTAGTTTATCGCCTTGTCTCTGGAAAAGTCTGTCGCCTTTCCTCCGTAGTTGGTATCGGTGAGTGAATTACGACGTCGGTGCCGCAGCGGCAATGACAAAGCGGTCCCGGCGATTTTTCTCCCAGCAGGGTTCCGCGTGTTCCGTGCACGCGGGAATTTCCTCGCCGTAACTGACCGTGGACAATCGCTGAGCGGAAATTCCTAGTGACACTAGATAATCCCTGGCCGTCTTTGCTCGCTTCGCGCCCAATCCCATATTGTACTCGTTACTGCCGCGTTCATCGCAGTGTCCCTCGATCTCCACCCGGACCGACGGATGTTCCTTAAGCCACTTCGCGTTCGCGTCGAGAGCGTCGCGAGCATCCGCCCGTAGCTCGTATCGGTCAAATTCAAAATGAATGTCTTTAAGGGGGCTCGATGCCGGTGTCGCCGTGCTTTCTCCTCTTTGCAGAGCGTCGAGACTGGAAGAGGTGGGAGCTCGCGATACGATTCGGGACGACCCTTGTGCGGCGCCTGTCGACGCAAGTGGATTTTCGGCCGTCCACTTCGGCTCTGCCGTGTATTTTGGAGTGCTAATTTCGGGTGCGCAACCGGTTAGGATTATAAGAGCCAGAAGGCTCCGATACGGCCGCAAGCTACGGTATTGCTGAAACATCGATTTTCCCTTTCCTAGCCGCCCGGGGATTACGAGGAATTCTGAGCAACACCCAAGTGCGGTCGGCTTCACAAGACGTGGTAGAGACAATCCCAGCGACGTTTTTGTTCTTACTGTGTGCCGAAGATGGAAACTTGCTTTAACTCGAATTCTCCGCCTTTGTTGATAAGTGCGAAACCATCAAAGGGATCGTCGTAAGCGCGGTCAACAGTCCGCATGACTTCCTTGTTATCTATCAGCACCACCATTTCGCCGTCATTGCCTCTGCGCCACTCGATGGTGTGCGGCTTTCCGTCTTCCAGGACTATTCCTTGATCCACCATCTCGATGACCGCCGAACGGTTTGACTCGAAGCGTAACAACGATAAGGACGGAGTCCTTCCAGACTCATAGGCGAGTCGATAACCTGAGCTGCGCTCTTCGTCTTGGAACGGACCGAATTCCAGTCGCGTATTCCGGTCTACATAATTCTTTATGCTCAGCTGAAGCTTGAGCGCAAACCCTTTGGTGATCCCGACCCGTGTAAATATCTCAGCTTCGGATTTCAACCTGCTCTGTATCTCGCCGACTGCCAGTTCTCGGCTGCCCAACAATAACTCACCCAATAGCTCCAATGCCGGGCTGTCGCTCCCGCGGTCGGATGTGCGGTACACTCCGGACGCAGACGGATCGAAAAAAGATCTGAGCCCCGCGCTTCTCACGACCCGAAACTCACCTTGTTTTACAATCCATCGAGGATCATAGGTATAATCCCCGTCACGAAAATCATCATGAAGAAGCGCAACTCTCCATGGCCAATCGTACCGGCGCACCAAATCGCGGAGCTGCTTAGTCATCGAAGGATTTGATCGCCGGTCTTGTTCCACTCCTCGGATCACTTCCTTCAATTGATCCACCAACTCCTGAGTCTGCCCATCCCTACCCGGCCCCGGCTCCATCTGGGCCTGGACGAGAAAAGTCGAAGCACCCGTCAAAAAAATCGCAAGAGCGATGATACGGCTCATATGCGCATTTCCTTTCTTACTCGGTCCTTCGAAAATCAAGCAAGGCGCATACCGCGAGCTAATTCATTCGTACATAACGAAACCTTGGATAATTTCAGGATTTCAAAGGAGCAACCCTAACCAGGGATGAGCGAAAATGTACTCTGCGATAAAGCCAAGCTTCACCGGTCAGTGTCGTCTCTAACCGTAGCGGCCGGGCGTGACTGAAGCGGCAGGAGCCGACTGTAAGAA
>DASWCL010000169.1:0-7851 GCA_036390135.1 Binatia bacterium
TAGAGCGGCTCCCAGCGGGCGCGGCCGTCGGCGTAGGCGCGGTCGATCTTATTTCCACTGAAGGATTCGATGATCGGAAACATGCGGCCGTTGCTGAGATTGCCGTTGTGCGCCAGAGCGAGCATTTCGCTGCCGGTTTTCTCTTCCGCTGCGGCCATCCATTTCCACAGCTCGCGCGGATTGTCGCTGCCGAGCGGCGGATAAACCGTGAACGGCTCGACCAAGCGGGCGCGCTCGCCATTCTCGCGAAAGATCACGTTGCGATGAAGGTTGTTGCCGCCGGTGTTCGACGTCCACTCGAAGCCGATAAAAGCGGTAAATCGTCCCGGCTCGTTGGCGTCGTCCGCGGCCTTGATGGTTTCGCGCCAGGCGCTGCGATAGGCGGCGGTGCCGGGGAGAGACATGATCTTTTTCGGGAATGTCCCTTGGGAAAACGCCACGACGATTTCCATGGCGGCGTCCGCTCCCTTGCCCGACTGAATCATGTCGTACCACCGACGGCCCGTCGGGTCGGCGAGCATCTCGGGCTTGCCCGCGAACAGGTCCGGAAAAAATCCCATGTTGTCGGAATGATCGGCGACGACCATAAAATCGAGCGGACGCGAGAGCTTGGCGCGCTGCCCGCTGGAAGCGACAACCTCTTGTCCCTTGCCGAAGCGATAAGCGTCTGCTGGTCCGAGTCGCGCGCCGAAGGCGCCGGCATCCATCGAAAACGACGTGTGCGTGTGCGTATCGCCGAAAAACGGCCGGGTCGGAAAGTCGCGTCCCGCGTACGGCGAGTATGGCGGTTTGCTCGGGAATCCTTTGGCGGCTTGCTCCTTGTCGAGCGTGCCGATGTCGGTCTGCACCTGCGCCAGCACCGGCACCGCCATGGCGGCCGCCGCGGTCGCCGCGATCTTGATGAACTCGCGGCGCTTGATCCCTTTCGCAGAATTTCCGTGAGATGTTTTCCTTGCCATAATTCTTCTCAATGGGGTTTTGGATCTATTCCACCTCTGGATCGCTGATACAGCCAGTGCGGCGGACGAGCTTCACTTAGGAAACAGAAACTGAATCTGGAAACGCAGCTGCCAGTCCGGACCGAACTCAGGTTTCGCCACGTTGCCGTAGGCGGTAAGTTGAACATTGATCGGCTGCGTACCCACTCGGAATAGTTTTCCCACGCCGCCACCGAGTGGCACAGTCCACACGTCGCCGGCTTTGTCTGCTTTCCAATTGGCCGTGAGCACCGGGGAGCTGGTCAAATATCAACCGTCAGGCAAGTTGTAATTCACGAACGGCTGAAGCAGCATCGCATTTACCGCCTTGTCGCCCCAGCCACCTACAGACCACTGGTTGTTCATCAACGCGCCAAAAACCCACGGGCCTGTATCGTCAGCGCTACGCCGGCAGGTCCCATGCTCCATTTGCCGCTGCCGAGCAGCCGATCGCTCGCGGTGGGAAAAGTAAACGTCGGCCCCACCCCCCAAATCAAACTGCTCGGCTTCGAGGGTGAGAAAAAGAATGTTGGATTGATGTCGCCTAACCCTGTAGCACTATCGACGCCCGGAAATAACGACTGCTGATTGATGATCGGCATCACTACGCGTGTAATCAAGTTCCAATCGTCAGTGATCTGGATAGGAATCACCGGCTGCACGTTGAGGATGTAAACGATCTTGTCTTTGCTGCCGGCGCCGAAGTTGAAATTGCTCTGCAGCGGCACGCTGATCAGATCCGCCACCGGGTTCTGAGTTTTCTTCGCCAGCTCCGAATCGTCCTGCGCCCGCGCTTGCGAAGGCAATAGAGCGATTAGGGGCAATACTGCGGCTAGAAATTGAAACGTTTTCAGCATGAAGCGAATACATCTTCTCCTATCTCTGTTAGCTTGCTTGAGAATTTAGATTTTCGACTTATTCAGGCAGCCCATTGAGCATATACATCGCTGCAATCGCCGGACTTGGTTTGCCGAACCCGCCGAACCAGCGCTCGTAAATCGCCGCGATGTCACCCGATCGGTAAATTCCTGCCAATGCGCGGTTTACGGCAAGTCGAAATGCTGCGTCGTTGCGTCGTACCATGAATCCGTAGGGCTCATAGGAGAACAAAATTGGCGGCAAGGCGAAGCGCGTCGGGTCTTTCGAGGTCACGGCAAGTCCGATCAAGATGCCGCGGTCCGAAGCGAATCCTTCAGCTAATCCCTTTTCTACCGCCGCGAGCCCTTCCAGGTGATTTTTGACGGGAACGTATTTGACCGAAACGAATTCCTCCTTGAGAAATTTTTGCAACGCCGTCTCCGTAGTGGTCCCCGGGATGACCGCGATGCGCTTGTCCGCTAAATCGGCCACTGCCCCAAGCTTCAAGTCGGACTTGGTCAGCAGGCCTCCGCCATCGGCAAACGTCATGAGACTGAAGTCCACTTTTTCCTGCCGCGAAAGGGTCGCAGTGGTCGTGCTGCAATCGATATCCACCTTACCCGATGCCACCATATCAATGCGGTTTTCCGTGGTGACGGGCACCCAGTTGAGTTTAAGATCGATGCCTAGTTGTTTCTGGATGGCGCTCGCGACGTGGGTGCAAAGATCGATGGAATAGCCGACCGGCCGCTTATCCGGGCCTGGAAAGGAAAACGGCGGCGCCGACTCGAGGTAACCTAGGGTGAATGTACTCGATGCCTTGATTTTCTTGAGCGTCCCGTCCAAGTCTTGACTCCACACCGGCCCGGCCACAATCAACGCTATCAACAATGTGCCAATTGCTGTCTTGCTATTCGTCATGGAACTCTCCTTTAAGAAACTCAAATCGGTGGAAATTAACTACTGAAGTGCGTCAGCTCTGTATATTGGACCTTAGTCCAATACCGGAAGGAGGCTGATCGAAGCCGGCTTAGGAAAGCGAACCTCGGTCGGCGCGCAGCGATCAAACTGATCTGATCTCGACTATTCTCCAGTCGGCGCTTGAGACTCGCTTGCGTTCGGCGCTGTCGGCTCCGCATCGATCCATGCGTTGAGCAGCGTGTCGGCCACCGCAAGCACCACCGGACCGACGAAGATGCCGATCAGACCGAAAGCGAGCAGACCGCCGATCACGCCCGCGAAAATAAGCAGCAACGGCAAGTCGGCGCCTTTGCGGATCAGGATCGGACGTAAAAAATTATCCATGGCACCCGCGACCACCGTCCAGACGAGCAAAAATATTCCCCAAGCCGAGTCGCCGGTCCAAAAAAGCCAAGCCGTCGCAGCGCCGAGCACCGGGACAACGCCGATCTGCGCAATCGCCAGCAGCAGCATCGCGGCCGTAAGCACGCCGGCAAACGGCACTCCCGCGATCATCAACCCAAGTCCGCTGAAGGCCGTTTGCGCCACGGCCGTCACGACGACGCCGAGAGCAACGCCGCGAATCGTTTGGCCGGCGAGATAAACCGCGTTCTCACCGCCCGACCCCGCCAGACGATGACCGAAGCGCACGAGGCGCGCGGTCGCCAGCTCACCGTTGGCGTACATGGCAGCGGCGAGAATCACGGTCAACAAAAATTCCACTAACAATACGCCGACGCTGCCCATCTGCGCCACAAACCAACCGATAAAGCCGCCGGCGTAGGGCGCCGCTCTCATCACAGCTTCCTGGATGCCCGTTGCAGCGACGCGTTCCCACAACTCAACCGCTTTCGGACCGACCAGTGGCAGATCGGCTATCCACTGCGGCGCAGAAGGTGCCTTGAACGATGCTAGTGATTTTACCCATACGACAATCTCATCGGCATTCGAGACGATTGTGCCGATGGCGAACGTCAGGGGCACAACCAACACGCACAGGAGCAAAAGTGTCATCAACGTCACGGCCAGTGCGCGCTTGCCCCAGAGCCACGCTTGCGCGGCAATCATGAGCGGCCACGTGGCCACGACGATCGTCGCCGCCCACACGATCGCTCCGAGAAATGGCCGCAAGATCCAGATGGAAGATCCGATCAGACCGACGATAAAGAGGACCGCCAGCACGCCGCGTGTCATATCGCGCTGTATTTCTGTCATGGCGTGAGTCTCCGAAAGATTATCCCTGGTGAAAGAAGCGCAGCCCGGCTGACAGGAACGTAATGACGCCCCCGGCTCCTCGTGGCTTTCCAGGAAGCGAGCGAGCTTGTTTTGGCAATCCAAGCCCGCATGAAAATAAGACCCCTCAGCTCGTCCCTCGATCCTTTCTAGAACACTATCTTCATGCGCAGGCCCAGGATCGTCGCTGTACCGATGCTCTTTTTACTGACGATCGTTGGTAGTGAGTCAATGGTGAATTTATTTTTCTGCGCGCCTCTGATGCCCTGATACTCTTTGACTTCTTGCTCGCTCACAGCAAAATCATGGAGGAGTATGCGGCTTGAAGCTAACGCGTCTTAGCGGCCGGACTCGACACCGCAGCGGTCGTTCCAACACCGACTGATTCTCGGTAAACCATTATCTCTACCCACCGGTTTTTCGCACGGCCGACTTCGCTTGGTTATCGGCCAGCGGCGCGCGTTTGCCGAAGCGCCGACGAGGGGTCGGTACGAGGTCTTGCAGTGTTACTCGACCCTCGACACCCGACACTCCCCCGTGACTCGTTTGCTACTTCACCAGCGGCACGCCCTGGGCGAGATCGTACTTCACCACGGCGCGGATTTTGTTTTCGATTTGCAGGTAACGCGCGGCCTTGATACTCGGTAGCGCTTTGCTTAGCTTGGGTGCGAACGTGCTCTTGAGATTAACTTCTGCCTGTTCGATGGCGTTGGCCTCGTCGATCAGCTTTTTCGCCTTGTCGTCGGTAAGCGACTTGCTGCGGAAGTCAGCGGCGTAGCTTTCGAGCACGTTGGCGATGCGGCGATTAATTTTCTGCAACTCCTTTTGATACTCTTCGTAGATCGGCCAGAAACTCTTCGCTTCCGACTCGGTCAACTCCATGTTTGTCGCCACAACTAGTTTTTTATCGGCCTTGATCTTGTCACGCAGGATCTGCATGTTGTCCGCCGGCTTGTCCTGCGCAGCCAAGCCAAGCGAAGGGAAACCCATCGACATGATCACCACTGCAACGCCGATTGTTTTTTTCAAGAAGTCCATTCTCATCGCTCTTCTCCTTATCACTCGACACTCGTCGGCTATGGATTGATCCGGGTAATCTTCGATCCCTGTATACCCACACCGCCCATCAGACCCTTCTGGTCGAAGATGAAAGCATAGATACCTTTCTGCAGTGTTGTGCTCGAAAGATTTTTGCCAAACCCCGCGTCCAGCACGACCAGGCTCGGTCCCGTGCCCAATTCGAAGCCGGCGCTGTTGTCGAGATACTGAACCGAGGCGTCGTCCATGAAAAACAACACATAACCAAACGCCTGAACCCCGGCCTGGAACCCATAGGATGCCGCGAGCGAGCGGTAATAAGCGACCGTCTTGCCGTTCTTGCGCAATGCCCCATCGCCGAATTGCCCAGCAATAATGAATCCGCCCTTGACGATGCTCGGGAAAACCAACACCGCCACTGCCTTGTCAGCCAACGCTTTAGAGCCTGGTGCATTTTTAAAGAGTTTGTCCAAGGACGATGCAGCGTCACGGTCAATTGCGCTCGCGCCCGCCAGCGCCGCAGCCGGACTCAATCCATGAAAGGTAAACAACGTCAACGTCAGTCCGGCGATCAAAATTCCGATTTTAGAATTCCGGTTTTTAGCTCTCATTCTCTACTCCTGTCATCTAAGTAAGACGTAATGCCACTCGGCTCCCGTCACTGCGCCAACGGCACTGTGGCCGCGAGATCGTACCTGAGCAGCATGCGGTACTCGTTTTCGATCTGCAGGTAACGAGCCGCCTTTTTCGCCGGCACGGCCTTAGTTACTTTGGGAATAAAGGCGCTTCGTTGCTTAACATCGTCCTGCTCGAGGGCGATCCATTCGTCGAGCAGCTTCTTGGCTTTTTCGTCGGTGAGCGATTTGCCGCGGTAGTCCGCCGCATAGCTTTTCAACAACGCGCCTAATCGTTCATAGAACTTCAGCAAATCTTTTTGGTAGTCCTCGTATACCGGCCAGAAGTTTTTCGCTTCCGATTCCGTCAACTCCATGTATTTCGAGACGATCACTTTTTTGTCCGCCTTCAGCTTTTCATGGATAATTTCCAAATTGTTGGCGGGCTTGTCCTGGGACCACGCGGTTATGGGCGCACTCCCCAGCAACGCGCCAAATAGGATCGCCAAACATCTTGTCCAAACACCTCTTTTCATCTCGCCTTCTCCTCCTTCGCAATATGCTTATTTCGGATTGGAATCAGCATTGAATGCTTGACGTACCGACGACGAAAACAGGTAGCAGATCATGACCACCGGGACGATCGACCAGACAATCGCTCGGGCCGGCGATTCGCCTTGAATCACGACGCTCACGACAAGCAATAGCGTCACTACAGCCACCACGATGCCGAGCCATCTTGCCCAGCTCCGACCCAGAAATGCTCCCCATGCAAACAGCACGTACAACAACGCAATCACCGCCACGAGAACTCCCCGTAAATACGCCACAACACCCATCAGAGGGAAAAGTAGTAAACCCTGCCCCATGAGATCGCTGCCGGAATCGAACCAATGAAGCGTCCGGAGAACGCCTAACCCGCCTTGCACCAGTGACAGCACGGCGACGACCGTCATACCCGCGGTTCTTTTCGGCA
The DNA here is from genome assembly GCA_036390135.1 of Binatia bacterium. GTDB lineage: Bacteria > Desulfobacterota > Binatia > UBA9968 > UBA9968 > DP-20. The sequence continues at coordinate 6,657 of DASWCL010000169.1, forward strand.
GTGGAGACTCCATCGCGTCACCTTCAGATTGAGTGTTGGGTGTTGAGGGGAAAATCCGCCGTGCCGTTTCAACCACTCGACCCCCGACCATCGACACTCGTCCCTCGTTCCGTCGCTACGGCTTTACTTCCGTCCAAGTTTTGTCGGGATTGTATTCCTTCATCGCCGCGGCCACCGTCGCGGTATTCTTGCCCAGGTCTTTCTGAAACACGTTGCCGTCATGGTTGACGATGAAGCTCATGACGCCGGAGTTGCCGTACTGCGCTGGATACGCGACCACGGCAAAGCCGCCGATCATTTTTCCTTTGACCACATAACTGTACGCGTTGCCGGGAGCATCTTTTCCTTGCGCCTTCAGAATCTTGTAATAATAGCCATGATAGGGCGGCGGTGCTCCCGCGGCTTGCTTGCCTTCATAACCCTCGGTTCTTGCGCGCGCCATGATCGGCCCGAGCGGACTCTGCGCCTCGCCCGCCTTGGCTTCCCAATACAAACCATTCTTTTTGCCCGGATCGCTGACCAACTTCTCGGCGTACTCTAAGAGGCCGTTCTTGTCCCGATCCTTCATCGCGTACTCCCGTTGGGCATCGACGACGGCGCGACAGACCTGAATCGTGAACAGCTCGTTCTCACCGATCCGGCGATTGAGAATCTCTTCTCTTCCTTTGGCCGTATCGAATACCCAACCGCTACCGGTCTTGACCAGGGGAATGGGAAATGGCCAGTCATTGTTGCCGATCACAAGAATTCTGTTTTCGCCTTCAGCTACAAGCCGGTTCTTTTCATCGTAGGCTTTGACAAACTGCGCGCGTCTCTGCTCGTCCGCTACCGCGTCGCCCGAGGAAATCAGTTCTTTGGATTGCGCTCCGAAAATCGCCAACAGTGTTTTGTCATCGTTATCTTTCGCCGCCGAAGCAGCCGCTTTGACCGCTTCTTCGGCAGATGCAAAAGTCTTTTGCTGCGCTACCGCAGCCTGGGAGATACCAGCAAGGCTAAAGATCGTGATGAATAGCGCGGCGAAGACTATACGAACTGCTTGCCACACGGATCTGTTCATTTCTCTGTTTCGCAATTTCATTTCTTCCTCCATCATCATTTCAACGCGATCGTCAGGCAGCTTGGGTTGTTTCACGAAGGCGAGCACCAATGACGATCACGAACACGGTTAGCAAGCGCGTCACTACCTGCGGCCTCC
>DASWCL010000170.1:0-14847 GCA_036390135.1 Binatia bacterium
CGAAGTCCGGCGCTTTGTTGAGCGCGCTCTGCTTTGCCCCGGTGTCCGTCGCATCGCTCTCATCGGTTCATTGACGACAGACAAAGAGGATCCAAAGGATGCGGATGTGTTGGTCACCGTGGACGATGACGCCGATCTCACGCCTTTGGCGACAGCAGGTAGAAGACTGAAGGGACACGCTCAGAGCAGAAATAAGGGAGCCGACATCTTCCTGGCCGATCCGTCCGGTAACTATATTGGCCGTATCTGCCACTGGCGCGAGTGTTATCCTGGGATCCGTGCGTCGTGCGACGCGCGGCATTGCGGGAGGCGCGCTTACTTGCACGACGATCTCGATGACGTCATGCTCGATGTGTCTTTGATCAAAGCACCGCCGCTTGAGCTATGGCCGAAAATCGTGCGGCGCGTTGAACTACCAGGCGACGTGGAGATACAGCTTGTTTAACCGCCTGAACTGGAGCTATTCTCGGATCGTTAATATTTGTGATATTATACTTCTATGGATTACCGAAACATCATTACCATCGAACCAGACAAGCGAAGCGGAAAACCTTGCATCCGAGGGACACGGATGACCGTAACAGATGTGTTGGAGTATCTTGCCGGTGGGATGACTCACGACGAGTTGCTGCGGGAGTTTTCCGATCTCACCGAGAAACATATTCGTGCTTGTCTTGCGTTTGCCGCAGATCGCGAGCGTAAGCTCGCAACCCTGCCCGCGTGAAACTTCTGTTCGACCAAAACCTCTCGCCGAGCTTGCCACGCGTGCTCGCGGACATCTACGCCGGAAGTATCCACATACGCGAGATTGGGATGCGCGATGCAACAGATACCGAAATATGGGAATACGCCAAAAGCAATGATTTTGTAATAGTGTCCAAAGATTCGGACTTCCAAGCCCGTAGTTTACTGTACGGAAGTCCGCCTAAATTCATCTGGCTACGCGTCGGCAACTGTGCCGTTAAACCCATCGAAGAATTACTCCGCAAAAATTCAGCGGCCATTCACACATTCGGACTAGACAACTTTCAGTCTCACTTGATGTTACCGTAGGATCGATCCGCCGATCCCAATTAGTTTAGCCACCCACTCTCCGAAATCACAACGCGATTTCCTTCGGGGTCAGTAAATTGAATCTGGCCGCTACCGGCCTCCGAAACCGCCACGCCGTCATCCTGCAATCGCTTTTTGGCACGCGCGACATCGTCAACCTGAATGCCGAAGTATTGCACGCCGCTTTTCGGTCGCACTTTTGACTTGGTCAACAGCAGCGTCACCGTTCCATCGCTCAGACGCACAGTTCCGTCATCTGTCCACCCGACCAGCTTGAGATCGAACTGCTGCTGGTAAAACTCACAGGCAGTGGCCAAGTCGGGAACCTGCACGGCGAGCAACCGCACACCAGGAAGTTTCTTTTCTTCCCTGCCGAGAAAACCGCGCGCCGAAAGATCGACGTTGTTACCCCACGGGTCGATGAAGCGCATTTCCGCGGGCCGCGCGCCTTCGGGACCGCCGACTCCAGCCGAGACTTGCGGGCTCGCGCCTCGATTTACGGATGCGGGCAGCCTGGCAACCGCTTCGTTCAAGTCATCGACAAGAAAACCGTAATGATGAATCCCTGGCTGCCGCTCGAGTTCTGCGCCATCGGCGCGGTGGGTACCGACGACTGCCCCCGCTTGATCACCTCGGCTTTGTAGAAACGCCAGGTTGAACAGCGGATCGATGACCATGCGCGAACCGCTGGGAAAGATTTTGCATTCCTCGAAGCCGAAATACTTCTGGTAAAAGTCGCTGAGCTTTTTTGGCTCCGCCGAAATAAACGCGATATGCCGTAGCTTGCCCATGATTCACCTCCGCCGACAATACTTCACTTATAAACCCGCCGTCTGGGAACTGTCAATGAATCGGGAAGCGCGAGAAAGAACGCTTGTGACGGTAAGTTAAGCGCGCCCCACGTTGACAGCGAAACTCGGCACGGCTAGGTTTTGCGCTGGATTGCAACTGATGAAGTTTACAGGTACCGACTACTTCGGAGGAGGCAAATATCATGAAAGCATTTTATGAACGAATAATTCTGACGGCGGCGTTGGCGGCACTTCCCTGTGCGACCCACGCCCAAACGCTCGTCAGCGAGCGCTCGATCTCGACCAACGCGGCACTTGAGATGGCGACGGCGGCGCTCGACGCATGCCGCAAGCATGGCAGCGTTGTGACGATCACGATACTGGATCGCGCCGACCGGGTCGTGGTCAGCGTGCGCGACGACGGCGCGAGCCCGCACAGCGTCGAACACAGCCTGCGCAAAGCACACACGGCGCTCACGTACGACATGTCGTCCGCCGAATTCGGCAAAAACGCGGCGAAGAATCCCGGCAGCGCGGGGCCGCTGCATCTGGCGAATATCACCACTGCAGCAGGCGGACTGCCCATACACGCTGGGAATACGCTGGTTGGCGCGATCGGCGTATCGGGCACGCCGGGCTCGAAGGGCGGCGGAACGCAGGACGCTGCGTGCGGACAGGCGGGCATCGATCGCATCGCCAAGGGTCTCACCGGCAATTGATCGCTGAATCAGAAGTTAGAGCGAGTAAGGTCGCTGCAAAAGTTCAATTGACTGGGAGATAAGGGTTTGCGCAGGATCGCTCTAAGTCGTGGCAATTTCGAATTGAATCGCAATCCTCTCTGAGGAATAAAAAAGGGGCGACCGCTCGTCACGGTCGCCCCTCGCTCACTCAAATCGCGTCTTCAACTACGCTTCGATAACCTGCTTCCACTTGTTGTAGATCTTCTCTTTCAGCTCAGGCGAAGACTCGGCCACCGGCGGAAAGTCTTTCATCCACTCGAACGGCCGGCAGGCGTCGATGACCGCGCGGGAGTTGAAGCCCTTCTTGCTTGGATGGATGCGCGGATCGAGTGGGCCGCTCCAGCAGCGGCGGAGAATTTCGATCGACTCCACGGGATCGGAACGGCTGGCTAGCGCCCAGATCACATCGAAGGTGTTGGTCGGATCGATGTCTTCGTCGACGACGATCACGTAACGGCCGAGATATGCGCCCGCGTGAACTTGCGACGCTGCGAGCATCGCCTGGCGGGCATGACCGGGATAGCGCTGTTTGATCGAGATGATGTTGAACAGACGGCCGCCGCCGGCTTCGTGACACCACACGCCTTTGACATCCGGCACACCGCATTTCTCGACCTGCTCCCAAATCAAGGCAGCCTTCACCATACATTTGGCGATGGAATAATCCGACGGCGGGCGGCCAGGGCGAGCACAGCAAAGAATCGGATCGTTTCTATAGTAAACGTTTTCGACGCGGATTACGGGTTCCGGGCGGCTGGAGCTGGCATAATAACCGGTCCATTCGCCGAACGGACCTTCGGTTTTTCTATCCGTCGGATCCATCCAACCCTCGATGACGATTTCCGCATGGGCGGCGAATGGCAGACCGGTGGATTTACCTTCAATGACTTCAATGGGCGCGCCCTTGAGACCGCCGGCGTAATCGAATTCAGACACGCCGTAGTCGATCTCGTTACCAGAAACCATGAACAGCACCGGGTCTTGGCCGACCGAAACGACGACCGGGCAAGGCTTGCCGCGCTCGAAGTATTTATTACGCTGAATGCTGCCGTGCTTGCCCGGCGAAATGTAAAGTCCCATGCTGTTCTTGTCGTGCACCATGCCACGGTAAGCACCGAAGTTAACCCAACCTTCGTCCGGATCACGCGTGGTAACTAGACATGCGGTGCCAATAAAACGCCCGCCATCCAATTCGTGCATGAAAGGAACAGGAAATTTAAGCAGGTCCACCTTGTCGCCCGAATCGACGTTCTCAAGAATGGGGCCTTTGGTGACGACTTTGTGCTTGATCGGCTCTTGCGTGACGAGCTTTTGACGGAAGGCACGCACCAAATCGAGATTGGAAAGATTCATATCCAGCCCAAGATTCAGTGCCATCCGCTTGAACGAAGCGTTCTGGGCGAACAAAGTGCGGAAACCTTTTGGATAACCAGGGACGTTGTCGAATAAAACCGCCGGCACGGAGCCGCTTTTGGTCTCGCGAGATAAGAGCTCGGCCAAAGTGCCCATTTCGAGGTTCCAATCGGCGCCATCGATCTTTTTCAGTTCGCCGACGCTGTCGACAATTTCCAACCAGTCGCGCAGATCGGTGTACTTCGGGGTTTTCCCCGCCTTCATTTCGTCTTCGGCTAATTTTCTAGCCTCTAGTGCTGTCATTTAGATCGTCTCCTTTCACAATCAGCTTGAGGCATTCTAGAGCCCCATCATCGATTCATCAATACCTTCTTTATCGTCCGCCGGCAAACCGTTGCAGCTTCCGGGATCCAATTGCAGATACACTTTGTCGCCAGGACTTACGGCGTTAAATGGGTGCGTGTGCACTGCCAACAGATCGTCGCCGATAGCGACCTTGCACTGATATGCATCACCCATGAAGATCGCTTCCTTAACGGTTCCTTCCAAGATGTTTTCCAGCCCCTGCGGCTTAACCTTGTGCAGGGGAATATTTTCCGGACGAATCGAAATCACCGCCGCCTGGTCCTTCTTCAATCCCGGCGCCGGGATGAAGGAGAGTAGGCCTTTTTTGGTTTGAATTTTTCCCTGCTGGCCGTCGCCGGCGAGCTCGACGATTTTGCCGTCGATCAGGTTGGTCAGACCCAAAAATGTCGCGGTGAAGCGGCGCGTCGGACGGGAATATAGCTGATGCGGCGCGCCGACTTCGAGCAGCACGCCAGCGTGCATGACAGCGATCTGGTCGGAGATGGCCAAGGCTTCGGCCTGATCATGGGTGACGAAAATAGTGGTGATACTGGTTCTGCGCTGCAAGGCCTTGATCTCGGATCGCATTTGCACGCGCAACCTGGCGTCCAAGTTACTCAGGGGTTCGTCCAAGAGCATGACTTTCGGCTCATTGATCAGCGCGCGCGCAAACGCCACACGCTGCTGTTGACCACCGGAGAGTTTAGGTGCCGGACGATCTTCCAGGCCGTCGAGACCGACGATCTTTAGAACGTCGCTGACTTTGCGTCTGATTTCGTCTTTGGGCCGACGTTGGATCGTCAGCGGATAAGCCACGTTCTCTGCCACCGTCATATGCGGCCAGATCGCATAGGATTGGAACACCATGCCGATCGGCCGCTTGTTGGTCGGAACATAGACTCGTTCTCCCGAAGCGAAAACCGTTTGACCACCGATGTTGATTTTGCCGCCGTCCGGTCGTTCCAACCCCGCCACACAGCGAAGCGTCGTGGTCTTGCCGCAGCCGCTCGGGCCAAGAAACGTATAAAGCGATCCCTCGGGAATATTCAGGGTTACGCCTTTGAGCACATGGACGCGCTCTTTATCCTCGCCGAAATACTTTTCCAGCGATTCGATCTGCACCATATCCCTTCTCTCTGCCATTTCTCCTCCCAAGAGTTCTTACCGCACATCGTGCGATGGTGACCTGTCAAGACTGAGGGTCGAACGATTATTCCGCGATGCCGATTCTCGCACCGAGTTTTCGCGCAGTGAACGCCATCGCGACAAGCAACAGCACCATCAACACGCCGAGGGCACACACGTAGGTGTATTGGCCGCCTTCCCAGAGGTCAAATGCCATGATGGAGAGAACCGTGCTGTTGTAAGAGTACAGTAAAATGGACGTCGACAATTCTCTCAATGCGATGATACTGATATAAATCCAACCTGCGGTGAACCCGGGCATTAACAGCGGCAATACTACTTTTCTAAAAGTCTGAAACCAAGTGCCACCGGCGGTAAATGACGCTTCCTCGAGCTCTTTATTGATCTGAATCATCGACGCCGACGCTGCGCGGATGCCGTAGGGCATGAATTTCGTCAGATAGGCGAGCAAAAGTACCCAGATCGTGCCGTAGATCGGGATCGGCAGAGTCAAATAAACCCAGATCAAGCTCACGCCAAGAACGATCCCCGGCATGGCAATAGGAATAAATGTCAAATTGTCGAGAAACGCTCGCCCCGGCAATCGTGTTTTGACCGTGATCCACGCGATCACCGAGGTAAGCAGCATCACCAGCGTCGCGGAGCCGACGGACAGATAGAAGCTATTCTTGAAGGCGGTCAACGCGAGGGGATAATTAATGATGTACTGATAATTGGCGAAGGTCATCTTCGCCATCAGCTCGCGGGACGGCACGCCGTAATAAGGAATGAAAGACGACCAGAGCAAAACAAAAACGGGCAGAATAACGGCCAAGAAAAATATCAGAAACGAAACCCCCAGAGTAAAATACTTCCAGCTTCCCAAATCGATCACCCGCGGACGGTATCCTTTGCCGGTCACAGTTGCATAGCGCTCTTCCTTGCGTGTGAGCCGCCCGTAGAGCAGCACGCCCACCGTGCTGATCGCCAATAGAGTTACGGCGTAGGCACCGGCCAGACCGAAATCGGATGGAAACTGATGGATCGCGAGAAATATTTTGGTCGTGAAAACAGATATTTTCGCTGGCACGCCGATCAGCGCCGGCACTTCGAAGGCTTCGATGCCGCGGACGAAATTGATTAACAGCAAACCGAACATGGCCGGGCGCATCAGCGGCAGCGTCACGTGGCAAAACGTTTGAAACGTGCTCGACCCCGACGCGAGCGCGGCCTCCTCCAACGAAGTGTCCATGTTGCGAAAGGCCGCCGACATCAGGAGGAAGACCAAAGGGTAAAGGTGAATCGCTTCCGCCCAGATCATGCCCCACATGGAATAGACGTTAAACGGAGCCGTCTCAAGGCCGAGGACGTCTTTCACGGCGATATTGATTAGCCCGATCTTTGGACTCAGCAGAAGAATCCATGAGATGGTGCTGAGAATCCCGGGGATAATGAACGGGATCAGCGACATGACGACGAACAGCTTCTTGAATGGCGTATTCGTCCGTTCGCTCACCCAGGCGAGGAACGTGCCGATAAAAAAGGTCAAGGTGCAAGTGCCGAGCGCGTAATAAACGGAGTTGAGCAGAAGTAAATAGAACTCTTTATCAAAGTAAGCTTTGATATAGTTCTGAATCGTGTAGGTCGCTCCAGGCTCGCCGATGGGCGCGCTCCTGATGCTGCCATAGAGCAGCATCAGGAGCGGAACGCCGGCAAGGTAAAGAACGAATAGGGTGCAGCCTACTAGGATCAGGGATTGGGAGCTTACGCGACTTCCCATATCCAACCCCGTGTCAAATTCTTAGGCGTTAATGTTGTGGACCACTTGATCCTGAATCATCGTCTTCTTCACTTCTTCTTCGATCAAGGCCCATAGCTGATCTTCATACTCGAGGAACTTCGGATCGCGCTTGATCGACAGATCGCGAGGGCGCGGCAGCGCGATGGGAATCATTTTTTTGACTCGGCCGGGACGCGCGCCGAAGACGATGACCCGGTCGGCGAGAAAAATCGCCTCGTTGATTTGGTGGGTAATGAAGAGCACGGTTTTCCCCGACTCCCGCCAGATACGCAACAGTTCGGATTGCATGATTTCGCGCGTCTGGGCATCGAGAGCGGCAAAGGGTTCGTCCATGATAAGGATCTTTGGATCGACCGTCAGAGCCCGAGCGAGATTGCAGCGCTGTTGCATGCCGCCGGATAACTCATGGGGAAAATGATCCTCGAAGCCCTGTAAGCCAACCAGCTTGATGAACTCGCGCGCTCGCTCTTGACCTTCACCGTTATTGAGACCTTGGCACTCGAGGCCGAAAGTGACGTTTTTAAAAACTGTCCGCCACGGCATCAGACACGAATCCTGAAACACCATGCCACGGTCGGTGCCGGGACCGGTTACCGGCTTGCCGTCGATAATAATTTTCCCGGCCGTCGGTTTGAGCAATCCATCGCAAAGATTGATGAAGGTGGTTTTGCCGCATCCGCTCGGTCCGACGATGGACACGAACTCGCCGTCATGGACCTCGAGATTGACTTGGTCCAGCGCCAGAAGCCTACCCCCCGTTCGCGGTTGATAGTACTCGTGCCGCAATCCAATCGCCTGTAACTTAGTTTGTGCCACATAGCCCTCCTTAAAAGTATTTGGTGCTCGGCGTTGCCCCGCCAAGAAACTTCTTTCAGCGGTTCGGTACGATGCTCAAATCGCATGACTCCTTATCATTTCCATTTGTTTTTGCAAGTATCGCTAGGTTCGTTGACAACACGGATGGGATCGGGTAGGTTCCGCAACGTTGCATAAACTTTTGCATACAAAATCCTAACCGTGCCTTACTCGCTCAAAAGACCCAAAACGAAAACGCGCGCCGTTGAAAATCTCTCAGCCCGCGTTTACAACGAAATTAAGAATCTGATTCTGTGCAATAAGATCTTGCCGGGACAGAAACTGCATCACCAACAGCTCAGTGAACGTCTCGGCGTAAGCCGTACTCCGGTACGGGAAGCTTTGACTAGACTTGTTCAGGAAGGATACGTCTCCTTTCTACCGAATCGCGGTTTTACCTGCAAAGAAATTAGATTGCAAGAGGCGGAAGAGCTCTATGAGCTGCGTGAGGCGCTGGAAGCCTTCGCCGTGGAAAAAGCCATCGCGAATCTCAGCGATGCGGCACTCCGTGCCCTGCGGGCGAAGATAAATTCCTACGGCCGCGACGTACAAAACCGATTCACCCGCGAACGCTTGGTCTACGATCAGGACGTACATCTCGCGATCGCCGAACTTGCCGGCAACGAAACTTTGAAAAACATGCTGAGTCATGTGTTTGAGCGAATCGTATTGAAGCGCAGAACCGACGGCCTTTACGATCCCGCCCGCGGCATCACCGCGCACCAAGAACATTTACGGCTGCTCGAAGCGATGGAGCATCGCGACGCGAACGGAGCGGTCGCTATTGTGCGCGGTCACATTCAAGCCGGACAAAAGAATGTCATGAGCGATCTCAAACAACGACAAGCAATTCGCGGACTGAGAACAATGCCCAAACGCAAACAAGTTTAAAAAGAAAAGAAAGGAAGACAAATGGCAGCAGATCTAGTTATCAAGAACGGCTGGGTGGTCACACCCGAGGCGACTTTCAAAGGTGGCGTTGCAATCAGCAATGACGTGATCGTCGCCATCGGTGCGGACGACTCACTACCGCAAGGCAAAGAGGAGATCGACGTCAAAGGTAAACACATTCTGCCGGGTCTCTTTGACGGCCACGTGCACTTCAGAGAACCGGGCATGACCCATAAGGAAGATTTTACCACCGGCTCCACCGCCGCGGTTTGCGGCGGCATTACCACGGTCATCGATATGCCGAACACGGTGCCGCCGACCGCCGACGCCGAACAAGTGAAGGTCAAGAAGCAGCTCGGCGAAGCCAAGTCGTTGGTCGACTTCGGTATCACCGGGGTCGTGGTGCAGACGAATACCAAAGATATTCTCCCAATGGCTGCAGCCGGCGCCATCGGTTACAAGATTTTTTTTGGCGAAACCATCGGTAATCTCCCCTTCCCCGATGACGGCATGTGCGTGGAAGCTTTCGACTATATCGCGCAGTCGAAACTGCCGCTCGGCATTCATGCGGAAAATCGTCAGATCATGGCCTACTGCACCAACAAGCTCAAAACTGAAGGCAAAAACGAAGCGCGCTACTGGGAAGCGTCCCGGCCGGATATCTGCGAAGCGGAATCGGTGCATCACGCGCTCTTTTTCGCCGAAACCTTCGGCACCAAGCTGCATGTTTTCCATATGAGCTCGAAACAAGCCGCCTACATGGTGCGCGACGCCAAAGCGCGCGGTCTGAGAGTCACGGCGGAAACCGGGCCGCACTATCTGCTGCGCGAACCCAACGACATGGACAACGTCGGCTCGCTCTTGAAAATGAATCCGCCGGTGCGCACCAAAGATCATGCGGAAGTGCTCTGGCAAGGATTGCGCGAAGGTTTCGTCGACACCTTGGCGACCGATCACTCGCCGCACACGTTGGATGAAAAAGGTTCCGATCTCTATGGCAAGCTTACGAAGCCGGTGATTTGGGATTGCATCTCGGGCTTTTGCGGCGTCGAGACCGGCGTGCCGCTGATTTTGACCGAAGTGAACAAAGGCCGATTGACGCTCAACCAATATGTGAAAGTCGCTTCGGAGAATCCAGCCAAAGTTTGGCAAGTCTATCCGAAAAAAGGCGCGATCCGTTTGGGTTCCGACGGCGACATCACGGTCGTCGACATGGATAAGGAAGGCACCATCGACGTCAACAAACTGCATAGCAAAAACAAACCGTCGCCATGGCACGGCTGGAAAGTCAAAGGCATGCCGATATTGACCGTCGTGCGCGGCCACGTGCAAATGAGAGACGGCGAGCCCTGCGGCAAAGCCATCGGCAAAGCTCTCAAACCTCTGATTTAACGTCGCAGGGCGACCGGCGGTCGCCCTGCAGTTCCCCAGCACTAGGTCTATGAAACGCACTGAACCATTCGAATTTTACCAGCCGATGACGCTGCAGGAAGCGAGCCGGCTGCTCAAAGATAACGGCCCCGGCGGTCGCCTTCTCGCAGGCGGTACTGACTTGGTCATCGCCATGAAAGAGAAAGCGCTGCTGCCCAAATACGTCGTCGACTTGAAGCGCATTCCTGGCCTTGCGGGGATTCGGGAAAACAGCAACGGCGGCATCACGCTCGGTGCTCTGACGACCATGCGCGAAATCGAGATTTCGCCGTTGATCACGAAAAAATATCCGTTTCTGGCGCAAAGCGCAGCCGAAGTCGGCTCCATTCAGATTCGCAATCGCGCAACAATAGGCGGCAACATGGCGAACGCAACGCCATCCGCCGACACCGCGCCCGCTTTGATCGCATTGAATGCCACGGCGAAAATCGCCGGCGCCACTGGCGAACGGTCCATTAATTTGGAAGAATTTTTCAAAGGACCAGGGCAAACCGTGATGAGCGCCGAGGAAATCCTCACGGAAATCACGATACCCAAAACTGGTCCGCGCCTCGTCGGCGAATATATCAAGTTCTCGCCTCGCGAGATGATGGACCTCGCTTACGTCGGCGTGGCGGTTGCTTACAATCTGGGCGAGAAAGACAAGAAGTGTGACGGCGTTCGCATCTTGCTTGGCGCAGTCGCGCCGACGCCAATCCGCGCCAAGCGCGCCGAAGCGGCTCTCGAAGCACAGGTTCTCACCGAAGAGTTGGCAGAAAAGATCGGAGCCATTGCCGCCGAAGAAGCCAAACCGATCAGTGACGTGCGCTCGAGCGCCGAATACCGCCGCGCCATGGTCGGCGCCATGACCAAGCGGGCGCTGCTCAACGCCGCCGCCGGTCCGACACAATACTGGGTCGAGCGGCGCGATAGAAGATACTAGAAGAATGGGGTGATGGAATGTTGGAATGATGGAGTAATGGGTGTTCGGTCCTCCTGGCCCCATTATTCCAATACTCCATTACTCCAACACTCCAGTTTATTTTTGAGGTTGTCATGAACAAGAAAATCCAATTCACGTTAAACGGGAAAAGCGTTAGTCGCGAAGCGCAGACGCACCGACTTTTGCTCGATTTGCTGCGCGATGAGATCGGCATGACCGGCACCAAGGAAGGCTGCGGCACGGGAGACTGCGGCGCTTGCACGGTGTTTTTAAATAGCAAGCCGGTGAATTCCTGTCTGGTTCTTTCCGGCGAGCTCGACGGCGCCGACGTCGTCACGATTGAAGGGTTGAAAATCGGCCCCGAGCTTCACCCGATTCAAAAAACATTTTTGCAGGACGGCGGCGCCCAGTGCGGCTATTGCACGCCTGGGATGTTGATGATGTCCAAAGCGCTTCTCGATGAAAATCCCAATCCGACCGAAGACGACATTCGCTTCGCGCTGTCGGGGAACCTCTGCCGTTGTACCGGCTACGCTAAAATCATCCAAGCAGTGCAGGATGCAGCGGCGATCCTCCGAAAATGAACGTGTTCAAACCGTTCAAATTGTTCAACCGCTGCGCTCCGTTCAAAACGTCTAAATGCATGGAGCGGTTCTCAACGCATGAAACCTCGGAAAACGGTTTGAACGCTTTGAACTGCTTGAACGATTTGAACCTTCCAAGGAGTTAAACATGGCCGAGCTCACAGTCGTAGGCAAACCGGTCCAGCGCGTCGACGCCGAGGAAAAAATCACCGGCCAAGCGGTTTATGGATACGATCTTGTCCTTCCCAACATGCTCTATGGAAAAACTCTATTCAGCACCAAGGCGCACGCAAGAATTAAAAGAATTAATACCGCGAATGCGAAACAACTTCCCGGCGTCGTCGCGGTAGTAACTGGACAAGACGCGCCATGGACACACGGCGAGGCTGTAAAAGACAAGCCGTTCTTGGCGCAAGGCAAAGTGCGCTTTATCGGCGAACCCGTCGCAGCGGTCGCAGCTGAAGACGAAGACATCGCTCAGGCTGCTGTAAAGTTGATCGACGTCGAATACGAAGATCTGCCCGTGTACACGGACCCGGAAGAAGCCTGCAAGCCGGGCTGCGTAGAAATTCATGAAGACTTCGGTAAGTACCGTAAAGCTGAATTCGTTGTCCAAGGCGCCATGCCCAACGTCGCTGAGCATTTCAAGTTGCGCACCGGCAACGTCGCACAAGGTTTCAAAGAGTCCGATTTGGTGCTTGAAGAAAGATATTTCGTGCCGATGATCCAGCATGCGGCGATGGAGCCGCATTCAGCGCACGCGCAGTTCGACAAAGAATCGGGACGGCTGACCATCTGGGTCGCCAATGACGCGCCGTTCCGCGCCCTCCACGAGATCACCGAAGCTTTGAACATGCCCAAAGAAAAGATCCGTTTCATCAATCCGCTGCAAGGCGGCGGCTTTGGCTCTAAAGGCGGCTTGAAAGTCGAGCCGATCGCAGTCGCGCTTGCTTTTCATACCAACGGTAGGCCGGTGCGGGTGAAGTTCAACCGCGAAGAAACTTTTATTTCCACGCTCACCCGCCACGAAGCGGTGGTCTATTCGAAGACCGGTGTAAAAAAAGACGGCACGCTGATGGCGCGAGAGATGACGATTTATTGGGGCGCCGGCGCCTACGCTGAAAAAAGCCCGACGGTGTGTATCCGCGGCAGCTTGCCTGCGCCCGGCCCGTATCGGATCCCCCATGTCAAAGTCGACGGCTACGCCGTTTATACCAACAAACCGGTCGCGGGTTCTTATCGCGGCTACGGCATTCCCCAGGGCGCGTGGGCTGGCGAACAGCAAATGGATGAAATCGCCCGTCGCATCGGTATGGATCCCATCGACATCCGCATGAAGAATATTTTTGTCGAAGGCGATATTTCCTACTGGGGTGAGCAGCTCCACGCGGTCGGTCTCAAAGAAACTTTGGTTAAAGCCACCGAGGCGATCGACTACGGCAAGCAATCAGCAAATACGAAGCCCGGCGTCAAAATCGGCAAAGGCTTTGCCTGTATTCAAAAACCGACCCGTTCGCCGACGACATCCGCTGCCGGTGTCGTCGTCAACGCTAAAGGCGAAGTGACGGTGCTTGCCGGCACAGTGGAAATCGGCCAGGGCTGCAACACGATTCTTTCGCAAGTCGCGGCCGAAGAACTCAAAGTACCGATGGACAAAGTCCATATGCATCCGCTCGATACCGACGTGATTCCATTCGACGCGTCGACGACGTCGAGCCGCAGCACCTACCACATGGGCAACGCGGTGCGGCGCGCCTCGATCCATGCGCGCGAGCAGATCATGGAAGCCGCCAGCCCGATGCTGGAAGCGGGCGTCAAAGATCTCGACTACGGCGATGGCAAAGTTTTCTTGAAAGACCAGCCGCAGCAAGCTCTGCCGATCGGCGAAGTGGTGCGGCGAAAACTCGGCATCACCGGCGAGGTGCGCGGCGATGGCTCCTACACTTATGAGATCGGCAAAGATTTGGACCTCGAAACCGGCCACAGCGATCACGCCTCCGCCTTTTACATGTACGCGACGCAGGCGGCCGAAGTCGCCGTCGATGAGGACAGCGGGCGCGTGCGCGTGCTGCGCATGTCGGCGGCGCATGACGTCGGCAAGGCGATCAATCCGCTCAATTGCGTCGCGCAGATCGAAGGCGGCGTGGTGATGGGCATTGGCTCCGCGTTGCACGAAGAAATGGTTATCGACAAAACCGGCAAAGTGCGCAATCCGTCATTTCTCGATTATCACCTGGCAACGTCGCTGGATATTCCCGAGCTGATCTCGATCATCGTCGAATGCGCCGAGCCCGAAGGTCCCTACGGCGCGAAAGGCTTGGGCGAGCCCGGTCTCGCGCCGACGCCGGCGGCGATCGGCAACGCGGTCGCAGACGCCATCGGGGTGCGCGTTTACGATCTGCCACTCAAACCGGAAAATGTCTACTGGGCGATCCAAAACAAAAAGAAAAAAAGCGCCGCGTAGCCACGCGATCCTCGAAATCCAAAAATTTTTCGTTTACCATTCAGCTGCCGGCCGAGCTTGATGGTTCGACCGGTGATTTATAACTGGATGGAGGTCAAGTTAATGCGGCATCGTCAGGCTTGTGTATCGGCGTTAGTGCCAGCGATTCTGGCATTGTTTTTTTGTTTTCCATCGACGACGATCGCCGCGGAGACAAGTGCAAGACCGATTCAAACCGTCCCGGGCATGCCACCGGTCATCGATCCCAACAATCTCTACAGCGAAACCCGCTCCGACAACTTAAGCCCGGTCGTCGCCAAGCATCTGCACCGAGTCTACGTGCCTAATCGCACTTCCAATGATGTTTGGGTCATCGACCCCGCGACGCTAAAAGTTGTCGACAAGTTCAAGGTCGGCATCAACCCGCAGCATGTCGTGCCGTCATGGGACTTAAAGACTCTCTGGGTTAATAACAATGCCGAGGGGCGAACAGACGGCAGCGTCACGCCGATC
>DASWCL010000171.1:0-4067 GCA_036390135.1 Binatia bacterium
AGACACGAGAGGCCAGTGATTTCCAGAGCGCTTTTCGGGCCGCAAACAAGGGGCGCGCGCGGGCGCTCCTTCTTTTGCCGGCCCCTATCATGAGTACTCACGCAAAACAGATTGCAGAGTTGGCGTTAAAAAATAATCTACCCGCGATTTCCACTGTTAGCGAGTTTCCAAACGCGGGTGGGCTTATGTCCTACGGGGCAAATTTGGCGGATCTGTACCGGCACGCAGCAACTTACGTAGACAAGATCCTCAAAGGCACCAAGCCCGCCGAGCTACCGGTGGAGCAACCGAAGAAGTTCGAGTTCATCATCAACCTGAAAGCCGCCAAACAGATCGGCCTGACGATTCCGCCGAATGTGTTAGCCAGAGCCGACAAGGTAATCCGATGACCGAACAATCTAAAATCCAAAATCGAAAATCTAAAATCGTTAGGCGATCCCACCGAATGTGCTTTCCAGGGTCGATAGGGTTATAAGAGAACCGAACGGGCCCATAAGCCGCTAAAACGTGAACATCCGCAAACTTCCTATCTTAAGTAGCTTCGGCGCGCCGCGCCGGGGGCGCCTGGTGCGCGATTACTTTTTGATCTCCGTGCTTTTGATCGGCGGCGGTTTGATCACCAGCGGGCTGATTGAAATTTATTTTCGTTATCAGGAAAGCCGCGAGCAGTTGGCCGCCTTGCAAAAAGAGATCGCGGCCGGCGCTGCCTTCAAGATCGAGCATTTCGTGCAGGAGATTCACAACGTGCTCAAAGGTGCGACCAAGAGCCGCGACATCGCGCCCAAGGGCCTCACGGCCGACTTTCGTTTCGAGCTGGAAAAACTCCTGCTGATCGCGCCGGCAATCACCGAAGCGATCGCGCTCAATGAACAGGGCGTCATCCAAGTGCAAGCGTCGCGCTTGCGCACCGTCTTGCCTGACGCGAAGAAAGATCTCTCGACCGCCCTGCCGTTCAAGCAGGCGCGACAGGGAAAAACTTATTTTGGTCCGGTCTACTTCGTGCGCGGCTCCGAACCTTACATGACGATCGCCGTGCCCATTGAACGATTCGCCGGGGACGTCATCGGCGTGCTGCAAGCGGAGGTCAATCTCAAATACATCGGCGACGTGGTTTCCAGCATCACGATCGGCAAGGCGGGTTATGCGTACGCGGTCAGCCGATCCGGCGAGCTGATCGCGCATCCCGACATCAGTCTCGTCTTGCAGCGCCGTAACGTACGCGAGCTGGGAGTGGTCAAAGCCGCCTTTGTGGACGCCTCACGAACGTCCGGCGCCAACGCCATCATCGCGCCGAACATCCAGGGCAAAGAAGTGCTCAGCTCCTTTGCGCTGATCCGCGACTTCGATTGGGCGGTGATCGTCGATCGACCGTTGGAAGAGGCCTACGAGGCACTCTACGCCTCGATGCTCAGAACCTCCGCACTCGCCTTGATCGGTCTCGGCATGGCGCTGTTCGCCAGTTACTTCCTGGCGCGCCGGGTGGTGCAACCGGTGCGCATCTTGCGCGAGGGCGTGGAGCGCATCGGCACGGGCGATCTCGGCTACCGGCTGAATCTCAAGACCGGCGATGAGATCGAAGTGCTGGCGGATGAATTCAATAGAATGACCGAGCAGCTCCAGGAATCCTACGCCAACTTGGAGCAAAAAGTAGAAGACCGCACGCGCGAGCTGACGGAATCTTTGGACCAGCAGACCGCGACCGGCGAAGTGCTCAAGATCATCAGTCGCTCCGCTTTTGATCTCCAGCCCGTTCTGGAAACTCTCATTGAGAACGCCACCAAACTCTGCGGCGCCGACAAAGGTTACATTCACAGACTCCGGGGAGACGTTTACACCATCGCGGTCAGCTACGGCGCTTCGGATGAGTTCAAGACATTCTTGAAAGAACATCCGATCCACGCCTTGGGCCGAGAAACGCTGGTGGGCAGGGTGGTGCTCGAGCGCGGCCCGGTGCACATCCCCGACGTGCTGTCGGATCCCGAATACAAATGGACCGAAGCGCAAAAGGCCGGCGGCTATCGCACGCTTCTGGGTGTTCCGATGCTCAGAGAAGGCGTGCCCATCGGCGTCATCGTGATTTGGCGCGAAAGAGTCGAAGCCTTTACCGACAAACAAATTGCTCTGGTGACCACCTTCGCCGATCAGGCGGTCATCGCCATCGAGAATGTTCGGCTGTTCGAGGAAATCCAGGAAAAGAATCGCGAGCTCACAGAATCACTGGAGCAACAGACGGCGACGAGCCAAGTTTTGGGCGTGATCAGCAGCTCGCCGAGAGACCTCCAACCCGTTTTTGAAACCATGCTCGCCAACGCCGCGCGCCTGGGCAGCACCGACTACGGTGCCATTTTTCGATTTGATGGCGAGGTTTTCCGTCTGGCGACGGCTCAGTATGTTTCATCCCAGATGACGACCTTGGCGGATAGAACATTTCCGCCGGACCGGGGAACGGCGGTCGGCCGCGTTGCGCTGGAGAAGAGAATCATTCACATCCCCGACGTTTCCACCGATCCCGAATGGTTGCCACCGGAAGAGTACCGCAAGGAAGAAATACGCACCGTTCTCGCGGTTCCCATGCTTAAGGAAAATACTCTGGTCGGCGCCATCGCTGTCTACCGTCGAGAATTCCGGCCATTTACGGAAAGTCAAATCTCATTACTCAAGACATTCGCCGATCAGGCAGTCATCGCCATCGAGAACGTCCGATTGTTCCAAGAACTCGAAGAGAAAAACGCCCAGCTCGAAGCCGCCAACCGGCACAAGTCGCAGTTCCTCGCCAACGTCAGCCACGAGCTGCGCACGCCGCTCAATTCGATTATCGGCTTCACCAGAATCGTTTTGCGCCGCACCGAGGGAAAAATCGAACCCCTGCAGAAGGAAAATCTGCATAAGGTCCTCATCAGCTCGGATCATCTGCTCAACTTGATCAACGAGTTGCTCGACCTGGCGAAGATCGAGGCCGGGCGCATGGAAGCCTACGCGGAAACCTTTAAGCTCGACGAAATCCTCCGCGTCGCGACCACCACCGTCGAGCCGCTGTTGAGGAACGGCAATGTCAAACTGGTCACCGAAGTCGCCTCGGACATCCCGCCGCTCAAGACCGACCGGGACAAACTCAAGCAATCCATGCTCAACCTCCTGAGCAATGCGGTCAAATTTACAGAGCGCGGTGAGATCAAAGTCGCCGCCTGGCGCGACGACGGCAACGTCAAACTGACGGTGTCCGACACCGGCATCGGCATGAATCAAGAGGCGCTACGGTACATCTTCGACGAGTTTCGCCAAGCCGACATGTCGAGCACCCGGAGATACGGCGGCACCGGCCTCGGCCTCGCCATCGTGAAAAAATTTATCAACTTGATGGGCGGCGAGATCGTCGTCGAGAGCGAAGAAGGCAGAGGCTCGAAGTTTACCATCACGCTGCCGATGGAACTTCGAAGTGAGAGATCATAGGCAAGAGGTGAGGAGTTAGGAGTGAGGAGGAACGAGTAAGATGGAGAAACCGCACAAAAAACTTGAGGCGTGGAAGCAGTCGGTGGATTTGGTGATCGAGATTTACAAGACGACCGAAGTATTTCCGAGTAAAGAAATTTACGGCATAACGAACCAAGTCCGAAGGGCAGCGGTTAGCATTCCGAGCAACATCGCTGAAGGCGCGGCACGACAGACGAAGAAAGAATTTACGAATTTCCTTCACATCGCCCAAGGGTCGCTAAGCGAACTGGACACTCAGATCGAGATTGCCAGCCGACTTGGATATCTCGACGTCAAGTCTCGAAAGGGTCTCGATAATAAAATGACACCGATTGACAAGATGATTACCGGCTTAATCCGCCACTTATCAAAGAAATGAATAGAAGTCGGCCGGCAGTCAAACTCCTTACTGCTTACTCCTGACTCCTTACCCGAGTTCCGAAAGGAAAAAGACGATGGCTAAAAAGAAAATCCTCGTGGTCGACGATACCGACTGGAACCGGGACTTGCTTGTTCAGCTTTTGGAAGATGACTACACCGTGTTAGAAGCGGTGGACGGCGAACAGGGCGTCAAGGCGGCGGAGCAAGAAACGCCT
>DASWCL010000172.1:0-14967 GCA_036390135.1 Binatia bacterium
GGGGTCATTGGATCAGGCGTTAGACGCCCTGGAGAAAGACCATGACTTTTTGCTCAAGGGCGATGTGTTCACCAAGGACGTGATCGAGACCTGGCTGGAGTACAAGAGAAAGGCTGAGGTCGATGCCATCCGCCTTCGCCCCCATCCCTGGGAGTTCGCTCTGTACTTCGATATCTGATTTAATAATCCTAGATGCGGCTGCTCTTTTAATGGGAAGAGCAGCCGCACCCCACATCTAACCTAAGGGGGTATTGCATGAAAAAAATCGAGGCGATCATCAAGCCGTTCAAACTCGACGAGGTGAAACAAAAACTCACCGCCGCAGGAATTACCGGAATGACGATCACAGAGGTAAAAGGTTTCGGGCGCCAAAAGGGCCACACGGAACTCTACCGCGGGGCCGAATACACGGTCGATTTCTTGCCCAAAGTAAAGTTAGAAATTCTTGCCGCCGATGATTTGGCTCCGAAAATCGTTGAGACGATCCTGGAGTCGGCGCAAACCGGGAAGATTGGTGACGGAAAGATCTTTGTCTCGACAGTCGAAGAGATCATCCGAATCCGCACCAATGAGAGAGGCGAAGAAGCAATCAATTAGTTTCTGGGATTGCTTCCGATGAAAAATCTTTATCCGAAGGTGTTCCGACCGAGCGCGCTGTTACGGTTTTTTTCTTGACTGCGGCATGAAATACCAATGATTTGATTATCGGCTTGCCACCGTGACTTCAGCCTATTTCTTGTCTGCTTCTCCCGGCTGTTTTCCAGGCTCAAAACCACCGACTTCGTGGTACACGACTTTCTTCTCTTCCTCGAAAGCGCGCACCGTGGGGACTTGACCCGGTAAGCCAAATTTTTTCCACTCGCCGGCAACCTTGTCGTAAATTTCTTTGCGCAGCGCGGTGCGCTTTGAGAACACCGGCAAGTGACGATGCTCTTTACACGCGTTGATCAGTGCCTTGGATCCGTAGGGCCGCTTCTCCGGCGGATTCTGCGTGGGATCGAGCCAAGTGCTCCAGGTGTTGCGCAGTATGTCGATGTCGTCGATCGGATTGCAGCGGCTGCTCATCGCCCAAATCACTTGGTCGGTGTCGGTGGGATCAACATCTTCATCAACGGCGATGATCCATTTCGTATAATACGCGCCGCCCGGCACCTGCGCCGCCAGCGCCAAAGCCTGCGCCGCGTGGCCGGCGTAGCGTTGCTCAAGCGCAATGACCGTCATGCCGAAACCACCGGCGCCTGCGGGGTGCGCATAGACTCCCTGGATGCCGGGCACACCGAGTTTGTCTAAGTCATCCCAGATGCGGGCGGAGCGGATGATCGAGAAAAAGCCGCTCTGCTCATTGGAAGGGTAATCTGCCATGAGCGCATTGGTCAGAATCGGGTTGCTGCGATAATGAACGGCGGTTACTTCGACCAATGGGCAGCCAGCTTCGGGTCTGCCATAATATCCGGGAAATTCACCGAAGGGTCCTTCACTCTTCACCGAATTTGGCCTGATGACGCCTTCGATCATAAATTCTGCGTTCGCAGGCAGCAGTAGATTCGTCGTCTTGCCTTTGACAACTGGGATCGGCTCGCCCTTGATACCGCCGAGAAATTCATATTCGGAAACGTTTTTCGCGAAAGTCTGCGAACCGACGACCATGAACAATGGATCGATGCCCCAAGCGGCGGCGACTTCCACCGGGTTTCCCTGCTGCCAGGAACGCGTGATATGCAAGCGCGCGTCTTTTCCCGGCGAGAGATAAAGTCCAGTTTCTTTCTTACCTTGAAGCATCATGCGGTACGTGCCGACGTTGAGATAGCCCGTGTCAGGGTCGCGGGTGATAACACAGTCGGCGGTACCGGCATAATGGCCGCCATCCAACGGCCAATGCTTCGGTATCGGCAGTTGGGTTAAATCGATCTGATCGCCGGTCAAAGTATTCTCGTAAAATCCGGCCTGCGATGGCGCCACTTCGCGGGGTAATGTGCGGTGTTTAAGTTTGTCTTTGACCCGGCTGATCAATTCCACTGTCGGAGTATCGGGGGGCTCTTCCATAGTCAGCGCGATCCGCGGAATGCTCGGGCCAAGAATGTTCCAGAGCGAGCGAGCTTTAAAAGGGCTTTTCTCGTAGCCTTTGATGTTGTCGAAAAGGATCGCCGGCGACGGTTTCTGCTTGGCGACAAGATAGCCGATGGCGCTCATTTCTTCTTCGCAGCTGACCGCGTCCTTGACGCGAACCAGATCGCCCATTTGCTCCACGCGTTCGAGCCACTCGCGCAAGTCTTGTATCGGTCGCTTGCTTGTGGATTGCGTCACTTTCTCTTCCCTTTTAGCCATCAAATCATCCTCCAGAAATTTACTCAGGAATTATCTTCAGAGCTGCGCGCTCTTCGGCAGCAGTGACTTGAAATAGGCAAAGGCATCATAGGAGCGGAACATCATATTTTGTTTCATGGTGTCGATCTCTGACTGGGGCATGACCGTCGGCTTGCCGACGCAGCTCGCGATGAACTGCATGTACGCAGTCCGCTCCAGGTAAATTGCGTGAACCGTAGCATATTCCAAGCTGTCGCCGCACACAACAATCCCGTGACCCTTCAGCAACATCGCAGCACGATCGCCCAACGTTTGGCAAATCTCTTTACCGTCCTGAACGGTGTAGATGAGCCGGGGGCTTGGAAAAATCGGCGTCTCGGGAGCGAACACGGCAGCCTGGTTATAAATAGGCAGGATCGGTGTTCCGGCGACAGAAAAGGCGGTCGCGATAGTCTGATGGGTATGGACGACGGAATTCACGTCCGGTCTCGACTTATAAATCGCCGCATGAATCATGGTCTCGCGCGGTGGGTTCTTGAGCTTGGTTACTGCTCGCTTGTTCCCCGCCTGAGCGTAGTTTTGTTCACAGACTGCCATGTACTCGTCGATATCGACTTCGACAATGTGTTTTGGCGTGATTTCGCCGAGGGGCGCCAAGACCGGCTTGATGAAGAACTTCCGGGTGCCGGGAATGCGCGCGCTCACATGGCCGTGATAGTCGGCCAATCCCTGGTAAAACATGATGCGGTTTCCGAGCGCAACCTTCTTTTTCAGTTCCTCAAGTTCCTTTTTGTCGTTTTTCACCTCGCTCCCCTTTCCCGCTTGCCCTTAGGATGCCCGTCGTTCTTGTCCCCTTTCAACCGTCGACCCACTAGGAGAAGTTTCCCACCAACGAATGTTCATCCAATTCCATTGGTCAGGATACTTGCGTACCGTGCGTTCGAGCCACTCGGTGATGCGAATCGTGTTCTCTTTGATCTCTGACTTGCTCTTGGCCGAGCGGTCCAGCTCCAACTCAGGCTCGATGATCATTTTCAAGCTGTCGTCCGGTTGTCGAATGATATTCGCCGGAACCACGGCGGCGCCGGTTCGCAGTGCCAGGCTTGCCGGCCCGCGCCGGGCGAACACGGTGCCGCCAAACAGCGGAACTTGAATGCCATTGCCTCGTCGGTACTCATCGGCGATGATCACGGCAATTTCATTGCGCCGTAATACTTCATTGAGTTGCTTCAACGACTCGCGCCGGGGGCGCGCATGGATTGTGCGTTGTTGAACCTTTAATCGGTAACGGTCCATAAGCTCTGCAAAGCGGCCATCACGCGGTTGGTTTACCAACACGAAAGTTGAGTATCCGTCTATGGCCAAACGTGTTCCGAGCAGAAAAAAGTTCCCCAAATGAGCGCTAAGGATGATAACGCCAGCTCCCTTCATAAGGGCGGTGTCCAGGTGTTCCCGTCCGACGATCGGGATCTGGGCGCGTAACTCCTCGGTCGATGACTCGAGCACGATACCAATCTCCACGCAATCGCGGAAAAAGTTCCGCAGCGAGCGGCGTGCCATGTCTTCGACTGCCGCAGCGCTTAACTGATCGCGAAACACCGCAGTGATGTTATGGGTCGATCGAGATCGAAATCCTTTAGTCAAGCTAAAACCGACGCTTGCGAACATATCAGCTAGGCGAAACAACCAGTGTCGCGGTAATAGCCTGACCGCCAGACAGCCAATCGTAAAACCACAATGGGTACCGATCGCCGCGATTCTACCCATGACCCAAGCGATCATTAATTTTTGAACAATTTGCCGATCCGATGCCCGTCAGGCGTTTCGAAGTACGCCAATCTACGACACTTTATTTGTCATCGCAAGAGCGCTGGAACGGCGCGCGGGACGTGAACTCCAGTTTTTCCCCAAGCAAAAAATATCCATAATAACAGATACTTATAGGGCGGCGCCCAGAGAATTAGCAGGCCGTAGCTGTTTCTATTGGGGTGGTTGTATGCTAATAAAATTGAACCAAGTGAATTCGGATCTACACTATGAGAATGATCTTGCCGCCGATCAGGGAACGGCGCCTAGTGGATCGCCTGCTCTCGGCTTTTTTCCACGAATACAAAGCGAGCGATTTCAAAAGAGCCGTCGCGTCGTTATGCCGCTTTTATCATTTAAAAAATCCTCAAGTTGAGTGGTTCGAATACATCGATTGGGGTAGGACCGCCGGTAAGACTTACGAAAACGGCCAAATTTATTTGGTCCATCCGGAAAATTGGAAGAAGGGCCGCAAGTACAATTCAGAGCGACGCTGGATCAACACCGTGTATCACGAGATGGGGCATTACGTTTTTTGGGCCGACGCCGAGAACAAAGCTGATATGTTTGCTTTTCGAATGGTGCGCGGCGTGAATCACCACAGGTAAAAATTATCGGACCGCGAAGCCTTGCCGTTCCTGAGATCGACAGCCATGGATTACAAAGACACGTTAAATCTTCCTAAGACCGATTTTCCTATGCGGGCGAACCTGCCGCAGAATGAACCGAAGCAGATCGAAAAGTGGCAGCGCGAAGGAACCTATTTCAAAATCCTGGATGCCAATCAAGCAAACGCCAAATTCATTCTCCATGACGGACCGCCCTATGCCAACGGCAACATCCACATTGGTCACGCTCTGAATAAAATTCTCAAAGACATCATCATCAAGTATAAAGCGATGACCGGGAACGCTGCGCCCTACGTTCCGGGTTGGGATTGCCATGGGTTGCCCATTGAACTGCAGGTCGAAAAGAACATCGGGCGATCGAAGAAATTGGCGATGAGCAAAACGGAAATTCGCGGCCTATGCAAAGAGTACGCAGAAAAATATATCTCGATTCAGCGGGAAGAATTCAAACGGCTTGGCGTTTTGGGCGATTGGGAACATCCCTATCGAACCTTGGATCCGGCTTACGAAGCTCAGGAGATCCGCGAGCTCGGGAAAATTGCGGCTTCCGGCGCACTCTACCGACAAAAAAAGCCGGTTTACTGGTGCGCATCATGTGTGACCGCGTTGGCAGAGGCGGAAGTCGAGTACGAAGATCACACCTCGCCTTCGATCTATGTCAAATTCGCCGTGAAAGATTCGCGGGGACTGTTCCCGATTAACCCGGTGCTCGGAACGTTTTTTGTCATCTGGACGACGACACCTTGGACGTTGCCAGCCAATCAAGCAATTGCCCTCCATCCGAAATTCATGTACCGGCTCGTTAAAACTCCAAAGGGCGAACTCATCATCAATCAGGAGCTTATTCCCAGTGTGATGAAGGCTTGCGGCATTGCGCCTGAAGAATACCAGATTACCGATGGCGCATGGCCCGGCGCTGAGCTCGAAGGCATCGTTTGTCGTCATCCCTGGATCGATCGCGATTCAAGAGTTGTCCTCGGCGAGTTTGTCACCCAGGATCAAGGCACCGGTTCGGTCCATATCGCTCCCGGCCATGGCCAGGAAGACTATGAGGTCGGGCTTCGCTATGGCCTGACGGTTATGGCGCCGGTCGATGCGGAAGGAAAATTTACTGATGAGGCCGGCGACCTTAGAGGCGAGTCCGTATTCAAAGCTGATCCACGCATCATTCAAAAATTAACCGAGCATGGTGCGCTGCTCAAAGAAGAAAAGCTGTCGCACAGTTATCCCCATTGTTGGCGCTGCAAAAATCCGGTGATCTTTCGCGCCACCGAGCAGTGGTTCATCTCGATGGAGACGCAGGGGCTGCGGCAAGGCGCGCTGCAGGCGATCGAAGCAGTGCGTTGGATTCCGCCTTGGGGCAAAGATCGCATTCGCGGCATGCTCGAAAGCAGGCCGGATTGGTGTATTTCGCGCCAGCGTTCCTGGGGCGTGCCGATTCCGGCGGTTTATTGTCGAAATTGCAACCGCGCTCTTCTAACGCAGGACCTCTGTAACCATGTTGCGGAGATTTTTGAAAGAGAAGGGTCGAACGCTTGGTTTCTCCGGCCGATCGAGGAATTGGTGCCGGCGAGTATAACCTGCCCCGATTGTGGCGGCCGGGACTTTTCGCGGGAAGAAGATATTCTTGACGTGTGGTTCGACTCCGGCGTGAGCCACGCCGCAGTCGTCGAGCAGGATCCGCGTTTAGGCCGGCGCGCTGATCTCTACTTGGAAGGCAGCGACCAGCATCGCGGCTGGTTTCATACGGCACTTCTCACCTCATTGGCCACACGCGCGCGCGCGCCTTACGAGAGTGTGTTGACGCATGGCTTCACTCTCGACGGTAAGGGTCGCAAGATGTCGAAATCTTTCGGCAACGTAGTCGCGCCGCAAGAGATTATAAAAAAATCCGGCGCGGAAATTCTGCGCCTCTGGGTGGCGGCGGAAGACTTTCGCGAAGACGTGCGCATTTCGGACGAAATCCTCAATCGTTCGATTGAAGCGTACCGACGGCTGAGGAACACGGCGCGATTTTTAATCAGCAATCTTTACGATTTCGACCCGGGAAAAGATGTCGTTCCTACCGCGACACTCGATGAAATGGATCGGTGGATTCTACAGCGGACACAAAACGTACTCAGCCGGTGTCGCGAAGCCTATGACAATTATGAATTCCACGCGGTGTATCATACGCTCAATAATTTTTGCAGCGTCGATTTAAGCGCGCAATATCTCGACATCGTCAAAGACCGGCTGTATTGCGAAGGAACAAGATCGAACACCCGCCGGGCGGCACAGACGACGCTCTATCGGATTCTGGACACCTTGGTTCATTTGATGGCGCCCATCTTATCCTTTGCTGCGGAGGAGATCTGGAACTACTTGCCGGACAAAGGACGGCGAGCCGGAAGCGTGTTCTTGTCCCAAATTTCCGAGCCCGACCCGAGTTTAGTTGACCAGAAGCTTGCGGTTAAATGGGATCGGATTTTTCGGGAACGGAGTGAAGTGCTGAAAGCTCTGGAAGCAACCAGAACTGGAGGCGTGATTGGTCATTCTCTAGATGCTGAAGTTCTCATTTTTTCGGAAACTTTCTATGGTGAATCGATCCTTCGCCAACTATCCGACAATAACGGAAAGCGGCTTGAAGATGTCTTGATTGTGTCTCAATTTAGTTACGACGCGAAAACGCCCGGCTGGGCGTGGGAATTAGAGGAAGCACGTCGAGCGGGGAAGGATGGCATGGCAGCGCCGATCAAGCATCCAGATGGTCGCGATGGCTGGGGCTACTACAGTAAAGCACTGGACAGCATCATTGCTGTATTCGACGCGCGCGGT
This sequence comes from Binatia bacterium, assembly GCA_036390135.1. Lineage (GTDB taxonomy): Bacteria > Desulfobacterota > Binatia > UBA9968 > UBA9968 > DP-20. Next base: position 7,557 of record DASWCL010000172.1, read on the forward strand.
GCGAAATGCGCCCGCTGCTGGAAATACGACCCGGCAGTGGGCAAAGATCAAACCCATCCGACCGTTTGCGCACGTTGCGCGTTGGTGCTCAATGCCGGAGAAGCGGCTTGAGTGCGAAAAAATGGAAGCTCGTCGGCACTTGGCTGATTTTGATTATCGTTCTTGATCAGCTGACCAAAGTCATCGTCGATCGCACGATGCCGCTGCATGAGTCCATTCCTGTTATCGACGGGCTGTTCAGTCTCACCTACGTGCGCAACACCGGTGCTGCGTTTGGTATCTTCGCGGGCAGCCATGAAGCCTTTCGCTTGCCGTTTCTCATTCTAATCTCCGTGATTGCGATTGGTTTCATCTTCGTCATGCTAAAGCGCTTACACGAGCAGGAGATCGGGTTGGCGACCGCCCTCGCGTTCATCCTCGGCGGCGCCATCGGCAATCTGATCGATCGCGTGCTGCACGGCGAGGTCATCGATTTTCTAGATTTTTACTGGTCAAACTATCACTGGCCGGCGTTCAATCTCGCCGACAGTTTTATTACCGTCGGCGTGGCGATTACGCTTTATTTCCTGATGAGGGCGAAGGGTGAAGATCCCTTCGCGCGCGTCTAACTTTTTCTTTTCAGCACGACGATCGTTGCACCCCAGCTGCCGGCTTCGACCGGAGCGTTATGAAACGACTGAACTGCCGGATGCTTACTCAGTAAAGAGCGCACGATTTCGCGTTGGACGCCGATTCCTTTGCCGTGAATCAGTCGGACTTCAGTGAGCTTTTCTAGTTGGCATTGACGGAGATACTCTTCGACGACGCTGGGAATGTCCTTCGGCAGAAACGGATGGAGGTCGAGCGAATCTTGCGGGGGGATCTCCACGGGAGCGTTAAATGGAGATTCCATTTCCGATGCAGAGGAGTCGATTTCTTTTTCTCGATTGCGTCTAGCCATAAAAAGAGGGCAAGAAAGTGTTCTTGCCCTCCCCCGATGTGAATCAGAATTGCGCTAAAGCTAATCCCACCGCTTGTCGCCTTTCAAACGGCCGCCGGCTTTGGCCAACGCCGCTTGAACGATCGACACGTCGACCAGCTTTTCGTAGCTCGGTTTGTCTTCAGCTTTGATCGTGCCCAATTCTACTTGCTTGTTAACCGTCCAGTCGACCATCTCCTTTGGCAGGCCGTCGTTCACCGGCCAGGCGCCCGCGTTCGCTAGGATATCGTACGTTTGCGCCACGGCGTCGCCGTCCTGCTGCGTGTATTTTGTTGCGATTTCGACGATCCTGGCTTTGTTGTTGTAAATGTAGCGATTCGCCTTGATCAGCGCCGCCATGATGTCGATGTAAAGCTGGCGATTGCTGGCAATCTCTTTTTCCGGTGCGATGTAAGCGGCGTAGAGCCACTTGGGCAGGGGCTCCCAGAGATTGACCAGAATATTGAGCTCCGGCTTTTTCTTTTTTGCCACGATCGCTTGGTCGACGTGGAGGATCGCTGTGTCGATTTGATTGGTCAGCAATCCCGGCACGCGGCCTTTGGTGCTTACCGGAATGTATTGAACATCCTTCGGCGTCAGGCCGCAGGTCGCCAACACTGCGCGGCTCATGACTTCGTTGAATGCGCCGACCTCCTGAATGCCGATTTTTCGATCCTTGAGATCCTTGCAGCTCTTGATGTCTCCTTGCACCAGCATTGACTGAGACAGGCGGTGCGAATAGCTGCCGAGCACCTTAGTGCCGGCCCCTTTCGCCGCCGCAATAATGGCTGGATCGGAGCTCGTGCCGGTGATATCCAAGCCGCCGGCCACGCTGCCGCGCAGAGTCTGCGTGCCGCCTTCGAAGGTGACGAACTCCACGTCGATATTATTCTCGGCGAAGAAGCCCAGCTCCTTGGCGATGTACGGCGGCATATGCACCACGTTGGGCGGCGTGACGGGCACGCCAAAGACAACTTTTCGTTTGGTCTGTGCCTGCAGCGGAGCGCTCCAAAGCCATATCGTCGCGAGGGCTAAAATCAGCAAAGTTCTTTTCATAAGATCTCCTCTCTATTCCCGGTCATCAAAATTTCTCCACGGCGCGATGCGCCCCTCGATCCACTTGGCGAGTGACATTAGCCCAATCCCTAATATCATAACGACCACGATCGGGACAAAGAGCTTGTCAGTCTCAAAAGCGTTGGCATAGCGGACAATCATGTAACCCAAGCCAGTGACGGAAGTATAGAACTCCGCGACAATCATGCCGACGAGGCCGCGGCCGATCGCGAGCCGAATACCGACAACGATGAACGGCAGAGCGGATGGAATGATCAAATGGCGCCAGAGCTGCGGCTCGCTGGAGCAAAAGGAGCGGGCGACTTCTTGCAGATTGCGATCGACGTCCTTGACGCCCTGATAGGTATTAATCAGAATCGGGAAGACCATGAAGAGAAAAACAATGATGACTTTCGCTGGAACCTTGAAGCCGAACCAAAGCACAATCAGCGGCACCATCGCCACCATCGGCATCGAATACAGTGCATTGATGTAAATCTCCGTCGCCCACTCGACCAAGGCGTAGCGCCCCATCACGACGCCAAGAAATACGCCGACGAGCACCGACAGAACTGAGGCGTAGAGTAAAACTAAAAGGCTGTCTTTCATGTAGCTTTGTAGTTCACCCGACAGGACAAGATCGATGAAAGCGCGCGCGATCGCGAGCGGATAAGTAAACAGGATCGGATTCACGCGCCGCCCGTAATATTCCCAGAGCCCCAGAACAATGACAAGCGAAAGCAGACGAACTTTAGCACGCCGGCTCATGAGTGATTTCTCCTGCAGGATTTTGCTCTTGTTCCGATTTGAGCATTTCCCAGATAGCGTTTCTAAGCTCGATGTAGCGCGGATGAGCTCGGACCGTAAGAATTTTTCGCGGCCGTGGGATATCGACGGGAAAACTCTCTCGAATGCGGCCGGGCCGGCACGACATAACGACGATCCGGTCGCCTAAAACGATTGCTTCGTCGATGCTGTGGGTGACGAAGATCATGGTTTTCCGTTCGGTTTCTAATATGCGCAGCAGCTCTTCCTGCATCAGTTCTCTGGTTTGCGCATCGAGGGCGCCGAACGGTTCGTCCATGAGCAGCACCGAGGGATTGATCGCCATGGCGCGCGCCAGTCCGGCGCGCTGCTGCATGCCGCCGGAAAGCTGGTGCGGATAGGATTTTTCGAATCCCCGGAGCCCGATAAGAGTGACGTAACGCTTAACGAGCGCCGAAATGTCCTCGCGCGATTTGCCTCTGAGCTCCAAGCCGTAGGCGATGTTTTCTTCCAAGCGTTTCCAGGGAAAAAGGCCGAAGTGTTGGAACACCACGGCGACATCAGGCCGCGGTTGGGTCACAAGCTCGCCGTCGATCAGCACATCGCCGTGATCGCGGCCGATCAGACAATCGATGATTCTGAGCAAAGTCGTTTTGCCGCAACCGCTCGGGCCTAAAACACAGAGACTCTCGTTAGGCGCGACTTGGAGATTGATATCTTGCAACGCCACCACCACTCCGCCGCTGTAAGTTTTGGTGAGATTCCGGATGACGATCTTGGCCATGGAGAAATTAAATTTCAGGGCTTTCCAGGAGTTTCTTGACGTCGTGCAAAAAGCGCGCGGCAATGGCGCCGTCGACGATCCGATGGTCGGCGGACAAGGTGGCGGTCATCATGGATTTGATCGCAAACATTCCGTCTTCCACAACGACTCTCTGGGCGACGCGGCCGACGGCCAAAATTGCGCACTGCGGTGGGTTAATGATCGCGATGAAACTATCCACACCTAGCATGCCGAGATTCGAGACGGTGAAGGTGCCGCCTTCGTAATCGAGTGGAAAGAGTTTTTTCTTTTGTGCCTTGTCGATCAGTTCGCGGCTTCGTGTCGCCAGCTCTGCCAATTTCAATCCGTCGGCATTACGAATCACAGGTACGACTAAGCCCTCATCGAGGGCGACGGCCATGCCGATGTTGATCTCCGCATGGAGCTTAACTCCCTGCTCCGTGTGAGTTGAATTGACCAACGGAAAATCCCTCAGAGCGCGGGCGCACGCTAGCAGTATGAAATCATTGACCGACGGTATAACTTCATCGCCGCGCTGTCTCCATTCGATCCGAACCCTACGCATCGCGCTCATGTCGATATCCATGCTGATATAGAAATGCGGTGTGCTCAGTTTGCTCTCGGTCATGCGCTCGCCGACGATGCGACGCATCGGCGTGAGCGGGATGATCTTTTCAGTTTCAGGAATCGATTCGGTAATCGACGCCCGCAGTACATCTTCGGCCAAAACGCTTCCCTCCGGCCCGCTGCCTTTGAGAGCTGCGAGATCAACGCCTTTTTCTCTGGCAATTCTTTTTGCCGCTGGTGACGCGAGTATGCGCCCACGGTTGAGTGTAATTGATGCTGCGGACGGAGTTGTGTTTGCGACTGCCGGCGGACCGGAGATCTTTGCCTTATTGGGCGTCGGTGTTGGCTCGGGTGATTTTGCCTCTGTCTCCGGTGACTCGCCCGGCGCTAGGATCAGAGCTATTCTCTGCCCCACGGGAACTTCGTCGCCGGCCTGCGCAAGCACTTGAGCTAAAACGCCGGCGGCCGGCGCTTCGATCTCAACCGTCGCTTTGTCGGTTTCGATTTCCATGAGCGGTTCGCCCTTGGAAACCGATTGCCCTTCGGCTTTGAGCCACTTGAGCAGCGTGCCGGTTTGCTGCGCGACGCCGAGCGCAGGCATGATTACGTTGGTGGGCATGGTTGCTACCTACGGAAACGCGAGAGGGCGACCGGCCGGTCGCCCCTACTTTGTCACGCGCTCTAGCGCCCCCGGATTGTTCAGATTCGATTGCGTCTCGCGCGTCGTTGAAAGCTCGCCGCCTGTGGTGAAGTAATGTGTGCCGGCAACTAGCAATTGTTCCGACGGGAAGCGCGTAATTATCTCGCAGCCGTCTTTAGTCACAACCACTTCTTCTTCGAGTCTGGCAGCCGACCAGCCATCGGACGCAGGCCAGTAGGTTTCCAGCGCGAAGACCATGCCTTCTTCGATCACTTCGGGATGATCGAGGGAAACCAAACGGCTGAAGATCGGTTTTTCCCAGATCGAAAGACCCACGCCGTGGCCGTATTGGAGCGCGAACGCGGCTTCTTCATTGGCAAAGCCGAACTCTTGGGCTTTCGGCCAGAGCTTGACTACATCTGCAGTGGTGACTCCCGGCTTGACGATGCTGATGGCGGCATCCATGTAGTCGCGGCTGCGTTTATAGGCGTCGACCATCGCCGGAGAAGCGCTGCCAACGGCGAAGGTTCGATAGTAGCAAGTGCGATAACCGTTGTAGCTGTGTAGGATATCGAAAAAGGCCGGATCGCCGGGCCGCAGCACGCGGTCGGTATAGACATGGGGATGCGGACTGCAGCGCTCCCCGGAGATCGCGTTGACGCCTTCGACGTGTTCCGAGCCGAGATCGTAAAGAACTTTGCTGACAACGCCGACGCATTCGTTTTCTTTCACTCCCGGTTTCATGAAGCGATAGAGCTCGTCATAGGCGGCATCGACCATCATGGTCGCCGCATTGAGCAGGGTGATTTCGTCTTGGGTTTTAATTTTTCTGACTTCGTGCATGAGCTGCTGGCCGTCGATGACTTTGATGCCTTGAGCTTGGAGAGCGAATAGTACGGGCATCTCGATCACGTCGACGCCGACCGGTTCGTTGTGCAGCTTGCGTTTTTCCAGTTCCAGCTTGATTTTTTTTGCCACGTCTTCGGCCAAGCCGGAGCCTGGATGGGTCGCGCCGCGTAAGGTCGAGATGCCGGCGCGCGAGCGCTCGCCGAGCCAGGGGCAATAGATCTGATGATGGCGTGCCGCCGAGCCGAAATCCCACAGGATCGGCTCGTCATCTTGCGCCAACAGCGAGAAGCGCACCAGTTTGTCCATCGCCCACGTGCCGATGTGCGTGGCGGTGATGTAGCGAATGTTGTTCATATCGAAGCAGAGCAAGGCGCCAAGCTCTGATTTTTTCAGCGCCGCCTTGATGCGGTTCAAGCGATCCTGGCGCAGGCGCTCGATATTGACCCGTTCTTCCCAATCGACGGCCATCAGGCCGAAGGTTTTTAGACCCATCGCGAACCTCCCTCGCTAAGGTTCAAGCCGTTCAAATAGTTCAAGACGTTCAATTCGTTCGTCTGACCTACTTGCACCTACCCATCCCGGCTGTGTCGGTCGTGAAGGCTTCGATCACGTTTTATTGCACAGACGCATTGCCATAGTCGCCACGGTTTCCGGCGTCGGCACGGTTTGGTCTTCGAGCACCGGCGAAAACGGCACGGGCACGTCCATGGCGCCCATACGTTTCACCGGCGCGTCGAGATAATAAAAGGCGCCGTCGGCGATTATAGATGCGATCTCCGCCGTGACGCCGTAGCTTTCGTAGCCTTCGTCGACGACGATCGCCCGGCTGGTTTTCTTGACTGACTCGATCAGCGTCTGCCTGTCCAGCGGCAACGTAGTTCTAACATCGACGACTTCGGCGCTGATGCCGGTTGCTTCAAGTGCTTGTGCTGCGGCGAGCGCGACGTGAACCATGCTGCTCGTGGCGACCAGAGTAATATCGCGCCCGGCGCACTTCACATCGGCCACACCCAACGGAATCGTGTATTCCTCCGGTGGTACCGGTCCCTTTAACTGGTACATCATTTTATCTTCGAAAAAGACCACCGGATTGTCGTCCCGGATCGCGCTCTTGAGCAAACCTTTGGCGTCATACGGTGTGGCTGGGACGATAACTTTAAGACCCGGAATATGGCTGACCCAAGCATGCAAACTCTGGCTATGTTGCGCGGCGGAGCGGCGGGTGGCGCCGAGGGTCGTGCGCAAGACCAGCGGCACTTTGAGCTTGCCGCCGGACATGTAGTGGATCTTCGCGGCTTGATTGACCAGCTGATCCATCGTCAAGGTGAGAAAATCGCCGAACATGATGTCGACGACCGGACGCATGCCGGTCATGGCCGCGCCGACCCCGATGCCGGCGATGCCGGCTTCCGAAATCGGCGAATCGATCACCCGCTTGGTGCCAAATTCCTTGGCCAGCCCGGAAAGCACTTTGAACGGCGTGCCCGCTTCGGCCACATCTTCGCCGATGATAAAGACCGTCGGGTCGCGGCGCATTTCCTCGGCCAACGCTTCTTTGATCGCTTGCGCGAACGTGATCTCGCGTGTTGTTGCACTGACAAGGGTCGACTGTGACCCCTCACCCTTGCCCTTTTCGAGCCGCCGCGGCAACGAGGACGAGGGGTGTCTAGGCGTAGACATGCTGATCCACCTCGTCAGCATCAGGGTAAGGAGCCGCCAGAGCGAAGGTCACCGCCTGTTTAATTTCTGCAGCGACTTCATTCTCGATTTGGCCGAGGAGATTACCGTCGGC
>DASWCL010000173.1:0-13035 GCA_036390135.1 Binatia bacterium
CCTGAAGCTCAAGTCGGCAGCCTCTACGGCGCCTGGGGTCTGCCGGCGACCTATTTGATCGGCCCCAATGGCGAAGGATTGGCGCGTGGCTGGGGGCCGGCCGAGTGGTATGGTAGCGGCGCGCGCAAGCTGGTTAAAGACCTGCTCGACGGAAAAAGATGACCGACGTTAATTTTTTCGTCGCCTTCGCCGCCGGCATCCTTTCTTTTCTGTCTCCCTGTGTTTTGCCGCTGATTCCATCTTACCTTTCTTTCGTCTCTGGCGTTTCGCTCGATGAAATGCGCAGCGAACAGGCGCGCACCCGCGTTCGATGGCGCGTCGTATTGAATTCACTCGCGTTTATCGTCGGCTTTTCCTTGGTTTTTATCTCCCTCGGCGCGTCGGCAAGCTTTCTCGGCGGGCTTTTTCTCGATTATCGAAACGCGATCCGAATTCTCGGCGGAGCGTTTGTCTTCCTCGTCGGACTTTATCTTGTCGGACTTTTCAAAATCGCGGCACTCGATCGTTATCTGCAGTTTAATCTCAAAGACAAGCCAGCGGGCTATCTCGGCTCGATACTCGTCGGGATTACTTTTGCCGTGGCTTGGACGCCGTGCGTCGGGCCGATTTTAGGAGCGACGCTGGCGCTTGCCAGCACTGCCGGTGAAGTCGGCCGCGGGACGATGTTGCTGACGAGCTACGCGGCGGGGCTCGGCTTGCCTTTTTTTTTGAGCGCCCTGGCGATCAATTCCTTTTTTCAATTTTCCCAGCGGCTGCGCGGCTACGTGCAAGCGATTCACATTATCGGCGGTATTTTGCTGATCATCGTCGGCGTCCTGTTGATCACCGATTACATGACGCTTCTCAACGCTTATGTGCTGCGCTTCACGCCTCATTGGCTGTTGCAACGACTCTAACGCTTGCCTTTAACCGCTTCATTTGACCCCCCTCGAGCTAAATGCTAGCTTTTTTAGACTTTGCCGCTGGACGACTCGGCATGACCGACAAGTTCGAGTGCGCCGCATCCCGACGGAGCAACAATGGAAGACCATATTCGCCAGATCTTAAAAGCGGTCGGTGAAGACCCCGACCGCGAAGGGCTCTTAAAAACGCCGCGTCGGGTCGCTCAAGCGCTGACATTCTTAACCCGCGGCTACGAAATGGATCCGGCAAAAGTGATCAACGACGCTCTCTTCACCGAAGACTACGAAGAGATGATCGTGCAAAAAGATATTGACTTTTATTCCCTCTGCGAGCATCACTTGCTGCCATTTTTCGGCAAAGCCCACGTCGCCTATATCCCGCATCATAAAATCGTCGGCGTCTCCAAGCTCGCCCGATTGGTCGACGTCTACGCACGGCGTTTACAGGTGCAAGAGCGGATGACCAATCAGATCGCCACCATCATCATGGACAAACTCGATGCGTTGGGCGTCGCCGTGGTGATCGAGGCCGAACATCTGTGCATGCGGATGCGCGGCGTCGAGAAGCAAAATTCGTACGTGATCACCAGCAGTCTGCTCGGCGCTTTTCGCACGCGCCAGGACACCCGCAGCGAATTCATGACTCTAATTCGCCAAAGGACTTGAGCGAGGATCGGGTGGAAGTAAAATTTCGCGACAGTACCGTCGAGCGCATCACCGCCGACCTCCTGGTGGTGCCGGTTCGAGAAAAAAAACTCGACGGACCGGAGATCCGCGCCATAGATCGCCGGCTCAAAGGCAATCTGCGCACACGTATCGAAAAGACTAAATTTAGCGGCGCGGAAGGCGCCACGCTCTTCTATCCCGCTGCTGGGATGCTTCCGGCAAGCCAACTTTTGCTGATCGGACTCGGCGCCGAATCACAGATCACGACGGACATTTGGAGAAAAATCGGCGGGCGGTTGCGCAAGGACGCGGCGGCCATCGGCGCCGAAGACGTCGCGCTGCTGTTTTCGCCTGACAAAGACGCTGATCTCGCTGCGGGAGCGCTCGTCGAAGGCGCGCTGCTCGCAGCCTATCAATTTAATAAATACCGGTCTAACTCCAAACCCGCGTCAGAGATCAATTCCCTCACCCTGTTCAAACCCGGATTAAAGCCGACGGCCAGCCTTCAGAAGTCCGTCAACACGGCGCAAATCGTCATTCCCGCAGTTTTCTTGGCGCGCGATCTCGTGAACGAACCTCCATCGGTCGCGACGGCTCGTTTCCTCGGCGAACAAGCCGCGAACCATTGCCACGGCCGCGGCCTGTCCGCGGAAGTGTGGGACAAAAAGAAAATCGAAGCGATGAAATTGGCCGGACTCTTGGCCGTAAACCGTGGCAGCCAAGAAGAACCGCGATTCATAAAAATTCACTACAGGCCGGCAGGCAAAGCAAAGAAAAAAATTGCACTCATCGGCAAAGGCATCACTTTCGATTCCGGCGGGCTATCGCTCAAACCGTCAAAGTCCATGGAAACCATGAAACTCGATATGGCCGGCGGCGCCGCGGTGATTGCGGCCATGAGTTGCTTGCCGAAGCTCGGTCTCGATGTCGACGTCACCGGCTACGTGCCGACGACGGATAACCTGCCGGGACATAACGCACAGAAACCGGGCGATGTGATTCGTTACCTCAACGGCAAGACGATCGAAGTATTGAACACGGACGCTGAAGGTCGATTGATCCTCGCCGATGCCCTTGCCCTCGCGGCGCAGCAAAAGCCGGACTACATGATCAACCTGGCGACCCTGACGGGCGCGTGCATGGTCGCCTTGGGCACCCATGTCGGCGGGCTTTTCAGCAACAATCAACCGCTCGCCGATACATTGTTACGTTGTGCCGGAGAAACCGGTGAAAGACTCTGGCAATTACCGCTGGTCAAAGAGTACAAGGACATGATCAAAAGCAGTGTCGCCGATATGAAAAACATCGGCGGCGCGCACGGCGGCGCGATCACCGCGGCGTTAATTCTGCAAGAATTTGTCGGCGATACTCCGTGGGCGCATCTCGACATCGCCGGGCCGGCGTTCGCCGAAAGCGACAATCCGCTTTGTCCCAAAGGCGGCACTGGATTCGGCGTGCGCACTCTGGTTAAATTTCTCTCTGGACTATAAGGAGGACCTTGTCATGGGAAAAATCACCGAGGTAGGCGACAACAATTTCGACGCTGAAGTTTTAAAGTCATCGGTGCCGGTATTAGTCGATTTCTGGGCGCCCTGGTGCGGCCCGTGTAAATCCATCGCACCGATCGTCGAAGAGATCGCCGGCGAATATGAAGGCAAACTCAAAGTAACGAAGCTCAATGTCGACGATCACCCGGCCACCGCGTCACGCTACGGCATCCGGGGAATTCCGAATCTCATTATTCTTAAAGGCGGCGCAGTCAAAGAACAAATCGTCGGCGCCGTGCCGAAAGCGAAGCTGGTAAGCGCCATCGAAAAAGCATTGCAATAAGAAGATCAACAGTCTGCGATAGAAGAGCGGCCGCCTGCATCGCGTACCGAATGCAGGCGGCCGTTGTGTTTTGAAGCGCTTGACGCTTTCCAAGCAATTATGGAGCAGGGATTGCCGCGGAAAATTTCGCCGAAGTTAAGAAAGTGCTCGTAATCGCCCCAGCTCAGAAAACGTACCGCCGCATGCTGACGTTCATGATCACGCCGATGGCGAACATCATCGAGGCGAGGGCGGAGCCGCCGTAGCTGACCATCGGCAGAGGAACGCCGACCACGGGCATCACTCCTGCGACCATAGCGACGTTGATGATGACGTGCCAGAAAACGATGGCGATCATGCCAAAAATCAGCAGCGCGCCGAAGCGGTCCTTGGCGCGTTGAACTTGTCTGACGCAATAGGCGATCATGATGAAATAGAGCAACAGCAAGATCGCGCAGCCGACAAAACCCCATTCCTCGGAAAACACGGCGAAAATAAAATCGGTATGCTGCGCTGGCAAGAAATCGAGCCGGTTCTGGGTTCCGTGCAGATAACCTTTGCCGAACAGCCGTCCGGAACCGATGGCGATTTGCGATTGAATCACGTGATAGCCGGCGCCCAACGGATCGCGATCGGGATCGAGGAAGGTCAAGATGCGGTTGCGCTGGTATTGCTTTAGAAAATGCCAGGCGACCGGCAAAAACGCCAAACCCGCACCGACCAAATAGGCAAAGGAGCGGAGCCGCAACCCGCTCATCAAAATCATGCTGATAAAGACAATGCCGAGAATGATCGCCGTGCCCAAGTCAGGCTGGACTAGGGTCAAGACGATCAGCGGCGCAACCAATGCAAAGGGCACCCAAAGATCAGTCAAGAAATAACCGCGCGGCGGCTCGTCGCTCTGAAAGTATTTCGCCATGATCAGTACGATGGCGAGCTTGGCGGGCTCCGATGGCTGGAGCCGAAAAAAACCAAGGTTGATCCAACGCTGCGAGCCGCCGCCCGAGTGACCGACGATCAGCACCAGGAGTAAAAGCAGCAGCATGGTACCGTAAAAAGGGTACGCCAAACGGTCGATATAATGATAATCAAAACTGATAGCCGCAAACATGGCGATCAGTCCTAGCCCCAGCCAGGTCACTTGTCGCATTGGCAACGGTCCGGCATGTCCCGCGGTCACGTCGTAATTGGCGCTGTAGATCGTCATCACGCCGACGGCGACAAATGCCAATGAGAGAAAAAACAGCGTCCAGTCGAAATGGGAGATCAAGCGCCGATCAATTTGCACTGCTCGCTCCGTCCAGGCGTACTTGTTGTTTATCCGTCACCTGTTTTTGCTTCTCCATATACTTTTCGAACACCTTCTTTGCCATTGGTGCCGCCGCGTCGCCACCGTGGCCACCATGCTCCACGAGCACGGCGATGGCGATTTGTGGATTGTCGACCGGAGCATAGGAAACAAACCATGCGTGATCTCGACTGAAATAGGCCAGCTGCTCGGTCTTAACGTATCCGCCTTTCATTTCGACGACCTGCGCCGTGCCGGTCTTGCCGGCGATTTGAACGATTTGGGATCTCGCCGCACCTCCCGTGCCGCCGGCGCCGTTCACAACGTCCGAGAGCGCCTCGTGCACGCGTTTTAAGGTGTCGGCTTTGAGCTCGATGGTGCGGATGACCTCCGGTCCATATTCGCGCACGGTCGCGCCGTCGACGGATTCCACCTTACTGACTAAATAGGGACGATAAAGTTTGCCGCCATTGGCGACGGCGGCCATCATGTTGGCGAGCTGTAATGGCGTCACGGTGACATATCCTTGGCCGATCGCCACGGAAACCGTTTCTCCGGGAAACCAGGGCTGACGAAACCGCTTCCGTTTCCATTCCGTATCGGGAATCGTCCCGCCTTTTTCGTCGTCCAAGACCACGCCGGTCTTTTCACCCAGGCCGAACGCGTGCGCCCACTTGGCGATACGGTCAACGCCCAGCTTCGGGCCAAGCTGATAAAAATATGTGTCGCAAGACTCGACGATCGCCTTGTGCAGGTTTACGGCACCGTGGCCGCCTTTTTTCCAATCGCGAAAACTGCGATTGCCGAAAGTATAAAACCCGGGGTCTTGAATAAAGCTTTCCGGCTGGATGACACCTTCTTCGAGACCGGCAATCGACATGATGATTTTGAACGTCGATCCCGGCGGATATTGACCTTGGATCGCTCGGTTGCTGAGCGGCCGCAGCTGATCCTTGATTAATCCGCTCCATTCATCGGATTTGATGCCGCGGGCAAAGGCATTGGGATCAAACGCCGGAGTGCTCGCCAGCGCGAGGATCGCTCCGCTACGGACATCGAGCGCCACGATCGTTCCCTGTTTGTCTTTGAGCGCCTCGTATGCGGCTTCCTGGAGCTGGCGGTCCAACGTCAGATGAACTGTGTATCCCGGGACATCGGTGACCTCGTGCAACACGCGCACGCGCCGGCCTAAAGCGTCGACCTCAACCTGCTGGCCACCGCTTTGACCGCGCAGCAATTCCTCCCAGCGACGCTCAAGCCCGTATTGTCCGATCTCATCGCCGATCACGTATCCTTCATCCTTGAGAACTTTTAATTGCTTTGGATTGATTTCGCCCAAGTAGCCCAAGACGTGCGCGGCCATAGGTCCGTCGGCGTAACTGCGCCGTGGCCGGGCGCGCAAGGTGACGCCCGGTAAATCCAGTTGGTGCGTTTCCACCGCGACCATCGACGGCCAATCGATGTCGCGGCCGATAACCAATTCGTCGAACGCCGCGCGGCTTTTGTTTTCCTCGAACGTCTTCAAAAGCTCATGCTCGTCGCGCTGTAAATAGCGCGCCAGCAAGCGCAGCGTGTTCTCCGGACTCTCGCTGTCTTCGGGGACGAAGATCAAATCGAAAGATGGCCGGCTGTCGACCAGCAATTGCCCTTGGCGGTCGAAGATCATGCCGCGGGTGCCCGGCACGCGCTTGATGCGAATCCGATTGTTCTCCGATAGGAAGGTATACCGTTCGCCCTGCATGACTTGGAGAAAGGCGAGGCGGCTCAGGAGTCCGAGAATCGCGATGCCGAGAAGGATGTAAAGAAATCGGCTGCGCCGGCGCAATTCCGGCGCGCCGTCTTGCTTATTGATGTCGGCGAGTCCTGCCATCGTTCGGAGCTACTGGGTCGCTGCGTGAAGCCGGGCAACGTAACTTTCGCCGCGCCGCAACAGCGCGAAAACCATCGGCGCAAGCACCGCGGCCAGCAGAGCTTCTCGGATTATATACCAAGCCGCACCAATCCAGAATCCCTCGGTGCTCACAAAGACCGCCGAGATCAGCACGAGAGCTGCTCCTTTGACCAACGCCGCCAATAGAACGACCAGCGAACTGACCAGGGGGTTTTGCAGCCAGATCGCACGCGAACCAAAGTACACCAGCAAAAACACCAGAGACAAGGCAAAGGCATTGAGACCGACGATTCGGCTCGGACTCGACACGATATCGACCGAGTAACCGATCAAAAAAGAGCCCAACGCAGCGCCGACGGTAGGATGGTACAATCCCAAGTAAACGCACAGCACCAGAGTTAAATCAGGTATAACCGGGCCAAACGGCACGAGATGGAGGAAGGTTGTCTGCATTAAGATCAAAAAAATGCCGACAAGAAAAAACAGCAAGAACAATCGCATCGGAAAATTGCTACCAATGGTTGGTTTCAAGGGTCAGTTTTTGTCCGGGGAGCTGCTTGCGGCCACGATGAGAACATTCTCGGTGCGTGAGCTTTGCACCGCCGGAATAATTTCGACGAATTGGAATAATCCGAGATGCTGTTTACGAACTTTGATGACCGTGCCGACCATCAATCCCTTGGGAAACACGCCGTCGATGCCCGAGGTAATCAGTCGATCGCCTTCTTGAATATCCTCGCTCCGCTTCACGTATTTCAATATGGTGCCGGTCTCCAAAGATCCCGAGACGATACCCCGGCTGCGCGTGCGCTGCACCAACACATCGATCCCGCTATTGGGGTCCGTCATGAGTAACACTTTTGCCGTATGTGGCGTAACGGCAACGACTTGACCGACGACACCGAGCGGCGTCACGACCGCCATGTTCTTGCGGACGCCATCGGCGCTACCCTTGTCAAGCATACAGCTTTGAAACCAACTATTGGCGCTGTTAGCGATAATCGACGCCGTGATCGCCTGAGCGAACAACTGGCTGCGAAAATCGAGTAGCGCCTTGAGCTGACGGTTGGTCGCGTCGGCCTCCAAATATTTCTGCCTTTCAACCTCAAGAGTTTGGATGCGCGTTCTGAGCCGGGCATTTTCAGATCTGAACCCCGCCAGGGTGTCGTAATTTTCGCGAAAGTCGGTAATCCAATTGACGGTTCCCTGGGAGGCGATTTGCAAAGGCCGCATGATCCACATCAGCAGCGCGCCCAGAGGTTCGTTTTTCAACTGGCCGCGCGCTGCGGCGGTGAGAATATAAATCGACAGAAGAAGGCAGAAGCAAGAGCTCAGCGGAACTTGATTCTTACGAAGAAAAGCGAGCATGGAAGGCTCGATTGCCTCCAAAAGTCAGATTGCATGTGGACCTCGGCCTAATGAACCGCGACCTCTCTGAGCAGAGAAATCTCATCCAAGGCTTTGCCGGCCCCCATCACCACCGCCGTCAAGGGATCGTCCGCCATCATTACCGGCAGTCCGGTTTCTTCGCGCAGCAGGATATCCAAATTTCGCAACAACGCACCGCCGCCCGCTAAAACGATCCCACGATCGACGATGTCGGAAGCGAGCTCCGGCGGCGTGCGCTCCAAAGACAGCCGCACAGCTTCGACGATCTGATTGATCGGCTCGAGCAGCGAGTCGCGAATTTCCTCATCGGTAATCACCACGGTTTTGGGCACGCCAGCGACTAAATCGCGCCCTTTGATCTCCATCGTCTGCACTTCATCGCTCGGGTACGCCGAGCCGATGGTGATTTTGATCAGCTCGGCGGTGCGCTCGCCGACGAGCAGATTGTACTTGCGTTTGATGAATTGGGCGATCGCTTCGTCCATCTTGTCGCCGCCGACTCGCACCGAGCGCGAGAAGACGATCCCGGAGAGCGAGATCACCGCGACCTCAGTCGTGCCGCCGCCGATGTCGACGATCATATTTCCGGTCGGCTCCGTAATCGGCAGACCGGAACCGATCGCCGCCGCCATCGGTTCTTCGATCAGATAAACTTCGCGCGCGCCCGCCGACTCGGCAGATTCGCGCACGGCACGCTTCTCGACTTCGGTGATGCCGAAGGGCACGCCAACGATGATGCGCGGCCTGACCAACGTGCGCCGGTTATGAACCTTTTGGATGAAATAGCGCAGCATTGCCTCGGTAATTTCAAAATCGGCGATGACGCCGTCTTTCAGCGGTCGGATCGCAACGATGCTGCCGGGAGTGCGGCCCAACATCCGTTTCGCTTCGGCCCCCACCGCAAGCACTTTCTTGCCGCCCCGTTCGTTTCGCTGTTGCACGGCGACCACCGACGGCTCATTGCAAACGATCCCTTGATTCTTGACATAGATCAAAGTGTTGGCGGTGCCGAGATCGATCGCGAGATCGTTCGAAAAGACGCCGAAAAGGGCATCGAACATCAATCAACTCCTTCTTGTGCGCGAAAAAGACGGACTGGAGCATCGACAAAAATAACAGATTTGGCTGAAGCAAGCAAGATAATGAAAAACTTAAAGAAATTTCGTTTTATCGTGGCCCGGTTGGTTGCAATACAACGGGCTATTTTTTATCATCATTGGATTGTTTTTAGCCAATAGTTCCGAAAGGTTCCTAGAAAAACATGCTGGACTTTTTACGCAAGCGGAAAAGAAATTGGGTTATCGTCTTCTTTCTCGGCGTCATCGTTGTAACTTTTGCCTTGTTCGTCGGCAGCGGTAAATTTCGCGACCAGACCAACGTGGAAGTCGCCGAGATCAACGGCGAAACGATTAGCCAAAGCGAATTTGCCTTGCAATACGAGCGCGCTGTGGAGCGCTACCGTCAGATGCTCAAGGGTGCGCTGACACCGGAGATGATCAAAGGTCTAAATTTAAGAGGCAACCTGCTCGAGGAGCTCATTCAGAAAAAGCTCATGCTCCAGGAAGCGCGCAGCCTCGGGCTGAGCGCGACCGACGACGATCTCGCCGAGCAGCTCGCGCAAGCGCCGGAGTTTCAGATCGGCGGACGTTTCAGTAAGGATCGCTACCTCGCAATTCTTCAGGCAAACCGACTTGCGCCTGCGCAGTTTGAAGACGAGCAGCGGGATCAGCTGACCATGCAGCGGCTTTACAGCGTTGTTCTTGACTCCGTCCACGTCACCGATGCCGAAATTCGCGATCGCTATCGCATCGATCAGGAAAAAATCAATCTCAACTACATCAAGTTGCCGATCAGCGATTTTGCCGCGCAGGTCAAGCCGACCGAAGAGGACGTGAAAAAATACTACGAGCGCAATAAAGAATCGCTCAAAGAACCGCTGAAAATACAAGTCGAATATTTGAGCTATCCCTACGATCAATTCGCAGCGTCAGTTCAGGTAAGCGAGAAAGAGATCGAAGACTACTACCAGGCCAATCGCAACGATAAATTTCATAATCCCAAAGAAGCGAAAGTACGCTATATCTCGATTCGCGTAGAGCCCGGCGCCGATCCCAATCAGAAAAAGGCCGCACAGACGCGCGCCGAGGGTATCGTCAAAGAAGCCCGCAGCGGCAAAGATTTCGCCGAGCTGGCGAAGCGCACGTCCGATGATCCCACGGCCGAGAAAGGCGGTGACTTGGGTTGGCTCGCGCAGGGGCAAATGCCGCCGGCGGTCGAGAAGACGATTTTCAGTCTGGCCAAGGGCGCCGTGAGCGATGCCGTCGACACGCCGGCAGGTTTTCAAATCTTCAAAGTGGAAGACGTCAAAAACGAAAAAACCCAGACGCTCAAAGAAGCCAGCGCCGAAATAACCAAAACGCTGAAAGCCGAGAAGGCCAAGCGCGAAGCTGGCAAGATCGCCGACAAAGACCGCGAAAAGGCGCTCTCGGGCAGCGATCTGACCAAGGTGGCGCAAGAAAGCGGCGCCAAGCTCAGCGTCACGAATTGGCTCGCCAACGGCGACACGGTCCCGGAAATCGGCGAAAACCAGGAATTTTACAAGAATGCCTTTGCCTTGGGTCCGAAAGATACCAGTCCCATCGTTGAAGGAAAGAACACCTACTATTTGTTACGCCTCAAGGAGAGAAAAGAACCTGCCATCCCGGCGCTCGACGCTGTGCACGGACAAATTGAAAAGGGGTTGAGAGCATCCAAGGCGTATGAGCTCGCGCTGCAAAAAGGCAACAGCTTGCTCGATCAACTGAGAAAGGAAAAAGATATAGCGAAGCTCGCGCAAGCCAACGACTTGAAAGTCGAGGAAACCGGTTTGTTTCAGCGCGGCACGCCGCAGCTGCCGAAGATCGGCGAGCTGGCCGAGCTCAAGGGAGGAGCGATCGCGCTATCGGCGCAAAAGCCCGTTCCCGACCGGCTCTATACGCAGAAGGATGCCGTCTACGTTTTGGCTTTCAAAGACAGCCAGGGCGCCGACATGGAACAGTTTGAAAAAGAAAAAAATAACTTGATGAAGCAAGCGCTCGCCGAAAACCGCCAGCGCGTGCTGATAAAATTTCTCGAAAGTCTCAAGGCGAAGGCAAAGGTCAAGATCAACAACGCCTTTCTTGAAGAGAGCTAATTTTTGCGAGGCAAGCGGATTGTGCAAGTTGTCCTAGTGCGCCATGGCGCCACCGATTGGAACCTCCAGGGGCGCTGTCAAGGCTCGACCGATCGCGATTTAAGCGATGTTGGCGTTCGCCAAGCCAAACAGATCGCGGAGCTTTTGAGCGAAGAAGAGATTCACGCCGTCTATTCGAGCCATCTGCGCCGCGCGCGACAGACCGCTGAGCGCATCAGCCAGCCGCATAACTTGCCCGTGTTGATCGAACAAGAGGTGCGCGAGCTCGACCACGGCGAGCTCGAAGGCTTGACATTTAATGAAATCAAAGCCAATTATGCCGACTTTTTAGTGCGCTGGCGCAGCGAGCCCGCCGAGATTTGCGTCCCCGGCGGCGAGCGACTCGCCGACGTCGCCGAACGCGCGTGGAATGGGCTCAATCAAATCGTGCAACGCCACGCCGACGCAGAGCGCATTCTCGTGGTCAGTCATAACTTTCCGATCTTGGGAATCGTTTGCCGTGTCAGTGGTACTCACCTGAATCAATATCGTACGTTTCACCTCGACCCGTGCGGTATCACTCGCCTGAAATACGACGGCGGCGACTGGGATCTCACGGAGGTCAACAGCCGAGAATACACGCCTTCATCACTCGTCACCCGATCTTAATTCGACCTCGAGGTTACCGAGGTCCTTTCTCGCCCAAACCGCAACCGTAAAAAACAACGCGGCCAAAAGCAGATAACTCACGAAGAAATCCGGCGCTGCCATGAATCCGAAGCGGCTCGTAATCCCGGCGGGGGTAAGCTCGTAGGCATGAATGATGCCGAACGCCGATAATAACGCCGCCGCCACCGACCACGCGCCGGCGCGCGCGAACTTACGCTCGATCAGCGCGACGCCGATGGCGGCGAGTATCATGGATGTAAATATGAAGCCGCGCTCCAAGGAAATCATGCCGTGAATCGCCAGGCTCTCCTGGGTAAACCGCGGCAGTCCGACTTCGAACAGAGATTTTCCCGCGGCGCGCAAACCCGTCTCGACCATCAATAAACCCCAACCGGCGAGAGCGGGAACGATGCCGAGGGCAACCGCCGGCGCATGCTCTTTCGGTGTTTCTTGAAACGCCTGAGCGACGATGATGATGCCGATGTAAAGCAGAATGCCGATGCCCGCTTCGAGCGGAATCAAGCCGAGCACGGTTTGGATGGTGCCGGTGAGACAGAGAAGGCTAATAAAAACGCCGTTCAGAGCGGAATAGCCGGAGCGTGCGCCGAGGCGTTTCCAACCCGGATGACCGATATAAATCGTCGTCGGAAACACGCTGCCGAACAGCGCGGCGACCACCGAACCGATGCCATTTGCCATCAGCGAGGGAAACGTGCGAAAGCGGTCGCCGGCGGCCTCGGCGCTCTCGATGTTTTGCAAGGATCCAACCACGTTGAAAATCCCCATGGGAAAAATTACGGAAAAATAATTGAGAAAGGCCGGATTCGTCAGCGCCTCCCACAGTGAGCCGCCCGCAAAGGCTGGCAATGCGAGCGAGTAGCCGGTGAAAATTGCCTTGCCGCTCATCGTTCCGAGGGCCCAACCTATAATGGTGCCGATGGCAATCGCCACCATACCGCCGGGCAAGCCGAGCGGTAATCTTTGATGCGAGAAATATGCAACAAAGATTACCGCCATCGGCACCAATGCGACTAAGGGTCGGGCGAAAATTTTAAACGTGAAATCCATTGCGATGAACGTAATCGCGATACCCGACAGCGCCGACAGCAGCGCGGCGCGCGGTGTCACCCGGCGCACGCTCTCGGCGATAAATGCGCCGAAGATCTCAATCACGCCGTTCAAGAAGCACGCAACCAGACCGACTTTCCAAGCCCAGACTGGATCTTTGGTCTCGATATAAATCGGCATCATGATGAAAAAGACAAAGGCA
>DASWCL010000174.1:0-13827 GCA_036390135.1 Binatia bacterium
ACGCCGTCTTAGAACAAGGGCAAAAATTATCTATCCAAAACCATCGTGTGGAACTAAGCTGACGGCTTAACGAATCTTCATATCAAAGGCGAGCACCTTTTCTTCCGGGTGTGCTTTCCAAATCACGTTGCGCGCCACGCCATAGATTTCCGCCAATGTGTACAGGGGCACTAAAGCTGCCTCCTCCATCAGTACGCGGCCGATCTGTTGCAACAGCGCGACGCGTTTCTTTTGATCTGCGGCCTTTTGCTCCTCGTCGATCAGGCGGTCGACCTCGGTGTTTTGAAAGCCTACTCGCTTGGTTCTCCCGGACCGGTAATATTGATCGTAAACCGTGTCGGCATCCACGGCGGGCCGCCCGACATAATAGAAGGGAATCTTCCCGCCGTTCACTCCGTCGGCGCCCCAAAAAATCGCGAACTCTTGTGATACCAGCTCGACCTTGACACCGACCTTCCCAAGTTGGTCTGCGATCACCTGGCAAACCTCCCTTGCCTTAGGGTAGCGGTCGGGCGAAAAAAAGAGTTTTACCTCCAGGCCGTTGGCAAAACCGGCCTTGATCAATAGCTCCTTGGCTTTCTTCGGATCGTAGGGATAGCGGTGGATCTTGGGATCGTAGCCGATGACATTGGCGCCGAGCGGCCCGTTCATGACGTATCCATGGCCTTCGTAGATGTGTTTGATCACGACCGTTGGGTCGACCGCGTAGTTGAACGCTTGGCGCACCAGCTTGTTGTCGAACGGCTTGTGCGTGACGTTCATCGCCAAGAAATACATTCTCAGGCCTTCGACCTGTTCTGCGCGTAAGCGCGGATGTTTATCCAGGCGGCCGAGCTCCTCGACCGGAACGTTATTGATCACGTCGCCTTGTCCGGCGAGTAGTCCAGCTATTCGCGCCGCATCCTCGCCGACTTTTTTCAGGACGATCTCTTTGATGTCGGCTTTGCGTCCCCAGTAATCGTCGTTGCGCGTCATCACGAGATTGCCGTCGCGCTGCCAGCTGCCAAATTTGTAAGGTCCAGTGCCGATCGCGCGTTGATCGACGTCGTCGCCGTACTTTTCCGCCGCGACTTTGCTGACCATAAACCGATTTTGCAACCGGTCGAGAAATACTGCATTCGGCGCGGCGGTCGTGAAGCTCACGGTATAATCGTCCGGGGCTTGTACTTCCGTGAGATCGTCGAAGTTTGATTTCTGCAAACTCCTCTTGTCGTTCTTCATTCGATTGACCGAATGCACGACATCATGGGCGGTGAACGGCGCGCCGTTGTGAAAACGAATCCCCTTCTTGAGGCGAAACGTCCACGTGTTGCCCTGGAATTTCCACGACTCGGCGAGCACGCCGTAATATTCTTTTTTGGCGTAGTTGATCTCGATCAGCGGCTCGATCATGTGCTCCCAGATGCCATACTGCGGACCGGAACTATGGGCGTAGGGGTGAAGCGTGTCCAAGCCGATGCTGCTCAAAATCATCAGACGCTCTTTGGACGCCGCGTAGCTCGCTTTCACCAGCGACCCGCCCAACGCCGCGCTGATTCCCCACAATGCGCTCTGTTTGAAAAACTCGCGCCGAGGAAATTTTCGATTTTGTGCGCTCACGAGTGCCTCCAATCATCTATCCTGCGTTTGATCGTCGCGGCGTCTCTACTTGATCTTCATGTCCCAACCCAAGACTTTTTCATCCGGCCGCATTTTCCAGATTAAGTTTTTTGCCGTACCGTAGATGTCGGCGAGATTGTAAAGCGGAATGAACGTCGCCTCGTCCATGATGATCTTGCCGGCTCGCTGCAGGATGGTGACTCGTTTTTTCTGATCCGGAGTTTTTTGTTGCTCATCGATGAGCTTGTCGAGTTCCGGATTACTGTAATTCGTCCGTTTGGTCGTGCCGGTGCGAAAGTATTGATCATAGAGCGTGTCGGCATCGGTGAGCGAGCCACGCCCGATGTAATAGAACGGCAACTTGCCGCCGTTCACTCCCTGCTTATCCCAGAACAATGCCCATTCCTGGGAAATCAGCTCGACGTGAAAACCGCCTTTCACCATTTGCGCCGCGACCACCTGACAAACCTCTTTGTCCTTCGGGTAGCGCCCGGCAGAATAATAAAGCTGAATGTCACAGCCGTTGGGAAATCCCGCCTGCGCCAGAAGCTGCTTCGCCTTTTGGGGATCATACGGATACCGTTTCAGCTTGGGATCGGCACCGATGACGTTGGCACCCACCGGGCCATTGATCGGATAACCGATGCCATCGAAAATATTTTTGATGATCGCCGGCGCGTCGACGCAGTAGTTCGCCGCCTGGCGCACGAGTTTGTTGTCCCAGGGCTTGAACGCCATGTTGAAGGCGAGAAAAAACATCCGCAGCCCTTCCATTTTGTCAATTTGGATGCGCGGGTGTTTCTGCAAGCGCGCGACCTCATGATCCGGCACGTTATTGATGAAGTCCGCTTGGCCGGACTCCAGCGCCGCTAGTCGCGCCGCATCTTCCGTCACTTTTCTGAAGACGACTTCTTTGATCGCGGCTTTGCCGCCCCAATAGTCATCGTTGCGCGTGAAAACCATATTGCCGCCGCGCTGATAGCTGACGAATTTATACGGTCCGGTGCCGATCGGGTTGTCATAGAGTTTATCCCCGAACTTATCGCCGGCGACTTTGCTCAAGATGAAACGGTTTTCCAGGCGATCCAAGAAAATCGCCAGCGGCTGTTTGGTGACGAAGACCACCGTCAGATCGTCGGGACTTTGAACTTCGGTGACGTCCTTGAAATTCGGCGCCTGCAAGCTGCCGCCTTTCTCGTCGCGCATTTTCTCGATCGAGAATGCCACGTCTTTCGAAGTCAGCGGCGCGCCGTTGTGAAACTTGATGCCCTTTTTAAGCTTGAAGACCCATTTATTGCCCTGGAATTGCCACGAGTCGGCGAGGATGCCGACGTAATCCTTCTTGCCGTAGTCGAGTTCGACAAGCGGCTCCATCACATGCTGCCAGTCACCGTAAATCGGACTCGAGCTGTGATTGTACGGATGAATCGAGTCGGCCACGCTGGTGTGATAAATCGTCACACGGTCGCGCGAAGCGGCGTCGCCGTTGCGCAAAATGAAAGGTCCCACTGCTGCGCCGATACCTACGGCCGCGGTCCGAGTCAAAAACTGTCTTCGATTGATTGTTGTCCTGGCCATGTCTCCTTGTCTCCTTCTCTGCTCCATCTTCACCCAATCTTCTATCTTTGCCTGCGCAATTTCGGGTCAAAAATATCTCTCAAGCCGTCGCCCAATAAATTGATACCGAACACCGTGATGAAAATCGCCAGCCCGGGAAAGATCGTGAGCCACGGCGCCCGGTTGATGTAGCTCCGTCCCTCGCTGAGCATCGAGCCCCATGTGGGAATACTTACGGGCACACCTAATCCAAGAAAGCTCAAGCTCGCTTCCGTGATGATAACGATCGCCATGCCGAAGGTCGCGATTACGGTGACGCTGGCAAAAGTATTCGGTACCACGTGGCGAAACAGCACGTACCAGTCTTTGCCGCCGAGCGCTTTTGCGGCCGTGATAAAATCGCGCTCTTTGATCGACAGGACTTCGCCGCGCACGACCCGGCAATACTGCACCCACCGGCTGAGCATCAGCGCCATGATCAGATTGCCGACTCCCTGCCCGAGAAACGCCATGATCGCAATTGCGATCAATAGGAACGGAAAGGCGAGAAAAATCTCGGAAACTTTGCTCACCACTTCATCCGCCGAGTGCCCAAAATAGCCGGCGACCGCGCCTAGCGTGCATCCTACAAATCCAGCGAAGATCACGGTGGCCGCGCCGACCATCAAAGAAATGCGCGAGCCATAGATGATACGGCTGAGCATGTCTCGGCCGAGATTATCCGTACCGAGAAAATACGCGGGCGATCCGTTTTCGGTCCAGCGCGGCGGGCGCAGGCGGTCTTCTAGTGTTTGGGCCTGTGGATCGCGCGGCGCCAGCAGCGGTGCGGCCACACCGCAAACACAGAGCAGCAGCAAGATCGCGCCGCCAACCCAAATTTTGAGATAGCGCAGCGAAAACATTAGAACCTGATCCTGGGATCGATCCAGCTGTAAAGCAGGTCGACTAACAGATTCACGACGAAATAAGTCACGGCAAACATCAAGATCAAGACTTGAGTGAGCTTGTAGTCCCGCGCCGAGATCGACTGGATCAACAGGTCGCCGATGCCGGGAAAGGAAAAAACCGTTTCGGTGATCACCGAGCCGCTCAGCAATGCACCCAACTGAAGACCGAGGATAGTGATGATCGTGATCAGCGCGTTACGCAGGATATGGCGCCAGATCACCGTAGTCTCGCTCAAGCCCTTGGCCCGCGCGGTTGTAACGTAGTCTTGGCGCATGACTTCGAGCACGCTCGAACGCGAGATACGGGTCACGATCGCCGCCAGCGCCGATCCTAAAGTCACCGCAGGCATCAGTAAATGCTGCAGCGCGCTCCAGAACGCGGCGAAATTGCCGGTCATTATGCTGTCGACTAAATAGAGCCCCGTGATCGACGTGACTTCGATGCCGTACTCGATGCGGCCGGCGACG
The DNA here is from genome assembly GCA_036390135.1 of Binatia bacterium. Classification (GTDB taxonomy): domain Bacteria; phylum Desulfobacterota; class Binatia; order UBA9968; family UBA9968; genus DP-20. The sequence continues at coordinate 4,572 of DASWCL010000174.1, forward strand.
GGCAAGAGATTGAGCTGGCCGCCCAAGAAATAAATCAGCATGATACCGAGCCAAAAGTTCGGCATCGACACGCCGATCAGCGCGATGCTCATACCGGCGTGGTCGAGCAGCGAATTGTGCTTGATCGCCGAATAGACTCCGAGCGGCACCGCAATCATCATGGCGACGCACAAACTGCAGAACGCGAGTTCAAGCGTCGCCGGCAAGCGCTCGCTGACCAATTTTGTCACCGATTCGTTGAATTTGAGCGATTTGCCAAAGTCGCCGGTGACAGCGTGAGAGAGGAAATTCCAATACTGCACGATCAGCGGTTGATCCAAGCCCCACTCGTGGCGCGTGCGCTCGATATCGCTCGGCGTCGCGTCATCGCCCAACAGTAAGGTCACCGGATCCCCCGGCGCGATGTGCATCAAGAGAAAAATCAGGAAGGATATGCCGAGGATAACTGGAACCGCGCCAATGATCCTGCGACTAAGCCTGTTCATGCGGGTTGGAGTTCAGAAAATGAAAACGCCGGGATCATCGCGCTCAAAAAACTGCCTGATTCCACTGCGAAGTTTTTACTGTCCCAGTTGACCGAAAGATTCGTCCAAGACACTGAGCGCGTGATCGATTTGGTCTTTGTTAACGTTCAGTGACGGCGCGACTCGCAGCACGTTACCGTAGGTACCGCCTTTGCCGAGCAGTAAACCATTGTTCTTGGTTAACTCCATGACTCGCTTCGTGTTCTCCACATCGGGCTTCTTCTTTTCACCCACGAGCTCCATGCCTTGCATCAGCCCCATGCCACGCACATCGCCGATGATCGGGTATTTGTCTTTTAGCGCGTTCAGACCCTCGCGCAAGCGGTTCCCCATCACACGAGCGTTTTCCACCAGATTATCTTCTTCGATCACTTGGATCGTCGAGTGAGCCGCGGTGCAGGTTACCGGATTGCCGCCGAAGGTCGAGATCGTATTCCCTTTCATGCTGTCCGCGACTTCCGGTGTCGCGATGGTCGCCCCGATCGGCACGCCGTTGGCCATGCCCTTGGCGAAGGTCATGATGTCGGGATCGACGCCCCAGTGCTCGATGCCGAACATCTTTCCGCCAGTCCGCCCCCAACCCGTTTGCACTTCATCGCTGATGAAGAGACCGCCGTATTTGCGGATAATGCCGACGATTGCTTTGAAATATTCTTTTGGCGGCACGATGAAGCCGCCGACGCCCTGAATCGGCTCGGCGAGAAATGCAGCGATTCGTCCTTGCGAGGTCATGGTCTGAATCGCTTCTTCGGCGTCCGTAGCGCACTTCAGATCGCAGCTTGGATAAGTCAGACCGAACGGGCAGCGATAGCAGTAGGCATTGGCAATGTGATGCACGCCGGGCACGACGTTGGGCATCAATCGCCAGCTCGACTGCGCGGATAGGCTCAAGGCCAAATAGGAGCGGCCGCTATAAGCATGTCGCAGCGCGATGACGTCCTGGCACTTGGTGTGGATCTGTGCCAACAACACGGCGGTCTCGTTGGCCTCCGTGCCGCTGTTGGTGAAAAACGATTTTTCCAGGCGTCCCGGCGTGATCTGCGCCAATTTCTCCGCCAGAAGAACCTGCGGCTCGTTGGCGTAGAGCGTCGACATATGCTGAAGCTTGTGGGTTTGCTCGTCGATCGCCCGGGTGACTTTGTCGTTGCAATGGCCGACGCTGACAGTGAGAATGCCGCCGAAAAAATCTAAAAATTCCTTACCGTCCGCGTCGTAGACATATTGATCTTTGGCGTGATCGACGACCAACGGTTCATCGTAGTAAGTCGAGACGCAAGAGAATAAGTATTTATTTTGCTTTTCAAGAATTTCTTTTTTGTTCATGGGAAGCCTTAAGCGACGAACCGCGGATCAGTGACGCCGCAAAAAATCCAAGATCGGCGGATGACCTTTTTCCGGCATCTCGCGCAGATAACCATGCCTGCCGCCCTCGATCAGAACAAGCTCCGCGTTGGGAATTTTTTCCGCGAGCACCTTGGCGGATTCGACGTGGCTCCCGGTGCCGCCTTCGTGAATGTCCTTGCTACCGACGATGACCAACGTCGGCGCTTTGATCTTGTGAATTAAGTGGGTTGTTTCGTGGCACTGGCGCGCGACCACGTGGCGTAGATAACATTTCAGCGGCGGCACTTCGTCGACGATGAGCTCCTGGTACTTTTTCACGATCTCCGGGTGCTCCTTGACGAAACTGTCGCTGAACATGAATCCCGGTCCCCAGTGATCGCTCTGATATTTCTCGTAGCCCTTTTCGATCATCTCCAAGGCTGCGTCCAACGGCACGCCGCGCGGATAGTCTTCGAGTGCTTCGCTATATTTTCCTGAGCCGGGCCCCGAGAGCACCAAGCTGCGCACTTTATCGGGATAGTCCAATGCGATCCACTGACATACCCGCGCGCCCATGGAATGACCCATCATGTAAGCCCTTTTTATACCGAGCGCGTCCATCAAACCGACGCAGTCTTTAGCGAACAGTCGCGTCGTGTAGTGCATGTCCGGCTTGTCGCTTCGGCCCAAACCGCGATGATCGTAGATCAACACTTGATAATGTTTGGCGAACTCTGACACCTGAGAGACGCGCCAAGGCGCGAGGCTAATGCCGGTGCCGGCGACAAGCACTAAAGGATCGCCCTGGCCGTAGAGCTCGTAATACAAATTGACGTCGTCGACTTTGACTTTGCCGCTTTTAACCGGCTTGAGTTCTTCCACAAACACCTCCGACTTGGCGTCGTTATGCCCCTTACACCTGCAACGATCCCGTGACGCTATCGAATCGCAAAAATAGAGTCAATATCGTGTCGCTGCCGGGAATTGTTGAACGCGTTTCAGGGATCCTATCGTGGAAATGGGACAGTCGCTTCGAAACCGTTCTGGCGGAGTTCGGAGTGGATGTTAATGACAGCGTTCGCGCAGCTTTGCAGCGACATCTCAGCATGCTATGGGACAGCGCAAATATTGCAACCGCGTCTCCCTAGATTATGCGCCGCTGTATCCCGGTCCATAAACGACTTTACCCGGCCGCGCCCCGGTATGATGGCCATTATCGATCACGACGGCGCCGTTGACCAGCACATAGTCGATCCCTTTCGGATATTGCTTGGGATTCTCATAGGTCGCCGTGTCCGTTACAGCATCCGGGTCGAACACGACCACATCGCCCCAGTAGCCCTCGCGTAGCAAGCCGCGGTCTTTGAGACCCAAGACTTGCGCGGGCATCGAGGTCATCTTGCGCACGGCATCTTCGAGAGTGAGAACTTTTTCCTCGCGCGTATACTTGCCGAGCACGCGCGGATGGGTGCCGAAACTGCGCGGGTGCGGTTTGCCGGGATATTTTTGATTGAGCGCGCTGCCATCCGAGCCGATCGAAACCCACGGCATGCGCATCACGGCTTTCACGTCGTCTTCGTTCATCGTGTGATGCACACCATGAATAAATACGCCTTCTTCGTAAATCAGATCGAAGCAAGTGCTCACCGGATCCTGCTCGCGGATCTTGGCGATCTCCGCGATCGTCATACCTTCGAACTTCTTAAGTGACGCGGTATCCAAGCGCGCTGCCACGACGCCTTCCCAGCCGCCGTGTTCGTCGACGTATTGGTTAAACTCCGGATCCTTCATGACCCGTTCGCGAAACGACTGATTTTTAAATTGTGAAATCGTCTCGTTCACCGGCCCGTCCTGCACCCAGCGAGGGAACAGACGCCGCCACGGATGCTGCATCGCCGTGTACGGATATTGATTGGCGGTGATGTCCAAGCCCTCGCGCCGCGCCTCTTCGAGCTGTGCGATGACTTGGCGAATGCGTCCCCAGTTGGCTTTGGCGCGCATTTTCAAATGATAAATGTGAATCGGAATTTGCGACTCCCGCGCGATGCGCAGTGTCTTGGCCAACTCTTCAAAAATATCGAACCCCTCGCTGCCGACGTGCACGCCGTAATAGCCGCCGTAGCGCCGCGCGACTTTCGCCATCTCGACCACTTCGCCTGGATTCTCGGGCCCCTTGGCGTGCCATGCGGCGGTGAGACCAAGCGCACCTTCTTCCATCGCCTGAGCCACCAGCCGATTCATTTTGTCCTGCTCGGCGGCGTTGGCCGGACGTTCTTCGAAGCCACAGACAACTCGCTTCACTTGCTGCGGCGAAACACCCGAAGCCACGTTGAGCGAAATTCCGCCGCGCGTCACGGTATTGAAGTAACCGGTGAACGTTGTCCAATCGGTTTCAATCCCGTTGCGTTTGCGATGCTCTAATCGATACTCCTCGAGGATAGCGCCTTCGAGCGGCGCCACGGTCTGACTCTCACCGATGATGTCGAGCGTCACGCCCTGGCGAATTTTGCTCTCGGCATTGCCATCCGCGACGATCGGCTGATCGCTGTGCGTGTGCATGTCGATAAAACCAGGCGTAACAACGTAGCCTTTCGCCGCAATGGCGCGCTGCCCCGCTTCAGGATTGATCTTGCCGACGCTCGCGATCTTGCCGTTTTTAATTCCCACGTCGCCGTAGAACCAAGGGTTACCCGTCCCGTCGATCAATCTGCCCCCGTGGATGACGATATCGAACTCAGCCATCGCGTTCTCCTATTTTTCTGATCTTTGATCGTGCCTATATCACCGCGCCTAGGACGCGACAAGGCAGTGCGAGCGCCGCGTAAAACTCTGCGCATGCGCGAGACAGCGCGATGCGACCTGTGATAATACTCGCCAAAATGATTCGACCGGAGTTTAGAAAAATCCTGCTCGATCAGCGCGGCGCGGCAGTGATCCTATGGAGTTGCTTTGTCATTTCTATCCCGATCTATCTCGTCATCGCGCGCAAACTCTTGGGCAATCCCAACATTGGCATCAACCGTTCCATTGCCGGGCCGGCAAGAATGGTTCTGTGGCTGCTCACCCTGATCGACCTCGGCTACTATGCTTATTGGCGCAGGCGTAATTTCTTTTCCGAGGCGATCCTTCGCGATGCACGAGCGACGAAGCTGTTGCGCGCCTTGGAAGAGTTTACCGGTGCGGTCGAAGAGCGTGCCGCCTACGTGGTGTCGACTTATGTGACCCGCAAAATAGTCATCTTCGCGATCATCGAAGCGATCGCCGTCTACGGATTTGTCCTGGCTCTGGTCGGTCGCTTTGTTCAAGATTTTTATTTGCTTTCGGCCTTGAGCCTGGTGCTTTTGGTGATCGAATTCCCGTCGCAAAAGTCGCTCGATGCAATCGTTCGCGCTGCAGAACGATCCGAGGCGTCAAACGCCGCCTAAGGAAAAGGCGCGACCACGACGTCAATCTTCAACATGCCATTTGCCGCGCTTGGTCGAGTGACGCAGCGCCGATTGTAGCTTTTTTAGAAAAATTCTTCGGGAAATTTCTTCGGCGCCGAGACGCTGCATATGTTCGGTGGTCATCTGCGAGTCGATGAAATGAAACCCCCAATCCCGTAGTTTCTCCACCAAGACGGCGAGCGCGACTTTCGATGCGTCGGTTTTGTGATGAAACATCGATTCACCGAAAAACGCTTTTCCCAGCGACACGCCGTAGAGTCCGCCGGCCAACCTCCCTTCGAACCAGCATTCCACCGAGTGCGCGTAACCCAGGCCGTGCAGCTCAATATAGGCTTCGCACATTTCCGGCGTAATCCATGTGCCGCTCTGACCTTCCCGCGAAACCTCTGCGCAGGCCGCGATGACGTCCTCAAAAACCCGGTCAAAGGTCACATGATAGACTTTTTTTCGGAGCGTCTTCTGCAGGCTGCGGGAAATTTTGAATTGATTGAGTTCGAGAACGAAGCGCGGATCGGGAGACCACCAGAGAATCGGCTGATCCTCCGAATACCACGGGAAAATGCCAACCCGATAGGCTTCCAACAATCGCTCGCTGGAAAGATCGCCGCCAACGGCGATCAAACCACTCGGATCCGCGTAATCCGGCGGAGGAAAAACCATATCATCGACAAGTCGAAAAATCGGCATCGGACAAGTCCTGCAACGCTATTTTAACCTTCCAGTCGAAATTTTCACACTGTCGGGCAAGCTTGCAAATCGGTCGCTGAAAAGCCTATGCTTTTAGTCGGAGCAAGAGCTATGTTCAAGCGCATCGATCATGTCGCGATTCATGTTTCGGACTTAGACCGCTCGGTGAAATTCTACGAGCGGCATTTTGGCTTTAAACATTACTTTCAGCATGCTGCCGGGGGCGGTTTGCAAATCACTTACCTGAAACTCGGCGATACGGTGCTCGAATTGACCCATCATCCAGGGGAGACGATGTCCGGTTTTCACTTTTGTCTTGAAACCGACGACTTTACTGAAACGGTCGAAAGACTCCAGCAGGACGGTGTACAATTAGTCCGGACGCCGCACGACACCGCCGCGCGTGAGCCGCGGGAAAACGGCTGGCGCCGCGTGGTATTTGGCGGGCCGGACGGAGAGCAGATCGAGTTGAGGGGCTAACATAGGGGCGGGTTTGAACCCGCCCTCCGACTGTTTCAAAGAAGGAACTCACGATGTCCACCAACGAAACTAAAAGTATCCAGATCACCTGTCCCTGTTGCGATGCCGCATTAACGATCGATCCAGTGCTCGGCGTCGTTCTCGACCACAAGCTTCCGGTTAGACCACAAATGGCACTGGCGCTGAAGGACGCCGTGAAGCTCGTCAACGAAGAAGCGGACCGCCGCGACGAGAAATATCAGAAAATCGCCGAAGCCGAAAAAAACAAGTCAAAAGTTCTCGAAGCGAAGTTCCAAGAGCTGTTCAAGAAAGCCAAAGAAGAGCCCATCACCAAACCGCTGAAAGATATCGATCTGGATTAGCAGGCTCCGATTCACGTCAGATGCTTGTCATTGGGCCCGCTCTTGGAAGTCCGCATCTTTACATGTCGGCTCGACGTCATAGCCGAGATAGTAATAGCGGTGCCACACTTGTTTCTCCTCGAGAGCACCGCCCGTCCACACGCTGAAATGAAGTCCTTCCATAGCGCTGCATGCACGGAAGCTAATGCTGCGCGAGTCAAGTTTGCCTTCCACTCCTCCGTGAAGGATCCGCAGATCAGCGTGGCTTCCCACGACGGCGATATAGATTTTCCCTGTATCGAGCTTGCCGGCATCGAGATCATAGGCGGCGTCGCCTCCCACGCTGTTAACCGCATCGCAAGAACCCGTCAGTAACTTCCGCACGGTGGCGGACTGTATTTCGGCTGTCTGTCTTATGTCTGAGATAGGAAGCCAAACTAATGTTAGCGCTTGACCGGGTTTGAGCTTGCCGTTTTTGATCGACAGACAAAAATGCTCCTCATGGAATGCAGCAACGACTCCGATGTCATGGTCAAAGTCGACCAAACCTAGCGCGCTATGGGGAGCGGCCGCACTAAGCGTTGCCGACTGGCTCAGCGCCAGGATTACCGACAAAATCCGCAGCCAATTACGCATGGGCATCAAATTGGATTGCACGTTGCTTCTAGGATGCCTCGCCTTGAATCCGCCTGCGAAACTCCAGCGGGGCGGAAACATTGTGAAAGACTTCTCGCACGCCACCGGTTCCCGTGAGCGTCACTGAACCATAGTTCAAAAACCTGCCCATCACGCTTTGATCGATTGATATCGCCTCCACATGTCGGAGCAGCAATTCCAATGTTTTCCGCCGGAGAAATCCGACTTTGATGATCACTCTTTTGTTGGTCACGCCGAATTCAGAGGTAGCGTATCCAATGAGAGGAGAAAGGAAAGCAAACACCCCGATCACGACAACGACACCCCCAATGATCGCTTGAATGAACAGAAAAATGACCCCAAGAAAAATCAGCGCGCAGGATTTCCAGAAGGTGATCCAGTGCAATCTGGCTTTGTAAACGACTTGCTCGTCGGGCAACAGATTCGACTCGATGTATCCCACAGTCGCTGCTCCTTTTTACGCGCTCCAAGTGTAATCCAATGTTAACGCCACTATAACACGATCGCGATTGGGGAAGGAAAAACGACGCGTAGCGTTTCGCCCACGCGGATTTGGTTTCTCGCATCAGTTTCGATAAACATTTAACAGATGCGCGCTATGCTCTTGGAAAAGCCCGGCGAATCTCTACGCTTGGCGGATCGGCCAATTCCTAAACCGAGTTCCGGCCAAGTATTGATCCATGTTCACGCCTGCGCGGTGTGCCGCACGGATCTCCACGTTGTCGACGGCGAGTTAACACGACCCAGATTGCCACTCATCCCCGGCCATGAGATCGTCGGAGCTGTTGTGGAATTAGGCGACGACGTGGTTCGTTTCAAAATCGGCGACCGAGTAGGCGTGCCATGGCTGGGCTGGACTTGCGGCGCTTGCTCCTATTGCCGAAATGGACAAGAGAATCTTTGCGATTTGGCGAAATTCACCGGCTACACAATCGACGGTGGCTACGCAGAATACACGGTCGCGGATCAGCGTTTTTGTTTTCCAATTGCCAATTCCTACGGCGACACAGACGCTGCGCCACTCATGTGTGCGGGACTCATAGGCTATCGAAGCTTGACCAAAGCTGGCGATGCTAAACGGCTCGGCCTTTACGGTTTCGGCGCCGCCGCGCACATCGTCGCGCAAGTGGCCAAATATCAGCAGCGCGAGATTTATGCGTTCACTCGTCCCGGCGACGACGAAGCAAAAAAATTCGCCCTCGATCTCGGCGCGGTTTGGGCGGGCGACTCGAACGAACTGCCGCCGCAACAACTTGACGCCGCGATCATTTTCGCTCCCCTCGGTGCTCTGGTGCCACAAGCCCTCAAAGCCGTCGGCAAAGGCGGCAAAGTCGTCTGCGGCGGCATCCACATGAGCGATATTCCCTCTTTTCCTTATTCCATCCTGTGGGAAGAGCGCTCGATTTGCTCGGTCGCCAATCTTACCCGCCGCGATGGCGAAGAGTTCATGGCGCTCGCGCCCAAAGTTCCCGTGCGCACCGAAATAGAAACATTCTCGCTGGAAGAAGCGAACGAAGCGTTGAATCGCTTGCGTGCAGGAAAGATTCACGGCGCGGCAGTGCTGGTGACCGAGTCAAACTCTGCGTGAGAGCCTTGCCAAGAAATCTACTAGTGCGTTCGGGATCCGTCATTCCCGCACGTCTTTAGCGGGAATCCAGGCGAACTCCGCTTGCCCGACAACTACATCCAGCGGCGATAACTTGGGATATCATTAATGTCTGTCGATTGTTCCGTGAAATGCTGGCGAGTATTTCACTCAGCTGATGTCTGCAGCGGCTGAATCACTTCTTGCGCGAGC
>DASWCL010000175.1:0-2587 GCA_036390135.1 Binatia bacterium
GGATCTGGCGTTGTCCGTTCTCAAGCAGGAAGGCATCAAAGGACCCGAATACAGCTATCCACGCGTGGCCGCTGCCATGCGCGAACGTCCGGTTCCCGAGATCAAGGGAGTCCAAGCAGTGATGGATTCCGTCAAGACGGCAAAATCCAAAGTCACTCAGGCCAAAGACGTGATCGAATCCGGCTTGGTCGAAGAAATCGACAAGTCGGGTTACATCGCCAAGCTCTACGGCAAGTAAGCCACGTCCTAAAAATCGATCCACACTCAACTGGCGCAATTCGCGCCTTCACACTCAGAAACGAATCATTCTCGGCTCCAAGCCGAGGTTTTCTAAATTGGCCGACTGGAAGTCAATTCTTTGTTTCGTCATTCCGGCGGAAGCCGGAATCTAGTTGGATTTTGAACTCAAACGGAAACCCGAACCTGCGGACCCTATGGCGGTTGTTCCTGTCGAATAATGCCTTTTAACGGGTCTTGACAGATATCGCAAATCGTAATATTAATATCGCAACTAGCAATATGAAGCTTGGCGCCAAACTCCGGTACCTGCGCGAAGTCGAGGGCACGCTTCGCGGATTGGAACGCGCGATGACACAGCAAGAAATCGTTCGCTCGGTCAAGAAGGAACTCGGCAAGACGATCAGCCAGTCTTATCTCTCGCAGATCGAGAACGGCGCGCGCCCTCACCTGTCGAACTCCACGCGCATGTTGCTCGCGCGATTTTTTAAGGTGCATCCGGGTTATCTCGTCGACGATCCCGAGGGCTATTCGACGGAACTGGTCTCCGATGTCGGTGTGCTGGAAGACAAGTTGGATTTGTGGTTAATCAACGGCGCTGAGCGTTTCCAACGCGATCTCGACCTGCACGAGGCGCTGGTGACCATCGCGCGGCATAAAGATTCGCGCATGTGCCTGGTTCTGCTCGGCGCCATTATTGATAATCCCGGCCTAGCCGAGCGCCTTCTGCAGGTGCTCAAGCCGGCGGCGGAAAGGAGGAATGCAAAATGACTTGGGCTGATTTCTACCTCATCTGTTTTGCCCTGGGTTTTGTGCTCAGCGTGCTGTCGTTGCTTGGCAGCTTGCACTTGCACCTGCCGCATTTCCACGTCCAGATCGGCGGCGGCCACGGCCATGTTGCCCACGGCGGCGGCGTCGATGCCGGCGAGCTCGCGCCGATTAATTTCGGCACGATCGCGGCGTTTCTTGCGTGGTTCGGCGGCACGGGTTATCTCCTGGCTCGCTTTTCCACTTTCTGGTTCCTGCTCGGTTTCGCGATGGCCTGCGCGAGCGGGTTTGTCGGGGCGGCGATCGTGTTCTTTTTTCTCGCCAAGGTACTGATTCGCCATGACGAGGAACTCAATCCCGCCGACTACGATATGATCGGCGTGCTCGGCACCGTCAGCAGCCACATTCGTCCGTCTGGCACCGGCGAAATGATCTTTTCGCAGGCAGGCGCCCGGCGCGCTTCGGCTGCGCGCAGCGACGACGGAGTTGGAATCGCCAAAGGAACCGAAGTTGTGGTTACCCGTTACGAGCGCGGCGTTGCCTACGTCCGGCCTTGGGACGAGCTAACAGATTCTTCGGCAGTGTCCAAACAAAGTTAAGGAGGATTAAGGATATGAGCACTGAAATTATTTTCGCCATCGCGGGATTGATGGCATTGACTCTCATTTTACTGATGTCGATGTTCGCTCGGCTTTACCGCAAGGCCGGGCCCCATGAGGCTCTCGTCGTGTACGGTTTTCGCGGCACGCGTATCATCAAGGGACGCGGCTCGGTGATCTTTCCGATGGTGGAGAATTGCCGCCTACTCTCGTTGGAATTGATGTCCTTCGACGTGGCGCCGCAGCAGGATCTCTACACCAAACAGGGCGTAGCGGTAACCGTCGAAGCGGTCGCGCAGATCAAGGTCAAGTCGGATCCGGAATCGATTCAGACTGCCTCCGAACAGTTTCTCACCAAGACGCCGCCGGAGCGCGAGGGACTGATCCGCCTGGTGATGGAAGGCCACCTGCGCGGCATCATTGGCCAGCTGACAGTGGAAGAAATTGTCAAGCAGCCCGAAATGGTTGGCGATCGCATGCGCGCCACCTGTGCCGATGACTTGCACAAGATGGGACTCGAGGTCATCTCGTTTACGATCAAGGAAGTGCGCGACAAGAATGATTACATCACCAATATGGGTAGACCGGACGTCGCGCGGATCAAGCGCGACGCCGATGTCGCCGCCGCCGAAGCCGAGCGCGATACCGCGATCAAACGCGCCGAAGCCATGCGCGCCGCCGCGGTCGCCAAAGCGCAAGCCGATAAAGAACGCGTCTTGGCTGAAACGCTTTCCCAAGCGGCGCAAGCCGAAGCGCAACGCGATCTCCAAGTGAAGCAGGCCAACTTCCTCGAAACCGTGCAGAAGCAGAAAGCGTCCGCCGACAAAGCGTACGAGCTCCAGACCAACGTGATGCAACAGCAAGTGATGGCCGAACAGGTCAAGATCGAACAGGTGCAAAAGACTGGGCAGATCGCCGTGCAGGACGCCGAGATCCAACGCCGCGAAAAAGAGTTGATCGCGACGGTGCTCAAGCAAGCCGAG
>DASWCL010000176.1:0-1761 GCA_036390135.1 Binatia bacterium
GCCGGCGGCTTTTCGAACGTCGCGGTGGCCAAGACCCGAATCCTTCAAGGCAGCCAACGCCAGATCACGGATCTGTCGAAAGGTGAACATCTTTTTGAGTGCTGTATCCACCCTTGGATGCGCGTGAAAGTCGAGGTGAAATGACCCGTGACGCGCGAGAGGAAGAGAGCGCGAGCTGATCGGATGCGTCATGGCTTGCCTAGGGGGATATTTCCTGGCGAATCAGGTCAGCGTGGTGGGCTCGTACTGGAGTTTTTACGGCGCAAACACGTTTGGGATCACACTGGTGCCGATGCTGCTCGGCGTGGGGATCTTGTTTTGGAACGGTCGAAGCCTTGCCGGTTGGATCGTTACGGCGGCAGGTGCGCTTTTCATTCTGGCGGGCGTGATCGCCAACATGAGCGTCTATTTTCGGCCGACCAGCCTCTTCAATACGCTGGTGATGTTGATCCTGCTCGTTGGCGGGCTCGGGCTGATTGCGCGTGCGCTGCGGCCGCACCCTGCGGCTAAGAGCAACTAAGCGATTCCCTTTCACTGTTCTTTATGCGGATTTCTTCACGGGGGAAGAACCGAGAAGCGCCACCGAAGCCGTGTGGTTCAGAGCGTCTGAAATCTTTCTTTCACTTCGCGGACAAATTCCAGAAACTTAGGGGAGTTCGTGATGCCGGGATGCCAGCACAGGTCGCACTCGATCAGATCGTAGGTCTCCTGAATGCGTGCACCCGGAACAATATTCCCTCCAGCATCGCGATCGCGGCCCATCAACCATAAGTGGTCCGCCACGGTAGCTGCAGCGGTCACGTCGTGAGTCACGACGATGATGGTGTTCAGCTCGTCCAGGCAAGCAATCTCGTTGATTAACTCACAGACCTTGGCTTCCATGACCAGGTCGAGGCCGGAGAATGGCTCGTCCATCAGTAGAAAATGCTCACTGCATAGAAGCTGCTGGGCGATGGCGATTCTCTGGCGCTGGCCGCCGGAAATCTGCGCGGGGTAAAGCTGCGAGCAGTCAAGCATGTCCAGGCGCTTCAGGTACTTCAATACTTTTTCATGGGCGGCGTCGCTGTTTTTTTCAATCTGCTTCGCGGCGAGAATCAAATTGCTGAAAATCGTGCGATTTTCGAACAGCGGATAATTTTGTGCGACTACGCCAACCATTCCGGCTTTGACGGGCGTGAGCGTGGAATTGACCAAGACTTGCCCCGATGTAGGCTGATTCAGCCCAGCGATAATGCGAAATAGCTGGGTCTTGCCGATACCCGAAGGGCCGAGAAAGCCAACGACCTGGCCCTGGGTGCAATCGGGGCGCACGATGTCGCGAATCTCCGCGTTGACGTCGCGAAGAATGACCTTGTCGTCGTAAGACAGGCTGACGTGGTCAACCTTGAGAAGCGTGTCGGTGTATTTGCATCGTTCGGGCAAGCGTTATCCTCACAAATGCTGAAACCACTACCTCTTTTCCAATTGCAAGTCCGCGTAGGGAAAGAGGAATTTTTTGGCCAAGCCCAGCGCGTAGTCCTGAAACAAGCCAATCAGCAGGATGGCGATTTGAATCGCAAAGACGGCCTCTAGGCGGAAATGTTTGTTTTGATTGAGAAGTAACGCGCCGATGCCGCCCTCCGAGCGCGAAATGCCTTCGACCATTGTGAGCATCATCCATCCCATTGCGGCGTTTTGGCGCATGGCGTCGAAAGCGGCGTCGGCCCGGCCGAGCACGATCACTTCCCAAACGACCCGCCACTCGCCCATGCGCAGGGTGCG
>DASWCL010000177.1:0-9033 GCA_036390135.1 Binatia bacterium
AGGCTCTCCGCTGCGGATTTTCAAGTTGTAAACAGCGACAGGTACCGCATAATTCTCCCTCTAAGCATTTTGGCTGGTGTAGTGATTCGCTTGCTTGATGTATGGTCTTGCCTGACTCAATGCGCTGACGGTAAAGCGTTCAAACGCCCGCATCGTCACTCGTACCTGCGGGCCGGACAGTTTTGCCTAACCGGCGGCTGACGGCATTTTGCCAACGAGCCATTTAAGGACGCAAATCCGTTACCTTTTTTTGTAATTTTCGATGACATCTCGTGACCCTGTCGGGTGGGATTGAACGCCGTCGCCCCAGCATCCTCCAACAAATTCCAATGATATGAAGATCGAGGTGCTTGGCACGACCCCTGCGTTACGAAAAGGCTCATGGCTTATAAGATTTTAGTGATTGAAGATAACACCGATTGTCGTGAGCTGTTCGCCATGATTATCCGCCATTTGGGCTTTCAGGTGGTCGAGGCGGACGACGGCGAAATCGGCGTGCAGAAGGCATTGGCGGAAAAACCTGATCTCATTTTCATGGATCTCGGCATGCCGAGCATGGGCGGGATCGAAGCGACCGCCTGTCTGCGCGAAAGCGCGGTCACAAAGAGCATCCCAATTATTATTTGCACCGCTTGGATGGCTGAAAACTGCCGCGAGGCCGCGCTGAAATGCGGCGCCCACGAAGTGATCATCAAACCGGTTTCGCTCAATGCACTTCAGACGGTGTTGTTGCGCTATTTGCCCGCTCCCAAAGAGGCAGATCAGCTGCACTGATCTCCATCCGCGCATCCCCACGGCACGAAAATTATTCCTGGCCCGGAAACGACCTGCCACGTTGACTACGTGCTTTGGCGGCGTTTCCCAGATCAATATCAATCAAAACCAGCATGCATCGGCGGCAGATGGTAACGCCACCGTCTCAGGTTTTGTGCAAGCGCGGCAACCGTTTATCCTCCCCACCAATCAAGCTCTGACAATGAATGTGTCTGCTTGACATTGCTTCTTTGGATCGGCTAGTGCTACAAATTTAGAGCAGCTTGAAATCCCCGAGGCTTGCGGCGGAGCGCCGGAAATCTTTGCGCGGGACAGGAAGCAATCAATATTGAAGGTGACTGAAGTCGAGGAGGGATTTTCATGAAGCCAGAAGAATGGCGGCAAAAACTGGGTGACCGTGTGCGCGATTTATTTCTGTCGCCGGAGATGCAACATTTTTACTCAATTCCCATGACCACAAAGCGGGCTAGAATTTACTTGCTGCAATTGAGCCTTTACGTGCGCCAGCGCCGAAACTTTTGGCCGCAGGTGGCGGCGAATTGTCCGGAATTCGATGTCAAACAGCGTATCATGGAGCATGAACACGAAGAACTGGTGGAGGACGAGCATTCCAAAGCCGGGCATCTGGATCTCATTTTTCGTCAGGGAAAAGAACTAGGCTTGAGCATGGACGAGGTGCTTAAGGCAGAGCCATTACCGACAACCAAGGCGGCGATCTATGGCTGGTTTTGGATCGCGCGCAATCGGCCATGGCAGGAGGCGATCGCGGCTTCCACGATAGCCGAGTGGACCAACGATGATCGGTTGCTGGGCGATATTGGTGGCGGTAACTGCACCCGCTTGTACAAAATCTGGAAGCGCGATCTCGACTTTGCCGACGCGCAGATGCCGAACTTCACGGCGCACAGCAAAGCCGATGTGAAACACTCCGACATGTTCATCGACGTGCTGGAAAGATACGTTGCGCCGGGGCGTGAGCAAGACGTGCTCGACACCGCCAAGGAATCGATGGACCTGCATCGCGCCTACTTCGGCGGCATGGCTCATGCCATGTCCCAAGCGGCCTAGCGGAGGAAATTGGCTATGAAGCTTGAGGAGCTTGACCGCCAGTTGGAGAAAAACCAACTGTCCGGGTTCTGGCGCACGCGTGTGCCTGCGCATACTTCCGAGGCTCCGTATCTGTGGAAGTGGGAGGCGCTGCTCGACGGCCTGCTCAAAGCGAGCGAGACGATCGGCATCGAACAAGCCGAACGGCGCGCCATACGGGTGGTGAATCCGCATTTACCAACCAAATCGACGTCCCATACCTTGCAGGTGACTTTCTCGATTGTGAATCCCGGTGAGGTGGCGCGGGCGCACCGGCACAACATGGCGGCAATCCGCTTTGTCGTGCAAGGAAGAGGCGCTTACACCGTCGTCGATGGGGAAAAGTTTTACATGGAGGAGGGTGATCTAATCCTCACACCCAACTGGACGTGGCACGATCACCATAACGAATCTCACGATCCCATTATCTGGCTCGACGGCTTGGACGGACCGTTGATTCAATCGTTCAACATACTTTTTTTCGAAGAAGCTAAAGTGCCGGAGCAGCCGATCACCCATCAAACGGGCGAGTCGCTGAGTCGCATGGGCTTTACGCGCACGCCAAACAAGAGCGAAAGCCACGTACGCGGCGTACCGTTTCGTTATACATGGAAGGACACGCATGCCGCGCTGCGTGCGATGGGCGAGCACGACCGCGATCCGCACGACGGCCGATCGCTCCGTTACATCAATCCGCTCAGCGGCGGGTACACGTATCCGACAATGTCCTGCGAGGTTCAGCTTTTCAAAGGAAAGGAATCGACGGAGTCCCACCGCCATACCTGCACGTCTATCTACCACGTTGTTCGAGGGCAAGGTCGCACTCGGGTCGGCGAAGGATATCTCGATTGGCAGAAAGGCGACACCTTCGTCGTGCCGCTCTGGCAGTGGCACGCCCACGAAAACGTCTCCAATGATGAAGCGGTGCTTTTTTCGCTCAACGACCGCCCGGTGATGGATGCCTTGCAGCTCTACCGGGAAGAGTCGGCAAACTGATCATCCTTCATTTTCCTGTCGCAGCAATCCGCGTGCGAAACTAATCATGGCTTCGCCCATCAAAGTCAAACTTGCCAGCCGCGCTTACGACGGCATGCTGCCGATCCTGCGCGGCCAAATGGGTATTCCTGGCTTCGAGTTCGATATCACCGAAACCGAAGACGTGCCCGGTATGTTCGCCGGCATGTTCAATGGGCAATATGATGTCTCTGAGATGTCTCTCGGTGAGCTGATCTACTATACGTCGAGAGCCAAGGCTGATTTTGTCGCGATTCCGGTTTTCCCTTCGCGCATGTTTCGCCACGGCTTCATCTTTTGCCGTAAAACTTCTGGCATCAATCAGCCGTCGGAGTTGAGCGGAAAGAAAATCGGTTTTCTCCGCTGGGTGCAAACGGCGGCGATCTGGATGCGTGGTATGCTGATCGACCAATACGGTGTGTCGGCGAAGGATTCCGAGTGGTATGTTGCTTCGATGCACCATTGGGATGGTCATGATCCCGGTGCCACGGTCGAGTCGCGCGACGGCTCGGTCATCCGAATGCTGCAAAACAGTGGCAAAAATACTTCCGAGCGGGCTTGCCGGGCGCTCTTCGATGGTCAAGTCGATGCGTTGGGTATTACCGAGTCGCAGTTACCGATGCTGCTTGCCAATGATTCGGTCAAGCGGCTGTTTGAAAATCCCCGCGATATCGAGGCGAACTATTTCCGCAAAACAAGAATCCTGCCGATCATGCACGTGCTGGCGTTGCAAAAAAGTCTCGCCGACCGCTATCCCGAGCTGCCGGCAAAGTTATTTCGTCTTTACAGCGACGCAAAGCGCTGGGCGCAGCGCTGGCGGCGGGCGATTCCCAGCCTGGTCGAGGCTTGGCCGAATCATTACCTTGCCGAAGAGCAGAGAATTTTTCAGACCGATCCCTGGGCGTACGGACTGGAAGCGAATCGGCACGTGCTCGATATGTTTCTCGCTTACTCCCATGCTCAGGGGATAACGGCAAGAAATATGGCGCCGGAAGAAATTTTTCACCCGAGCACCCTGAAACTGTTTGAGTAAGATTCACACCGACTAGGAGGAAGTTCCCATGGCGACGGCGAGCGCAGCGGCGGCAATCAAGTCGACTTCGATAGATTCTTGCGATTTGCGCGACTGGCTAAAGGACGTCAAACGGCTCGAGCAGCTCGAGCAAATCTCCGGCGCCAATTGGGATCTGGAGATCGGCGCGCTGACGGAAATTATTCTCCAAAGGATTTCGACGCCGCCGGCAGTAATCTTTGACAACGTGCCCGGTTTTGATCCCAATCGCCGCGTGCTGGCAAACATGCTCGAGACCTTGGAGCGCACCGCGCTGACGTTGAACCTGCCGCTCGATCTAAAAACGATTCCTTTGATCGATGCCCTACGCGCGAAGTTGCGGACCATGCAGCCGATCAAAGCAAACGTCGTGTCCAACGGTCCAGTATTCGAAAACATTGAACGCGGCGAGCAAATCGATCTCACGAAGTTTCCCGTGCCGCGCTGGCATGCGGGGGACGGCGGGCGCTATCTCGGAACCGCTCATTTGGTGGTTACCCGCGATCCCGAAAGTGGCGTGGAAAACATCGGCTGTTACCGCGTCATGCTCCAAGACAAGGATAAGGTCGGGCTCTACATCTCACCGGGAAAGCACGGCAAGATTCACTATGAAAAAGCGATGAAAGCCGGCAAGCCGTTTCCGGTGGCGATGGCGTTCGGCCAACATCCGCTGCTTTATATCGCCGCCTCCCAGGCGGTGCCGTATGCCGTCAACGAGTATGACTGGGCGGGCGGACTGATTGGGCGCCCCATCGATGTGATCGAGGGACCGCTGACGGGGCTGCATTTTCCCGCCAGCGCTGAGATCGTCATCGAAGGCGAAATCATCCCCGGCGAATCGATGCAGGAGGGTCCGTTTGGTGAATGGCCGGGTTACTATGCCAGCGCGCGGCGCGCTGAACCTTTTGTTCGAGTCAAAGCGCTTTATTATCGCAATGATCCGATTATCTGCAGCGCCGCTCCTTTCAAGCCGACGATCCACGGTATGTATCGCTCTTGCTTACGTGCCGCCACCGTATGGAATGGCATGGAACAAGCTGGTGTGCCGGATATTAAAGGTGTCTATCTGCCGCCCCCGGCGCAGCGCTTTATGATTGTGGTCGCTATCAAGCAACGATACCCAGGCCACGCAAAACAGGCTGCCTTGATTGCGTGTCAATGCCATGCGGGCGCATATTTGGGACGATACGTCGTTGTCGTCGACGATGATATCGATATCACGGACGTCAACGAAGTGCTGTGGGCGATCGCGACTCGTTCCGACCCGGCGACTTCGGTCGATATTCTTCGGCGTACCTGGAGCGGACCGCTCGACCCAATCATTCCGCCGGGACAAAAGGGCCACAACTCGCGCATGATCATCGAAGCGGTGCGACCGTGGGAATGGCGCGACAAGTTTCCTGCGACCAGCGCCATCAGCGATGAAACGCGGGACGAATTTTCCAAGAAATGGCAAAGGCAACTCGCTCAAATCCAGGCCCGCCATAGCCAAGGTCGCATCGCCACGGACTAACTGCCACTCCTTCGTCAGAGTTTGTCAAAGTTGTCCGTCTGCAGGCCATGATCGGTCGCTCCGCATAATTTCTCTCAGTCTCTGTGTTCGCGGGCCAATTGACTTTTCGCGGAGAAAAGCACCAAGTACGTTGCCGAAAACCGCACTAGTTGGCCAATTTTGTCCGCAGTGGGTGCATTACCGCGCTTTTGCGCCGTTAGTTACATTCTTTCGCGCCACGGGGGAAATCTTTGGAAAAATAAGCTGTTAACCAGCATATGAAAGGTTTTCACCCGGCTTGGCATAAGACGTGCTCAAGCAACAGAACCGAAGAACAATCATCTGCTGGTTGGATCAAAAGGAGAAAAAGCGAATGGAAGAAATTATGACCCCGTCGGAAGTGGCGGCACTGCTTAAGATACACCTCAAGACCGTGTACAAGCTTGCGGAGAGAGGCGTGATTCCAGGCAACCGCATTGGTCGTAGCTGGCGCTTCAGCCGGAGCGACGTTTTAGAATTGGTTTCCACCAAGTCAATGAACTTGGCCGATGGCGACGAAGGAAGCCTGCGTGCGGCCGCGGGCGGCGCAAAATAATTCTATAGTAAAATCATCGCGGCGAATTGAGTGGAAGATCTAGATCCCATCAAGCTATTGCAGTCTCTCCTTGATGACCGGGGCAAGGTGCTGGAGAAAATCTCTGGCATCCACTCGGCTCTAAATTCGATTAGGAACTCACCGCCGCTCGTCACCGCTGTGGCCCATCCAATGGGTGGCGCCGTCACCGAACCTCAGCTTAACCCGGTCAGCGAAGACCGCGCCTACGACCGGCTGGCGCAGACATTGCGCGACGTGCGGTCGCAGATCGAAGAACGGGTAAGGCCGTTGGCCCAACAAAGCGTTCAGCTCGAAATCGAGCGTTTGCGTGCACAGGCGGTGCGGGATCAAGCTGCCTTGAAAGATTGTATGGAGCGAATCGATCAGTCTGTTTTAGCCTGTGTCGAACGCCTTCGTGAGTACCAGTGCAGATACATGGATTTGACGGCACTCAACGAACGCGTCACTGCACTTGGCGCCATGCCCGACGTGTTACCGGATGACCTAGTAACCCAAGACGTCAGTGAGACGATAACTCTTCGCCTTGAACGCCTGCATCTGGCAGGTAAAGTCTAAAAAAAATCCCAAAAAAATGAGCGTAACCCAATCTTCGTGGTGTTACGTTCAAAAATCCGTTAAGGCCAGTTTTTGCGCCTTGCGACATCTCGTATGAGATAACGCGCCGCAAAATCATTTTGTTCGAACATCTTCCCTGCAGATCGGCACTTCTGATCGACCTAAGTTATATCAAGTCGCTTTCCAGCCGCCGCCGAGAGCCTTGATGAGCAGCACGGAGGCGGTTAAGCGCCGGCCGAGAATATCTACCGCGGTTCTTTCATTGGTCAGCGCGGTGGTTTGAGCGACGACCACATTCAAGTAGCTGACAATTCCCGCCTGGTACTGGTTCGTTATCACTGTCAAGGATTGTTCCGCGGCTTTCACGGCCTCGTCTTCGGTTTGCGCCTCGCTCGTGAGAATTCGCTGCGCGGCTAGGTTGTCCTCGACTTCCTGGTATCCGGTGAGCACCGCTTGCCGATACGCGGCGACACTTGCATCGTAGGCGGCGCGTGCTTGCTTGACTTGCGATTCTCTCAGCCCGCCGTCAAATAACGTCTGCGTTACACTCAGGCCGGAGGACCAAAAGCGCCCAAGCACGGAAAACCATTTTGCCAGGCTCGAGCTCTCAAAGCCACCTTGGGTGTCCAGCGCAACGTTTGGATAGTACGCTGATTCTGCGACGCCAATCTGCGCGTTGGCCGCGGCCGCCAGGCGCTCCGCGGATCCTACATCGGGGCGCCGGTTTAAAAGTTCCTCCGGCACACCGGCGGGAATCGCCGGCGGCGCGCCGGTGAACTGCGCCGCCGGAATGGAAAAATTCGCCGGTGCCTTCCCGACCAAGAGCGCGATGGCGTGCTCCAATTGGGCGCGCTGCACACCGACGTCGATGGCCTGTGCCTGCGTAGTCTTGAGCTGAGTCTCAGCTTGCAGCACGTCGCCGCGCGAAGCCACGCCGCTCCTGTAACGGTTGTTGGTGAGATCGAGGGATTTCTGAAAGGCGACCGAGGTGGCGTCCAACAGCTGCTTTTGCGTGTCCAGCGATCGCAATTGAAAATAATCCTGCGCCAAATCGGTGCGCGCACTGAGATTGGCCGCCGCCAGATCCGCCGCGCTGGCTTGCGCGCTGGCCGTGCTTGATTCCACCGACCGGCGAATCCTGCCCCAAACATCCAATTCCCAGGAAACATCGGCGAGCAGCGAATGCTCGGTAAATGCGTTCCTGTTTTCCGTAGTTCCCGGCGTCGCCGTCGCCGAACGTTGCGTGCCGGTCACGCCGACGCCGACGGTGACCGTGGGGAAGTAAGCGGCGCGCGCAGCTTGCACCAAGGCGCGCGCCTGGCGAAAGCGCGCCTCCGCCTGGGCGATATTCTGATTGGTGATGTCGACTTGCTCTTCCAGCGCATTGAGCTCGGTATCGCCGAAGATCTCCCACCACTTCGCCTTTACCACGTCGTCGATCGACAGAGACGGGTTGCCCCCGACCGCTTCTTTGTAACCGGCCGGCGTTGTCATCGCCGGCCGCGAATAATTCGGTCCCACAGTGCAAGCAGAAATAAATGCGAGCAGCGCGAAAACCGCAAAGAAGGATGATTTTCGGTCGTTGCCACCGGCAATAAACTTTCGCGTTCGCAAACGCATGAATTTATCCTAGATGGGACGCTGCGCGAGTCCGCGGTGTCTGAGCTCGCGGCGACGAGCGAAATAGAGACGACATCGTTCCATGTACAGATAGATCACCGGTGTTGTGTAAAGCGTCAGCATTTGGCTGAAAATCAGCCCGCCGACGATCGCAATGCCCAGTGGTCGGCGCAGTTCCGAACCAACTCCCGTGCCGAGCGCCAGCGGCAGCGCCCCCAGGATTGCGGCCATCGTCGTCATCATAATCGGCCGAAAGCGCAACAGACAGGCTTGAAAAATAGCCGCCCGCGAGTTTTTTCCTTCATTGCGCTCGGCCTCCAGGGCAAAGTCGATCATCATGATGGCGTTTTTTTTCACGATGCCGATCAGCAAGATGATGCCGATGAGCGCGATCACGCTCAGATCGGTCCCGCAGATGAGCAGCGCCAACAATGCGCCCACTCCCGCCGACGGCAGCGTGGACAGAATCGTGACGGGATGGATCGTGCTTTCGTAGAGCACACCCAGAACGATATACACGGTCGCGAGCGCCGCGGCGATCAGCAATGGTTCGCTGGCCAGCGACGATTGGAAGGCCTGAGCCGTTCCTTGAAAGCTTCCATGAATCGTCCCCGGCAAACCGATCTGGTTTCCGGCTTCTTCCACCGCCGCGACTGCGTCGCCGAGCGCCAAGCCGGGCCTCAAATTAAACGACAGCGTGACCGAGGGGAATTGGCCCTGGTGCGTTACGACCAGCGGTGCGGTGGCGGGCTCATAGTGGGTGAAAGTACTTAACGGCACTTGAGCGCCGCTCGGTGTTTCTACGTAAATATTTTTGAGGCCGTC
>DASWCL010000178.1:0-3915 GCA_036390135.1 Binatia bacterium
GGAAAACAGACATGACCGTAATCGGCGAGGCGGGCAATGGACGCGAAGCGGTCGATCTTTGGAAGCAGCATCACCCCGATGTGACGCTGCTTGATCTGCGCATGCCTGAGCTCGATGGCGTCGGCGCGCTCAACGAAATTCGTGGCGACGATGAGCAAGCGAGAATCATTGTCCTCACGACGTTTGACGGCGACGAAGATATCTACCGCGCCATTCAAGCTGGCGCTAAAGGTTACCTGCTCAAGGACGCACCGCGCGAAGCACTAATGGATTGCATTCGCCGGGTGCACGCCGGCGAAACATGCGTGCCGGTGCATCTTGCGGCCAAACTCGCGCAACGTGTCAGCGGCGAAACCTTGAGCGAACGCGAGATCGACGTGCTTAAGCTGATGGCTCAGGGAAAAAGCAACAAAGAGATCGGCTCGGCCCTCTTTATTAGTGAGGGCACGGTGAAGTCGCATGTGAAAAGCATCTTCGCCAAGATGAACGTGATCAGCCGAACCGAAGCGGTGGCTAACGCGACGCGGCGCGGCTTGATTCAGCTTTAACGGAAGGGACAGACTGTCCAAATCAGCGCGATCGGCGTTGGAGAGCGGAGCTCCCCGACGCCGAATAATACCGGGCTCGCGAGAGCTCGCCCCTCCATCGCTGGTTCACGCACCCCGCCACTTTCTCAAGCCTACTTCTAAAGTGAGAGCGGGCATCACCTCGGCGTTGGCACTGGAAAATCCCACGGACGCGCAATGGCCGCGACACGGGAGCGCCACGATTTTGGGGCATGAGAAACTTAAGATTAGTTAGTTTAGTTGGCATCCGCGGCGAGCTGAAGGCTGACATCGGACCTCGATGAAAAGGAAAAGGCTGAGAATGGCGAGAAGTATTAATCAAGCTGTCTCAGTTCAGGAGCACTTAAACGCTTCAGAACCGATGAGTTCGAAAATGAAAAAACTCCTTATAGTCATCGCGTTTTGCAGCGCGATCATCCCCGGGGCATCGGCGCTCGATACCGCGAAGATCGACAATATCACCGGGCTCAAAGGCACGCTGAACGAAAAAGAGGGGGTCTACCGAATTGGTTTTTCTCGCAGCGACGTGGCGGTCGCGGTCGATGGATCGAAGATGCCGCCGTTCATGGGCCTCGGTACTTGGGCGGCATTCACACAAGGCGTGCACACCGAGGCGATGGTGATGGGCGACACCGTCCTTTTTGAAGACGAAGTCAATCCTGTTATGTCGGCCGCGTTCGACAGCGGCCTCAGCGTCACCGCGCTGCACAATCATTTCTTCTTCGATCATCCAAAGGTTTACTTCATGCACATTGAAGGGGAAGGAACAGTCGAACAACTGGCTGGCGCGGTGCGTAAAGTTTACGACAAGAGCAAGGAAATCCGTGCAGCCGATCCGCAACCGAAAGATTCTTTCGGCGGAAGTGCGTTGCCTGAGAAAAATTCAATTTCGGCGGATCCGCTGAATAAAATCTTCGGAATGACCGGTGAAACTAACAACGGAATGGTGAAATTCACGATTGGCCATCCGACAACGATGCATGGCGTCAAGATCGACAACGCGATGGGCGTGAATACGTGGATGGCCTTTGCCGGAAGCGATGACAACGCCATGGTCGACGGAGACTTCGCTGTCACTGAAGATGAACTGCAATCTGCGCTGAAAGCGATTCGCGTCGGCGGAATTAACATCGTTGCGATTCACTCGCACATGGTGCATGAGCAGCCGCGCATTTTGTTTTTCCATTATTGGGGAAGAGGTCCGGCTAAAAAACTGGCGGAAACAATTCAAGGGGCGCTTCTGGCCTCCGGCTTGTCCGGTGCAAGTACATCGGAGGCGAATTAAAGCAGCGGCGGCGGCAGCCGAGCTTGTTAATTTTCACTTACGGAGCGCAAGTGAAACATTTCTCGCCATCGTCATCGCAGTAGCGGGAAGTCGTCTGGCGGTGGCCGAACCCGGTGACGCGAAGATCCAACTGACGCAGACGATTGCGCTGCCCGGAGTCGAAGGACAAATGGATTACTTCGATTTCGACGCAGCCGGCGGAAGAGTGTTCCCGTGCTCACGCTCCGTTTTTCTCGATCCAACATGTCTCGAAAGAGGGAGCATCAATTACCTCGCAAGGGGTATTTCAAAATCCCATGCTCGCGTTGTAGAGAGGATCTGCTGGGGATTGAGAGATCTTCATGATGTGAAAACAACGGTACGCTTACGGCCGAGGGTGGGTATGAAAAATCCATCTCAACGAAGCCAACACCTCATCGGATCGTCTGATCTGATGAGTAGGTTCTATGTGGTTTCGGAGAATGCGACGTCGAGGGACTTTGGTCTCGTAGCCGATTGGTCGCATAGCAAGGATGTAATCTTTGGTTTAAGGGACGATCGCCAACCTGGATCGAGCAAGGTTTGTCCCGAACGGAAGTTGGCGGTTGCCGTCTTTTCTCAGGCGGCAAATGATTTGCAGAAGTTCCGGTACGCACGGCGCGGGGCGGGCTACTCACTCTATGCCGATGCGCGCAAGTGGATCGCCTCTAACGATCGCTTATGGCCGTACTCATTCCTAAATCTCTGTGACGCCTTGCATCTGGCAGCCGACGTCATTCGAGCTGAACTGCTCGGTAATACCTCGCGTCATTCCTCTCGCAACACCCCAGTGACATGATTTCCGCCTGCTGAACGCATTGCACAATATTCCGTCGACACAGGAATCTCTGCGTCAAGCGAGCGAAGCCCTGAAAAAGTACCTGAATTGGTGGTCTGCGTCACTGCAAGGAGCTGCATTTGAGGAAGGTTGGACTCGCATGGATCGGCTTTCGGGGCGTTTGTTTCGATCCTTCTATCCGTTCATATAGCGCTCACGTCGGTGTCCCTCGGAATGGGGAATCATCATTGATCCTTACGTAGGAGCAAAGAATCTCGCGATCGCGTCGTAGCAGCAAAAGGCGCCTGAGATTTAGGTTAGGTGTGAACCTGATTAGCATAATCGAGCGCCTCGCGGCAGAGCACGCATTGAAAGCCGACGCAAAATGAAAAATTTCCATGCGTCGCCCACTGGAGCGGCCATTTAGGTGACCCCGATAAAAACGGCATCGTGCAGATCTTCCGCTTGGCGAGTGACTTGGATTCCGGCAAACAGCGACGTCAGCGCGACTAACGAGTCAGATCAGACGAAGAACCTGATGATTTTGAAATTCAAAGACGGGCCTGCTGAGCAGGCATTAGTCCGCAGTGAGGCTCCCAGGCGGAAGGCGAGCCAATGACGACCGTTGTGATCACCTGCAGCTTGGTCGTCTTGCTGTTCGGTTTCGATCCTAACAAGCTACATGAATCCAATGGATCATTCCGGCGACCGCGCGCGGACCATACAAAAAACTTCGCTAACTCTATTTCCTTCTGTTTGATTCGTCTGAAGATCTTTAACAGAAGATAACCAAGGGAAAAGAAGGGGCTCCTAGGCAAAGACCTGCCGGCGGAGACTTCGTGCCTTGATCCGTACGGCGCAAGTGCACCGGCCATTCAAAGAGAACTTCGCTAACTTCTGTTTCCTTCCGTTAAATTTCTCCATCTTCGTCGCGACCGAGAGTTGTACCTCGAAAGAGGGAGCGCCCATCATTTCGGAAGTGGCACGACACAATCCTCCTAACGCTCCATTGCGGCTGACCCTACGGCGTCCCTAGCGTGTCGACAAAATGAATACTCAAATAGGCAGCACAATAATCGACCGGAAGCGCGGCAGTAACGCGCTTCGTGAAACCGAAATCAACAAAGCAACGGAGACGATCAAACCGTCGAAAGGCTCTTTCAGCCGCCGTTCCTTTTTGGGCAAGTCACTCGCCGCCGGAGCAGTGACTATGGGCGCCGGACTGTTGGCCAATACTCTTTTGGCAAAAGAGGGTAATGAAAAAGGGA
>DASWCL010000179.1:0-3688 GCA_036390135.1 Binatia bacterium
AATCCAGAAGGAAATGGCGGCCTCCTTGGGCCGTCCGCCTAGCGCCCACGACGGGCTACAATCAGGCTGAGTCGGGATCGGCGCTCAAATAATCGGCTGAATACACTGAGGCCGTCGTGCGCCCGTCAGTTAACCAGCGTCAAAACTTGTGAGTTTCACGGCGCATCATAACTCTAAGTTTGAGATCGACATAAGTTTTACGCACGGCGGCCGACGATAAAATCACGGCGTGCTAGCTGTGGCGCTCGGGATCGCGCGATTCCCCGCGCGTACAAAGAAAAGATTAGTTGCTTATCTCCGTCCGATTTCTCCCGCAGTTTTTGGCGCGATAAGGGCTTCGTTGGCTCTTCGCAGACTGTCATCAATGGCTGTATCGCTCGCGAGCAGTATCGATATCCCGGCGCTGATCGCGCGGCGACGATCTGCCGTAGGCGCTCGGCGATCGTCTGCGCGCCGTCGAGGGTCGGCAAAAACGTTTGTGGGCGTCGATCATTTGTACAGGGCATCGATGAAACCGCTCTTATCCAATTTCTCGATGATGCTGTTATCGACGACGTCCTCGTACTTGATTGCCGCGGCTTTCGGCAGCTGTTTCGCGACTTCAGCAATCACGTTCGCGAATCCGTCACGGGTCGGATAGGGTTTTTTGAAAACGTAAAACTTGATTAGGTCGTCGTAAACCGCTGCGGCGTCCTGTTGGCTTTTCAGCGCCAATTGGGTGGTCGTCAATTCAATTACCCGCGCGCGGTTGGCCGGGTTCAAGATAAAAGCATGGGCCTGCAAGATCGCGCGCACCACCCGTTCCAACATGTCGCGTTTGGTCTGAACGTTCTTTGCGGTGGTAATCACCGATGAGGTTTCCCAGGGGATATTCAGCGTGCGCAGGTCGGTGAGCATGTTGACGCCAAGCTGCTCGAGCTTCGTGCGATATTCCGGCGAGATCACGGTGGCCGCTATAGCGCCAGTGCTCAGCCCGGCAATCCGTTCCGGCTCCTGACCCGCAGCGACAATCGTGGCTTGCCCCTTGTCGGCATCAATGCCAAAACGGCGCAAGCCGACCAACAACGCCAAGCGCGAGGCGGACAGGCCCAATCCCGACGAGCCCACGCGCTTGCCCTTCACATCGGCGATGGTTTTGACGCCCGGGCCGCCGACAATCAGATAGGCCAGCGAAGGCGTGCCGCCGACGATCACGTTGACCGGTACGCCGCCCGCGGTGGAGACCACGCACGTGATCGGATCGTCGTAGGACACATCGACCCCGCCACTAACCATCATCTGCGCGCCTTGAGTACCGCCGCTGATGTTAACCTGCTTGACATCGAGCCCTTGTTTTTTGAAAAAGCCTTCTTCGTCGGCGATCCACAACGGCACCAATCGCGCGTTGCGAAAAGTGACACCGAAATTGACCTGAAGATTTTCCGAATGAGCCACCGGGCCGCTCGATATGATGAACCACAAGGTTACGATAACCAGCGGCGATTTATAGATAGAGATTTTCATCGTGCTCCTCCCAAAACAGTCATCCGAGCCATTAGCTACGGTGTTCATTTCTATAACCCAAAGGAGGATCCGTAGCCAAAGGAAATTCTTTAAGACGATTTTATTGCCTAGGCGATGTCGGCTCTACCGAACGTGAATCCGGGAAGGCTATGTCGACTCCCATTTCATCCACGAGCTCGACAGAACGGCTCCATTTCTTCAAGGAAATGAGCCGGCAAATATGGCAAGGGAGTCAGCTAGTAGAGAAGCCCGCCAGGTGTTTTGTTGCCTTCTCGAAGCGGAGGTATGTTTACGGCTTCTCTCTGAATGTCGACCTAGCGTCCGTATAAACTTTAGCGATAAAGCCTTCGCTCTCGAGTTCTGTAATCAGGCTCCGGTCGGTGAAGTCTTCGACCTTGAGTTGGTTCGTCTGTGGCACGGTGGCCGCAAGTTGCGTTAGAGCGACGCCCATCAACTTGGGATCGGGGATCGGAATTTTTTCGTGGACGGTTTTATAGACTTCGAAGATCTTGTCGAGCACCGATCGATTGCTGGTTTTGAGAAATCTTTGCATCACCGCCATGGTGGTTTCTTTATCGGTCTTGGCTGTTTTGATGCCTTCGATCCAGCCGCGCAGAAATCTTTTTACGGTGTCTCGCTTGGCCGTAAGAAAGGATTTGCTGACGATGATCGTGCTACTGGGATATTGGATCGGCAGCTGACTCAAATCGATCAACTTGTGAAAGCCCAATTTCTCGGCTTCCAGAGCGGTATCACCGGTGACGATGGTGCCATCGACGGCGCCGACCTTGAGCGCACTCAGCC
This sequence comes from Binatia bacterium, assembly GCA_036390135.1. Classification (GTDB taxonomy): domain Bacteria; phylum Desulfobacterota; class Binatia; order UBA9968; family UBA9968; genus DP-20. The sequence goes on from DASWCL010000179.1 coordinate 2,308, forward strand.
GTTCGGGTAAGCCGCCCGATTGAATCACCGCGACGTCACGGTCGGGAACTAAGTTGTAGTGCCGCAACGCCGCGCGCAGGATCAAATCCGACAGTGAACCGTAGCGATCCCCACCGATCTTTTTATTCTTCAGTTCCTCCGGCCTTTTGATCGAGGCGCGGGTCATGATGACGTGCAGTAAACGATTCGATGTCACGCCGACAGCGCTCAGTTCCGCGCCGCGTGCCCAGGCGGTCAGTGCCGGCGCCGAGCTCATGTTGGCGATATCCACCTGGCCGGACAAGATCGCCGGCACGATCACGGAACCGGCGGAAATATAGATCAGCTGCACATCCAGGCCGTATTTCTTGAAAAATCCCGCCTGATCCGCGATCCACAACGGCGCATAATTAGGCGACAGAGCGGCAAACGGTACTTTTAAACTTTGCGCCGCGGCGGGAGCATCGCAGCAAGCAAGCGAGGCAATCGCCAATGTGAACCGAAGCTTCCACGCGCGCCGCTGCATTGCCGATAGAAGCTCAGCTGCCGGACGCACGCTGTAGCGATATGCTTTCGGATACCAGCTGAAGATCATCGGAGTGCGAAACCGTAACGTTGAAGTTGTAGGCACCGGAGCGGAATTGATGCAGGGCGAACGGCTGCGCCTGCGGATGGACACCGTGGATGCAGTCTTCCGGCACGATGCTGTAGTAATTCCTGATGTGGAAGCCGATGACCGCATGATAGACGCAGTTGCTCGAACCGATGCCGGTCACGACAATCTTATCCCTGCATGGCCGCAGATCGAGGTTTTCCAGCACCGCTTCCATCGAGGTTTTATAAAAACAGTCGTGCGAGGTTTTCTGCACGACGTTCTCGCCGGGTAAGGGCCGCAGCTCCTCGACGAAATCCGCGCCCGGGCTGCCGAGCAGCAAGCTGTAGGGCCGTCCGAAGACGGTGAATTCAGGATGATCTTTGGTGCGGACGGATTGGACGTGAATAATTTTCCTGTTCACCGTGCGAAAGCGATCGAGCAGACGGCGGATATTATCGATGACAGGCTTCACGCCAGACCCATGGCGCTCGCATCCCTCCACCTGCATATCGACAATGACAAGACCTGTAGACTCCGGCTGCAATTCGATTTTCGCATCGGCCATAGGCGAATCCTCCGAGACGTTGACTTCAAGTGACTATTTCATGGGCCCTCGCGAGTTGTCAATGTGATCGAGAACACGAGGCCGCAAGTTCGGTCGGCGCTAGGTCGCCGTCGACGAGCAGGGGATCTTGCCTGCGAGTGTTCAGGTCGCGAATCTCCTGGTCAATCGGTCTTGGAACGAGAAGAACCCCCACTCCAATGTGAGCTTCTTGCCGAGCGAATTCTCTCGCGTGTATTGATTGA
>DASWCL010000180.1:0-4809 GCA_036390135.1 Binatia bacterium
CCTGACATCCGCTTCTCACAAGACGACCAGATCGTCGCGGTGAATAATTTCTTCGTACGCCTTATAACCCAGCATTTTTTCAATCCTGCTTGTATGCAATCCTTTGATCTGATTCAACTCCTGAGCGCTATAGTTGACCAACCCGCGCGCGAACTCCCGCCCGTCCAAGTCCAAGCAGCGCACGCACTCGCCGACGCCGAACGCGCCGCGCACTTCTTTCAAACCCGACGGCAGAAGACTTTTGCCCTTTTGCACGACGGCATCGTGGGCACCTTGATCGACGACGATCTCGCCGGCAGGTTTGAGGTTGTAGGCGATCCAATGCTTTCGGCTGGTGAGTCGAGTGGCTTCCGCCAAGATCAATGTGCCTACCTCCGCCTCCTCCTCAAATACTTTGCCGAGGATACCGCCGTGCAGCCCGCTGGCGATCACAGTCGGAATACCCGCTGCCGCTGCCTCCTCCGCCGCGCCCAGCTTGGTCGCAATGCCCCCGGTCCCAACGATACTGAGACTTTGCCCTTCGATAGTTTGCCTCAACCCCTTGGCCGCGGTGATCAAGGGAATGAGTTGAGCGTCCGCATGGGCCCGGGGATCCTTGTTGTAAACTCCCTCGACATCGCTGAGAACCACCAGCAAATCCGCTTCCAGCAAAGTTGCCACCAGCGCCGACAAATGGTCGTTGTCGCCGAATTTCATTTCTTCGACGGCCACCGTGTCATTCTCATTAACAATGGGAATGATCGCCGACTCCAACAACACCTGAAAGGTATGCTTGGCGTTGATATAGCGCTGGCGGTTGGCAAGATCCTCATGCGTCAGCAGCACCTGCGCGACGCTCTTGTCGAACTTGGAAAAATAACGTTCGTAGAGCGCCATAAGTTTAATCTGGCCGACCGCGGCGAGCGCCTGCTTTTCCGGAATCGTCTTCGGCCGTTCTTTTCGCCCCAACCGCGACATGCCCGCGGCGACGGCGCCGGAGCTTACCACGACGACTTCTTTTTTCCGGTCGTGCAACTCCGCCAGCTCGCGAACCAGTTCGCGCAGCCGGGATTCCTCGATGCCGTCGCTCGAAGAAAGAATCTGGCTGCCGATCTTGACCACCACGCGGCGCGCCCGCCGCAAGATTTGCTTCTTAAAGTCCAGCTGCATCACGAGTCGGTTCGACTTCCCGCCTAAGCTCTTCCAGTTTTCGTCCGACCAATAGCACCAACGCGCGCACCCCTTCCGTCGTGGCACCCGAGGTAACGTGCAATGGCCGATATTCCTTGGGCAGCTTCTTGGCCAAAAGCTTCGCCTTTGCTCTTCCCTCCGGCAGGTCGATCTTGTTGGCGACGACGATCTGGGGTTTTCCGGCGAGCTCCGGATCGAATAGCTCGAGCTCACGGTTGATCGTTCGCCACTCCGCCAACGGATCGTTTTCATCGATCTGCGCAGCGTCGACCAGATGAATCAGCAAGGTTGTCCGCATCACATGGCGCAAAAATTTGTCGCCGAGGCCTTGCCCTTGATGAGCGCCCTCGATCAAACCTGGAATATCCGCAACGACAAAACTTTTCCCTTCGTCATAACCGACCACGCCTAAGTTCGGCACTAACGTCGTAAAGGGATAGTCGGCAATCTTCGGTCGCACCGCGGAGATTGTCGCGATCAAGGTCGATTTGCCGGCGTTGGGCAAACCGATGATGCCGACGTCGGCCAATAGCCTGAGCTCGACCTCAAGTTCCCGTTCCTGTCCCGCTTCGCCCGGTTGGGCGTAACGCGGGCTTCGGTTGGTCGACGAGGTAAAATGAGCATTACCTTTGCCGCCGCGGCCGCCGGCGGCGATAACCTCTCTCTCGCCGGCTTTTTTTAGATCAGCCAGAAGCTCGCCGGTTTCATGATCTCGAATGATCGTCCCGACGGGAACTTTGATCACCCGGTCTTCGCCGCGCCGGCCGTGGCAGTCACTGCTCATGCCATTGCCGCCGCGCCCGCCCTTCACTAACTTTTGATACCGCAGATCGAGCAGCGTCGTCAGCTGGGAATCGGCTTCAGCCGCGATGTCGCCTCCAGCGCCGCCATTGCCACCATCTGCCGGACCGCGCCGCACAAATTTCTCCCGGCGAAAACTGACACAACCGCGTCCACCGTCGCCGGCGATGACGTGAATCTTGGTTTCGTCGATGAACTTCATTTGGACGGTTCTCGGTCATCACTTGCCAGTTGACAGCAAGAGGACAGGGCGAGCGATCCCTCGTTCTGAAAACTGATCACTGACAACTGACAGCTGCTTCCCATCATCCCCTTCTGCCGGGCAAAAAAAAAGCCCCAAGAGGGGCTTTTCCGTTGCAAGCGTTCAGCTTACTGAATTGGAAGCACAACGACCCGTTTTCTCTCTTTGTCTTTTCGTTCATAACGGACAGTGCCATCGATCAATGCGAAAAGCGTAAAATCGCGGCCCATTCCGACGTTCTTTCCCGGGTGAATGCGTGTGCCGAGCTGGCGCACGAGAATATTTCCTGCGCGCACGGTTTCACCGCCGAAAACTTTCACACCGCGCCGTTGCCCTTGGCTGTCACGCCCGTTGCGCGAGCTACCACCCGCTTTCTTGTGTGCCATAACTTTACTCCCCGCTACGCTTCTATTGCCGTGATCTTTAAGGCCGTCTGATATTGCCTGTGTCCATGTTGGCGACTGTAGCTTTTGCGCCTTTTCTTTTTAAAGACCACAACCTTTTTTGCTCTGATCTGGCCGACGATCTCACCCGTAACCTTGGCGTTGACCACCAGCGGCGAACCGATTTTAACCTCGTCGTTACCACCGACAAACAACACATCCCCGAGGGTCACCGTCTCGCCGACTTCACCGGCCAGTTTTTCGATCTTGACAACGTCGCCTTCGGACACGCGGTATTGCTTACCGCCCGTTCTAATAACTGCATATTTCATAGGATTTTCCCGAAGGTAGGTTTTTAAAGGAAAATACCTTCAAAGTCAACTAAAGTGCTGCGATGCCGGGATAAAACGACTCGCAATTTCATCAGCAAACCTTAATTAATCGTCGCGATTGTCGCGGCGTCGCTCGCCGATGATTCGGCCGCTATTGGATCCAATAAGGAAGCAGCTCCTTGGACGCGTCGCAAAGGACCTTGACAGCGTATAATATATCGTTTAACGATATTATCGTGGATCGATACAAACCATGACCTCAAAATCAAAACCGCCGGACTTCAAAGCCATGGCCGAGCTTCGCTATCAGATCCGCCGCTTCCTCCGTTTCAGCGAAACCGCCGCGCGTCAGGCCGGCATTGAGCCGCAACAGCATCAGCTTCTGTTGGCGGTGAGAGGCCTACCCGACGGTCTCAAACCCACCATCGGAGTCTTGGCAGAGCGCATGCAGCTGCAGCACCACAGCACGGTGGAATTGATCGATCGTCTTGTCGACCGTGGTTTTCTTTGCCGCTTGCGCTCCACCGATGATCGGCGCCAGGTGCTCGTTAAGCTCACCCACGCCGGCGAAGAATTTCTCAAAAAACTTTCACTGCATCACGTTGAAGAATTGCAATCGACCGGACCGAAGTTCGTGAGGGTGTTGCAAGCGTTGCTGGAAAGCACCGATTTTTCCACAACTCCATACACGAACCCACCGTCTTCCGCTGCCAAGTTACCGACCAAATCGAGAAAGGAGCGAAACCATGGCTGATCGAAGCGAAACCACGCAGGAAATCCTACTGGATATCAGGGTTGCCGAGGCCTCACGCCTCTACAAAATGTACTTAAACCAGGAGAAAAAAATTCTCGGCTCCGCTGCCGTCATTATTTTTCTGATTATCTGGGAGCTTGTCGGCAATGTCTTACAGCTGATCAATCCCATGTTCATGAGCGCGCCTTCGTTGATCGGCAAAGCCGCCTATCAGATGTTTTCCTCCGGTGAGATTTTTAATGACCTGTACATCAGTGGTATCGAACTCTGGTGGGGTTATTTGCTTTCGGCCGTGGTCGCCGTCCCCTTTGGCATCGCGATCGGGTGGTACAAGAGGGTCAGCTACATTTTCGATCCGTTCGTCAATGCGATGAACGCGACCCCGCGCGTGGCGCTGCTGCCATTAGTCATCATTTGGTTGGGGATTGGGATACTCTCCAAGGTCGGCATTATCTTTCTTGGCGCCGTGTTTCCCATTTTGATCAATACCCGCGACGGGGTAAAAACCACGCCGGCTAACCTTCTCACTGCCGCGAGGAGCTTCGGCGCTTCCGAGTGGCTGCTCTTCAAGACCGTCGTGCTTCCGTCGACGATTCCTTTCATCCTCACCGGTTTGAGGCTCGGCCTTGGTCGGGCGATAGTCGGTGTCATGGTTGGAGAACTTTACGCCGCCACCGCCGGGATCGGTTTCATGATCACGGTTGCCGGTGCCACATTCCAGACCGATAAGGTTTTTGTCGGGGTCCTGGTTTTCGCGCTGACCGGAATGATCGGTACCGAGCTTCTCACCCGCGTGGAAAAGCGCTTTGATAAGTGGCGCCCCAAAGTCGGCTCGATGGATTGAGCACGAATAACTTCCACTCGGTTTATATAACACAAAGGGCCCGATCAAATCCGGGCCCTTTGTGTGTCTAGCAGCGTTAAATTCACGCCATTAGGATTGCTGCCTAAATTCTGAGCCGCCATGCCCCTTGCCCTTTGGCAGCGCCCGACTTACATTTAAACGAAATCAGTCAGGAGAAAATGAATGGCGATACCCGTTCGCAGACTGCTTCCCGCGTTTATCACCTGCATGGCGTTGCTATTTGTTCTTCCCGGCTGCGGCTACAACAAGCTCCAAGGGTTGGA
>DASWCL010000181.1:0-4958 GCA_036390135.1 Binatia bacterium
CAAAAAAGTTGTGAAACGCAAGGAGCGCGCCGGTTCGTACTCGCTCTTTTTCGTCGAGCCCGGTGGCAACTACTGGGAAATCGAATCTTACGAGAATCGCCACAAAGCCGGTTTGCCCGAACCTATCGCTTATCCCTGGCAAGCCAAGCTCACTGAAGAAAGACTCCCCGGCTGCGGCTACATTCCGCAGGCGATGACGCACGGCACGATGGAATGCGTGAACTTGGAAGCATCGGTAAAGTTCTACAAAGAAGGCCTGGGGCTCGACGTCATCACCCATGTGCCAACCAGCAAACCCCATGACGTCAAGCATCCTTCGACCCCCTGGTACATAGCGAGCCTGGAGATCCCGGAGAAAAATCGCAAGTACTTAACGCCGCTGCAGCGCTATACCGTGTCGGTCGAATCGCCAAGCGCGCTGGCGGCGGCACACGACGAATTGCAAAATCGCCGCGGCGAATTCGGAATCACGGCGATCGAAGAAATCAAAGACATCCGCGACGGACAATCTTTTTTGCTGAGCGATCTCAACCGTAACTGGTGGGAAATCGCGTACCTGGAAAACTGATGAGTAATCCATGTTAAAAAATGGCGTAAGCCTATTGGAGGGTTAAATCCGTGAACATTAATTATCTCGACACTAAGAAAACTGCACTGCTCTTTTTCGACATGCTGAACGTCTACTACCCCAGCGCCTCGGACGAGACGAAAAAGAAAATGAAGCCAGTCGTCGATAACGCCGTGCGCCTGATGAACGCGGCGCGCCAGAGCGGTATTCTTATCTACTACGCCATGGCCAATCACCGCACTGACGGCGAGAGCCGGAGCCTCGTTGTCACCGACACCGATATGCGGCTTCGGCCCTGGCCAGACGGCGATTGCAATCCGACGGTGCACGGCGCCACCGAAGGCTCCTGGGAGCAAAAGGTTATCGAAGAGATCGCGCCGCGACCCGAAGACTACGTCATTCCGAAATATCGCTGGAGCACATTTCACCAAACCTTTTTCGACCTGGCGCTGCGTTCGCGGGGCATCGACACGCTGATCATTTCGGGCGGTGCCGTCGATATCGGCGTGGCATCGACAGTCTACTCGGCCCGCGACTATGATTATAATGTCATCGTCGTGCGCGACGCCTGCAGCAACTCCCATGACGACTCCATGGCCGCGCTTATGAACACGGTTTTTCCCCGCATGGGGCGGGTCAGAAACACAGATCAGGTTTTGGCAATGATCCGCGCCGGCGGAAAGTAGCCCTGTTGAGTTCCGTAAAACATTCGCTACACTTTTAGACGATCTCGACGTCTAATAGGTGCCCATGAGAGCTAAAATGATAAGGTTGAAGGGTTTCCCGTATATTTTCGCCTGTGTCTTGCTTCTGTGCTCAGCATTGCCGAATCCCGGCTTCGCTCAATCCGCGCCCGTTCCGGAAAAGCAAAAAATCGAGGCATTGATCAGACAGGTCGGTGATCTCAGAGACGCCAAATTCGTCCGCAACGGCTGGACGTACGGGGTGTCTATTGCCGTCCGATTTCTGCGTGGAAAATGGGAAGCCAATGATGCGGAAATAAAAAGCGCCCGGGATTTTATCGACAAGGTTGCCAGCATATCGGGCACCTCGGGAAAACCCTATGTCATCCGTTTCAACGACGGTCGCGAAATCAAAAGCCGCGATTTTCTTCTCACTGAACTGATGAAAATCGAAGCGCAGCTTTAGAACCGCAAATCAACGCTCAATTTACCCGTATGGATTCGACGTCGTGCGAATACGCCGGCGGAGCTGCTCGATTCCGTATTTGCCACGGTGCAAATTCTACCGAATTGCCGCTTTTCCGATTCACGCAAGCGAGAGGTAAGGTAGAATTAATGCCCGTCATCCTCAGAACCACTCTGTTGCTCGTCGCCTCGAATATTTTCATGACGTTTGCCTGGTACGCGCATTTAAAAAACCTGAACGATCAAAAATGGTATATCGCCGCGCTCGCGAGCTGGGGTATCGCGCTGTTCGAGTATCTTCTCCAGGTGCCGGCAAACCGCATCGGATACACCGAGTTTAGTGTGGCGCAACTGAAGATCATGCAGGAAGTGATTACACTCTCGGTATTCGCGCCATTTGCCGTGCTCTACATGCGCGAGCCGCTTAAGCTCGATTACCTGTGGGCTGGTTTGTGCCTGCTCGGCGCGGTTTATTTCATGTTTCGGACGTGAAGACCTATCCAAACCGCGCGGCTTTCAGAGAGATCTGCGCATCATAGGTTCGATCGACCACGCCGGCTGCCGCGTTTCTGCCGCTCACTGATTCGTTGATCATGAAACGTGATGGAAAATTGGTTTGATCCCTCTAGCCATGCTGGCTTTCTAAAAACCTCTCTGCATCGATGGCTGCCATACAACCGGTGCCAGCTGCGGTAACCGCTTGGCGATAGATGTGGTCTTGCACATCGCCGCAGGCAAAGACGCCTGCAACATTGGTTTTAGTGCCGTCGCGGGTCAGAATGTACCCATTGGGATTTAGTTCTAACTGACCGACGAAGAGCTTGCTATTCGGCTCGTGACCGATGGCGATAAAAAGACCGTCGGTCTTGAAGTCCTCGGTCTTGCCGGTCACGACGTTCCTGAATCGCACACCGGTCACGCCGCCGGCCTTCGGATCGCCGTAAACTTCGTCGACTTCGGTATTCCAGACAAATGTGATTTTGGGATTTTTCTCGGCGCGATCTTGCATGATTTTCGAGGCGCGCAGTTGGTCGCGGCGGTGGGCCACGGAAACCTTTGAGGCGAATTTTGTGAGAAACGTTGCTTCCTCCATCGCCGTATCGCCGCCGCCTACAACAACGAGATCTTTGTCCTTAAAGAAAAATCCGTCACACGTCGCGCACGCTGAAACGCCGTGGCCCATGAGCTTCATTTCCGATTCGAGTCCGAGCAGTTTCGCCGTGGCGCCGGTAGCAACGATCAGCGTGTCGCAACTGTACGTTTCCTTGCCGACGGCGACTTCGAACGGCCGTTTTTTTAGATTCACCGAAGTGACTTCGCCGAATAAAATCTCCGTGCCGAAGCGCACAGCTTGTTTTTTGAATTCATCCATTAGCTCGGGTCCCAATATGCCCTTGGGAAAGCCTGGATAGTTTTCCACGTCAGTTGTAATAGTAAGCTGCCCGCCGGGTTGAGAGCCTTCGATGACCAGCGGCTGAAGATTGGCCCGAGCAGCGTAAATCGCCGCGGTGAGTCCGGCGGCGCCGGAGCCCAAGACGATGACGCGATAATGGCTTTTCTTCTCCATGGGGTTTCTGTAACATAAAAACCACGACGCAGAAAGTATGGTCGTCGATCACATCAACCGATGGCTGCAGTCGACTAAAACCCATTGGCAAACACGTTCGTCAGTTAATACGGAAAGTAGGTACTTATGGCAGAACTGAGTCATTTAGATGAACAGGGACGCGCACGCATGGTCGACGTGAGCGCGAAAGAAATCACCAGCCGAACCGCCATCGCGCGCGGTAGTATTCATATGCGCGTAGAGACCCTCGCATTGATTCTTGAAGACAAAATCGAGAAAGGCGATGTCTTTTCGGTGGCTCGCGTCGCCGGCATCATGGCGGCAAAAAAGACTTCAGAATTGATTCCCATGTGTCATCCACTTAACATCGCTTCGGTGGAAATCGATCTTACCGCCGCGCAAGATCCCGCGCGCGTTGATATCGAAGCCACTGTGCGCGTGAGCGGCAAAACCGGCGTCGAGATGGAAGCGATGACCGCGGTCTCGATGGCGGGCCTAACGATTTACGATATGTGCAAAGCCGTCGATCGCGAGATGACCATCGGCGAGATCCGTCTCGTTAAAAAAAGCGGCGGCAAGAGCGGCACGTTCATTCGCAAGGAATAGAAAACCTACATCGGCTGCCCGGTGCGTGAGGAGGGACGCAGCATGCTGCGCCCCTCCTTTTTGGCACAGTCCAATCTCATGTTGACAATTTACCTCAAACCCGGCCGCGAACGTCCCGTCCTAAACGGCCATCCATGGATTTTCTCCGGCGCCATTGAACGAGTCGAAGGTGATCTCGATTCGGTTGGGGTCGCCGACGTTTTCGACTGCAAGAAGAATTGGCTTGCCCGCGGTTTTTACAACCCGCGATCACAGATCCGCGTGCGCGTGCTGACTTGGCAGCAAGAAAACATCGATGGCGGCTTTTTCGCGCGGCGCTTGGCACAAGCGCATGCTTTCCGCGCGCGGCATCTGCCTGTGTCTACGAATGCGTACCGCATCGTCAACGGCGAAGGCGATTTTCTGCCGGGACTGATCGTCGATCGCTATGGTGGTTTTATCGTTTGTCAATTTTTCACGGCCGGCATGGCGCTCTTTAGAAACGAGATCGCCGATTATTTCGCCATGGACGCCGCGATTGAAGGAATCTTCGAACGGAGCGAAGGCCGGGTCGGCGACGAAGAAGGCCTCGAGCCCGCCATCGGCGCACTGAAAGGCGAAGCGCCGCCGGAAACGATCACCATTGAGGAAAACGGATTTCGATTCCTCGTCGACGTAAGACGCGGGCAGAAAACCGGCTTTTTTCTCGACCAGCGCGATAATCGGGCGTTCCTATCGACCGTAGTCCGCGAGCGAAGCGTGTTGAATTGTTTTTCGTTCAGCGGCGCATTTTCCGTTTATGCCTTCGGCGGCAAAGCGAAAGAGGTTGTCACGCTGGATTCATCCAAACCTGCATTAGAATTAGCCGAACGAAATCTCGGTCTGAACGGCTTCAGCGAGGCGCCAGGAGAGCTTCTCAAGGGTGATGCCTTCGCCTACTTAAAAGAAATCGACAGAAAGTTCGACCTAATCCTCTTGGACCCGCCGTCGTTGGCGCACAAGCGCAGCGACGTGGCCGCTGCAACCGGTGGTTATAAGTTTCTCAACCTGCACGCGCTCAAGCATCTTAATTCTGGCGGATTGCTTCTCA
>DASWCL010000182.1:0-7907 GCA_036390135.1 Binatia bacterium
TACGTCGGCTATAAGGTTTCGGGGTTGGGCGGCGCGGCGATCGCGGCTGCGGCGATTTTCTTGCCGTCGTTCGTTATCACGTTGCCAATTCTTCCTATCTATGAGCGCGCGAGAAAGCACGTGTGGACCACAGCAGCGATGAAAGGCATTGGACCAGCTGTAATGGGAATCCTTGCAGTTAAACTTGGCCAGATGGCGCCTCATGCCCTTCCCGATTTTCTTGCCGTCGCCATTCTAATTGCGACCGTTATCACATTGGTGATATCGAGCGTTGGTCCGGTTAAAATCATGATTGCCGGTTCGGTTTTCGGTGTGCTACGGAGTCGATTGTTTTCGCTTCCGGGAGTGAAGCAAACGCTCTCGATGAGTCTTCGTGCCAGGGTCTGATGCAATTTATCCAGCGTGCCCGAGACTACTTGGCCACCGTCTCATCCCGAGACAACGCCGTCGGAGCTGCCGAAACTGCTCTCTCATCTAGCGATGAGGTCGCCAATATCTTATCGATGCGTTTCCCATCCATGTCCACAACTTCCAAATGCAACCCGTTCCACTCGAAAGAATCCGCCACCGCCGGAATTTGACCCATTTGCCTAAAAACAAATCCGCCCAGGGTTTGGTAAGCATCGCGTTTTTCGCCCGGCAAGCTTTGTAAATGAAACAGCTCTTTGAATTCGTCCACGCTCAGCATCCCATCCAACAGCCACGAGCCGTCTTGACGCTGCACAGCCTTTGGGCTGCCGATTCTGCCGCCAAAGGGAATGTCCCCGGCGATCGCTTCGAGAATGTCGTGGTGGGTTAGCAAACCCTCGATGCCGCCGTATTCGTCGACCACCAGAGCGACATGTTGTCCGGACTTTTTGAACGAATCCAACACTTCGAGCGCACTGACCGTTCTCGGAACGAACAGGGGCTGCTGAAACAGCGCCCGGAGATCAAGCGCATGCCCAGCGAGGTGGTGAGCCAGCAAGTCTTTGGCGTGCACGACGCCGGCGACCGTATCGAGGCCGCCGTTTCCCACCGGGAAACATGAGTGACCGCTGGAAAGAATCTTTTCGCGAATCTGATCATCAGCCGATTCGAGATCCAGCCAGGCGATGCGGGTTCGCGGCGTCATCAACGATCGCGCCGGTTTGTCACCCAATCGGAGCACGGCCTCGACCATGTCTTGCTCCGATTCTTCGAATACTCCCGCCTCCGTGCCTTGGCGCACCAGCGTTCGGATCTCCTCCTCGGTCACTGCCGCGAGCGATTCACTGGAATTATGTTTGCCAAATAGCCGGCACACCGCGTCGGTTGAAACCGTCAGCAACTGAACTACCGGGGCTGCAATTTTCGTGAACAGCCGGAGTGGAGTAGCCAACACCACAGCGATTTTTTCCGGATGGCGCGCGGCGAGACGCTTGGGCACCAAGGCGCCAATCACAAGCGACAAGTAAGTGATCGACAGGACCGCCGCTACGAGTCCAATTTCCTGATGATACGATGAGATAAACGGGATTGCTTTGGCGTACTCGGCTATCCAGCCGGCGATGCTTCGGCCGGCAAACGCTCCCGCCAAAACGCAGAGCAGGGTGGCACCGGCCTGTACTGTGGAGAGAAATTGGTTAGGCGCCAGAGCGAGATCCAAGGCGATCTGCGCGCGCCGATGACCGATTTTAATCCAGTCTTGCAGCTGTGATTTGCGCGCCGTGATCACGGCCATCTCCGACATGGCAAGAAAGCCGCCTACCACGATCAGAAAAATAATCACTAGAATTTCATTACCGATTCCTGACATCGCTTGCGCTCCTCCCTCGTACAAGAGTCGGAGAGATGGTTATGAGAAGACGATCCAGACTTGACGCACACTCAATTCTCCTGTCTCCTGCCGCGGGTATCGTCCCATATTTAGGTCAACAAGCCAAAACCCCACGGTCAGTCTTCCGTCGACTACCTGGGATTGACTTGAAACTTAATTAGCTCTATATCGCATTTCGATATCGAAATGCGAAACACTGAGAAAAAACCGGCGGAGGAAAGACGAGACCAGGATCTGTACGGCGGTTTGATCCGGCTTCATATTCTTCATCATGCCTCCAAACGACCCGTCTTCGGAGTCTGGTTTATCGACGAATTGGCTCGCCACGGATACAAGCTCAGCCCCGGCACACTCTATCCTTTGCTTCACGGGCTCGAGGAAAAAGGTTATTTGAGCTCAACCAAGGAACGCGAGGGTAAGCGCTTGCGTCGGCTCTATCAAGCGACTCCTCTGGGGCGTAAAGCGCTTGTCGCCGCGCGGCAAAAGGTCAGCGAACTTTTCGGCGAGCTGCTGGAAGACGAATGACATAATCACCGTGGCGCCGACGTCCGAAATGGGCTTTGAAAATGAGCGGAGGTTTCGATGAAACACCCAGTCTATTTATGGGGCGTGGTGATACTTAGTATAGTTTTGATCATAACGCTTTTTTTGCGGGTCCTGCGCTTGGATAGCCAGGTCCAAGGTCTCAGCCAATCCAACCCCAGCGGCTTAGCCGCACTTCAGGATTCGCTCAAACGCACCCAAGCCGATGTCGCGAGCACCAAAGAATTAGCGCCGGGGTTGGGCGAATACATGACCACGATTCAATTACATGCGGGCAAACTATGGTTCGCCGCCAAAGCCGCAAATTGGGAGCTGGCGCAATATGAGCTTGATGAACTGAAAGAGACAATGGAAGCTGCAAAAGCCCTAAACGCCGAGAAAAACGGAATCAAAATCTCCAACGTTCTCGACTCTGTTCTTCAGACCCAAGTGGCCGACTTAGACAAATCGATAAAGGGCAAACGCCCAACTGAATTTCAAAAATCCTACGACGACACACTCAGCGCGTGCAATGGCTGTCACACGGAAGCTGGTTTTAAGTTCATCCGTATCATTCGACCTGTTGCGCCACCGGTTGCCAATCAGCAATGGGAGGCGTTAGCCAAGTGATTTTGTATTAAGCGAAAAAAGGAGGCGTCCGAAAATGACTCAACTGGCGCAAGCGCAAATAAATCAACTGAGGAATCTTAAACGAAAGTTAAAACAACTTCAAAAAAAGCTGCAGACAATTCACGCCAAATCCGGCTATGAGGATCTGGAACATGGAGTACTCGCGCTCGAGATCGCTGGGCACGCGGTGGAAGAAACTCTAGAACACACAGGTCTTGGCGGCGAGATTCGCCACAAGCCAAATCCCAAAGCGCATCGTCAGGCTAGGCAATGGCAGAAAGTCGTTAATGACCTGCGAGTCCAGGGTGGAAAATTTCTCAAGGCTCGTCCGAGCGAGGATCTTGAAACCGCTTTGAAGGCATTGGCAATCGCCGAGGGCTCTCTCGAAGAGGTCGCGGAACACTATGAGTGATCACGCTGAGGTCACGGCCGACGAAGTCATACGCGGTCAGAGCCAGGGGTCATTTTTTGAAGTTCTTTGGGTCTCGACGCGATTGGGACTGACCTCCTTTGGTGGTCCGATCGCTCACCTCGGTTATTTCCATGAGGAGTATGTTCAACGCAGGAAGTGGATCGACGAGCAAAGTTACGCCGACCTCGTCGCGCTTTGTCAATTCCTGCCCGGACCCGCCAGCAGTCAGGTCAGCATCGCGATTGGCATCGCGCGCGCGCGTCTGCTCGGCGGAATAGCCGCTTGGATTGGCTTCACATTGCCGTCAGCTCTGGCGCTCGTCGCTTTTGCGCTCGGCATGGGTGCGCATGCGAACGCCACGAATGCCGGATGGTTGCACGGCCTGAAAATTGTCGCCGTTGCCGTCGTTGCCCAAGCGGTTTGGGGAATGGCCCGTTCGCTTTGTCCCGATCGCGAGCGCGCGACGATTGCCATCATCGCTTCGATCATCACGCTGGCGTGGCCGAATGCTGTCGGACAGCTTTCATCGATCGCCATTGCCGGTTTAGTTGGACTGTGGATCTTTCCGAGCACAAGCTCGTCGTCGCTCTCTCACATGCGCTTTCCGATTGGAAAAAAATTGGGAGTAGCCGCTTGGATCGTCTTCTTTACCCTTCTCGTCGGGTTACCTCTTGTGAGACAAATCATATCCAGCCATGCGCTCGAAGTCTTCGATAGTTTTTTTCGCGTCGGCTCGCTGGTTTTCGGCGGCGGCCACGTGGTTTTGCCGCTGTTGCAAACCGAAGTCGTCGGACCGGGCTGGGTGACCAACGAGCAGTTCGTCGCCGGCTACGGAGCCACACAAGCCGTACCCGGCCCGCTTTTCACATTTTCCGCCTACCTCGGTGCCGTCATGGCGACCGAACCCAACGGTTGGACGGGAGCAGCTCTCGCGCTGGTAGCGATTTTCTTGCCTTCGTTTCTTTTGATCGCGGGCGCGCTTCCTTTTTGGGATATGCTTCGCTCGAAGCCGGTCTTCCAGTCCGCGCTGAAAGGAATCAACGCCGCTGTCGTTGGTCTGCTGCTGACCGCGTTGTACAAACCTGTGTGGACGAGCGCGATTTATGCCCCCGCGGACTTCGGGTTGGGTCTTGTTGCTTTCGCTCTCCTCATGTTTTGGAAATGCCCGCCGTGGTTGGTGGTCATGCTGACGGCAGCCGGTGGTGAAGTAATCGCTCGTATCTGAAAAAAAGGAGGGAATTTATGCATGACGATTGTCTAGTCAAAGATCTCAGTTTCCGCGTCCACCACACGATGTTGCCGGTGGCTGATCTCGATCGGTCCGTTGCCTTCTACACGCGTTTGCTCGGCATGAAACTGAAAGAGCGCCACGCGAGCGAAGCTCGCAAAGTGGAAGTCGGTCTTGTCGGCTATGGTGACGAAGCGAGCGAGCCGTTTCTCGAGTTGATTCAAAACACCAGCGAGAATGCGCCCGTTCAGGTGACCGCGGCAAATATTCACGTCGGTATCGACACAAGTGATCTTCGCAAGCTCTGCACCGTGTTGGAAAAGGAGGGCGTTACGTTCGTCCGCCCGCTCAAGCAGCGATCCGACGGTATGGACTTGAGCGCGTGGATCCGCGATCCGGACGGTCATGAACTCGAACTCGCCGAACGGAATCCGCGCATGTAATCGGTAGCCGGCGTCCGCCGATTCGGCGCGCATCGCGGGCAGTATTGTGCTGCATCGAGACCGCGCTAGACTCTTTGTAAAGGTGACTTCATGAAACGTCGTGACTTTCTCCGCCTCGCGGGTCTGAGTGCTTTATCCAGCGCGGCAATTTTCTCTCCTGGTTGCTCCCTCCCAATCGATCAAAATGCCCTGTCTTCTACATCAGCCTTAAGGCAATCTGGAAGCGCCGGTAATTTTTCCCTACGCATCGCTCCGATCAAACTGGAAATTTCACCGAACCAAATTGTCCAGACGACCGGCTACAACGGCAGCGCACCGGGACCTTTGCTGCGCGTGAAGGAAGGCCAGCGAGTCGTCGTGGACGTAAACAACGACAGCGACGTTCCCGAGCTCGTGCATTGGCACGGCCTCTACGTGCCGTCGGAAGTCGACGGCGCGATGGAAGAAGGGACGCCGATGGTGCCCGCGCGAGGTTCGCGTCAGTATTCGTTCACCGCGCAGCCCAGCGGAACCCGCTGGTATCACACCCATGCCTTCGCCGGCAAAGATCTGCGCCGCAGCCTGTACTCCGGACAGTTTGGCTTCCTCTACATCGAACCCAAAAACGATCCCGGCAATTATGACCAAGAAGTTTTTCTCGCGGCGCATCAGTGGAATCCGGAATTCGTCAGCATGCAGGACATAAAAAAGGGGCCGCCGCCGGACAACGGCATGGAGGTGATGTATCGAGCCGCGTCTTTCAACGGCAAAGCGCTCGGCCATGGCGAGCCGATTCGCGTACGCGCCGGCCAGCGCGTGCTGTTTCACGTGCTCAACGCGAGCGCGACGGACGATATTCGACTCGCGCTACCTCGGCATGATTTCAATGTAACCGCACTCGACGGCAACCCGGTGCCAAATCCGCGTGCGGTGCCGGTCTTGGTGCTCGCTCCCGCGGAAAGGGTCGATGCCATCGTCGAGATGAAACAACCAGGAGTGTGGGTCTTCGGCGCGACGGAAGATAGCATGCGAGAAATGGGTATGGGCGTCGTGGTCGAATACTCAGGACAGAGCGGCACGCCGCAGTGGTCGAAACCTGCGTCGAGCGGCTGGGACTACACCGTCTTCGGAGCTAGCACACCAAGCCCTGAACCCGATCATCGCTTCAATCTTGTCTTTGAAAAAATCGTCGGCGGTCACGGCGGCTTTAATCGTTGGACGATCAACGGCAAATCCTGGCCGGACGTCGATCCGCTGCTGGTGAAAGAAGGGCACCGCTACCGAATCACGATGGAAAATAGAAGCGGTGATGATCACCCGATCCATTTCCACCGCCACACCTTTGAAATCACCCGCATCGGCGGAAAGACGACATCAGGCATCCACAAAGACACGGTCAACGTGCCGCGCCGCCAAAGCGCCGAAATCGATTTCATCGCGGACGATCCTGGCCTCACGCTTTATCATTGCCACATGCAGCTGCACATGGATTTCGGTTTTATGGCGCTGATGAAGTATGCGTGATGGCTTTGTTGGCAAAAAGGCATGCGGAGAACCGTGATCTGAATCAACCGCCACCGACTAACCTCGTATCAACGCCGCGTGGGATTATCCGTTCTCCTCAGGTGGCTTCACATTGCGAAACACTGCGAAGATCCACAGATCGTAAATGATCTTCAATCCGCCCGCCAACAAGAACGGCAAACCCAGTGTCGGAACTGCCAGTATTGCACCAGTAAACAAGGGTGCCACGGCAGCGCCGGCATTGCGCGCTACCGAAAGAATGCCCGCCGATGCGGCGCGCTCATCGGGATCGACGACGGCCATCGTGTAAGACTGGCGCGTCGGCACATCGAGCTGCGATAGCGAATTGCGCACAAGCAGCATGATGACGGCGAGTTCGAGTGTCGGCATCAGCGGCACCAACAACAGCAGGAAATTCGACGGCAGGTGGGTGAAGACCATCGCGTTTAATAATCCGAATCGCCGCGCGATCGCGGGCGCGGCGAGAAAAGACAGGGCGGAGAGAAAATTGGTGCCGAAGAAGATTCCGCCGAGCGAGTTCAAGTCGGTTTTGAAACGAAGATAAAACCAGTAAGCGACGATGCTTTGCACGATGAATCCGCCGGCAAATGCGTCCAAGGTAAAAAGGCCGGCAAGCTTGGCGACGATTTGCCGTGACTTGTGGACGCCGTATGGCCGGCCTTGAAGGTCGGCGCGTTTTTTTGTTTCCACCTGTCGCGATAGCAATCCAAATAAGACCGCCAAAACCATCGCCGCGCTAACGTAGCCCCAAAGCAAGAACCGATAACCGTTGATTGTCGACAGCGAGAGGAAAGATGGAATTGCTACAGCCAGCGCGCCGACCGCACCGGCGAATGATCCGACGAGATTATAGGCTGAGAAAATCGCCGTTCGCTGCTCATCGCGGGTCGTCTGCGGCAGTATTGCCTGCTCGATCGAAAGAAACGGACCAACTTCTTTACCCGATGGGCTGATCGTACCAAAGATAGCGGCGATCGTGAGCAGGATCGGATCATGACTGAGTGCGAAGACCGAACCGGCCAACGCCATTAGGACCGCGCCAACGATCAAGAGCGCTCGGCGCCCGAACCGGTCGGCGACCGCGGTGATGACGATCGTCATCACCGCGCCGCCCGCCAGCGCTGCGGTAAAAATCCAGCCGATCGCCACCGGACTCAGTCCGACGGCATCGAGATAAAGACCGAGAATAACCGAAAGAAAACCGTAAGCAAACGAGCGCACGCCGCAGGTGGCGAGGAGAAGCCAGCCGTCGTAGCTCAAGGAACCCAACCGCATCAACAGAGAACTACGAGAGCGTGATCACTTAATCAAGCTATCGACCTGCATGAGCGCCGCTGCTAAGCAGCCGTG
>DASWCL010000183.1:0-5674 GCA_036390135.1 Binatia bacterium
GGTTATAAGTTTCTCAACCTGCACGCGCTCAAGCACCTTAATTCTGGCGGATTGCTTCTCAGCTTTTCTTGCTCCCAGCATCTTTCCATCGACCTGTTTCAGAAAGTCGTCTTCGGCGCCGCCGTCGACGCCGAGCGTAAAGTCGCGCTGGTGAAGCGACTCGGCCATGCCATCGACCATCCCGTAAGCCTGCATCATCCCGAAGGCGAGTACTTGAAAGGCCTCGCGCTCCGAGCGCTGGACTAAACAGCGCGCGCTGTGATAGACGATTGCCTCGGCTGGCATCGCGGAGTGCCTCTATGCCCGAGGCGCGTATGGCTTCATACCAGACAATCAAAGATTGGCCCGAGGAAGATCGGCCGAGGGAAAAACTGCTCGCGCGAGGCGCGCAATCACTGAGCGAGACCGAACTCCTCGCGATTATCTTAAGAAACGGCAACGCCAGCACCGGTGAGAGCGCCATCGACCACGCGCGCCTGCTGCTTCATCAATTCGGCGGATTAAAGGGCATCGAAGAGGCCTCCTCCGGAGAGCTCAGCAAAGTGAAAGGCATCGGCCCGGCAAAGATCGCGCAACTCAAGGCATGTCTCGAAATTGCCAAACGCATCGGCAGCCTAAAATGGGAAACCGGCCAGCCGCTTCGCTCCGCAGAGGACGTCTATCATCATTTTCGCGACAATCTCGGCGCTGAAAAGCGTGAGCTTTTCTACGTGGTGCTGCTCAATAACAAGAACCGAAAAATCCGCGAAGTAAAAATCTCCGAGGGCTCGCTCACGGCTTCCCTGGTTCATCCGCGTGAGGTCTACAATCCGGTGATCCGCGATTCTGCCGCCGCGGTGATTTTCGTGCACAACCATCCGAGCGGCGATCCGGCGCCGAGCCCGGAGGACATCGATATCACCCGGCGCTTGAAAGAAGTCGGCGAGGTCATGGGCGTACGAGTCCTCGATCACGTGGTGATCGGCCGCGACCGTTTCTTTAGCTTCAACGATAAAGGCATGCTTTAGCGAGCCGCTTCACGCTCGTGGGTGCCTGTGCGCCATCAAATAATCTATACCTTCATTAAAGGTCCGCGTTGCGCAAGACTTTCATTGACATCGTTGCGACCCACGTTTATCTTAGCGCTGGAGCTGTTCCGCGACCCTTCTTAACCTATCTCAATCATGAGCGCTCTCGAATTTGGTCGACCCAGACGACGTTTCGCGCCCGGCCGCGGTCTCGTTTTCGTGATTCTGGCAGTCATTATCCTTGCCGGAGGTTACGTCGCGGTGCCGCGCTTCGAGTGGCACCGTCCGCAAATAAGGATTACCCCGGACAGTGACACTATCGGGCTTGCGCCGCTTGAGATCGAAGTCACCGAGCAGGGTGCCGGCTTAAAATCGTTCTCCGCCGTTTTGATTGCCGGCGGCACCGAGCACACGCTCGCCTCCGAACAGTACGATCAACCGGTGCTGCAAAAAAAATTCACCCTGGCGTTATCGTCAAAGCTCACTGGCTTGAAGGAAGGTCCGGCAGTATTACGGGTTAGTGCCCGCGACCGGTCTTGGTGGAATTTTTTCCGCGGCAATGAAACCGTAATCCAAAAAAATCTGACCATCGACATCACGCCGCCGACTTTGGAACTCCTCGCCGACGACCGCTACGTCAACTTCGGCGGCGTGGGCGTGATCGTTTACAAACCTTCGC
This sequence comes from Binatia bacterium, assembly GCA_036390135.1. Taxonomy (GTDB): domain Bacteria; phylum Desulfobacterota; class Binatia; order UBA9968; family UBA9968; genus DP-20. The sequence goes on from DASWCL010000183.1 coordinate 1,687, forward strand.
CGGATACGACAACGACGGGCATAAAGATCGGCAACTACTTCTTTCCCGGCTACAAAGGCCAAATCAAAGAACATCCCGACTATTACATTGCTTTTTTTGCGCACCCGTACAACGTCGCGGAAAATGAAAAAGCATCGCTCATTGCCACGGACAAGGCCGGCAATACCAGAGAGATGAGACTGGTTTATGAGCTCAAGAACGTAAAATATAAAAAGAGCACCATCCAGATCTCAGACGATTTCATGCAGCAGAAGGTCGCGCCGTTGTTAACCGACGTTGCCGCCCGGCAAGGCAGCACCAAAGAAATTTTCATTAAAGTGAATAAAGACCTTCGAAAAGAGAACGAAGATAAAATTCGATCGATTACCGAGAAGACTACGCCGGCGATTCTTTGGCATGGTGCATTCACCCAGCTCAGCAACTCGAAAGTAGAAGCGAACTTCGCCGATGCGCGCACGTACGTCTACAACGGCGAAGCGATAGACACCGCTTATCATCTCGGCTACGACCTATCGGTCACAAAACACTACCCGGCAGAAGCCGCCAACAGCGGCATGGTCGCGTTTGTCGGCAATTTGGGCATTTACGGCAACACGGTGATCATCGATCACGGCCTCGGGCTGTTCACGCTTTACTCTCACCTAAGCGCGATCGACGTCAAAGTGGGCGATCAAATCAAGCAGCGTCAGCCCATCGGCCATACCGGTGAGACCGGTTTTGCCGCTGGCGATCACCTTCATTTTGGCGTCTATCTGCATGGCTTACCGGTCTTACCGGTCGAGTGGTGGGATCAAAAATGGATCAACGACAATGTGCAACCGAAATTGGAAGGTTCCACCGGTACGCCGACCGAAGAAGCCAAGGATACCAAGCCAACGCGAAAACTCGCACGCAAGCGTAGGCGATAATCTTTTCGTACACGCTGCCTCTTTTTAACCGTACCTCTCGCTGGAATATAACTCTTGCTTACCTGAGCAGGCGTTCGTGAATTCTTCACTGTGGCCGAGTTCGTGACCATCAAGGTCGCCAGTTGGCCCTCGTTATTCAGATAGCATCCGGCGCGTGTACCTACCTTGGAGCCCTTCGCAGCCGTTAAAAATAAGGATCACAACTCTATAACCACTGTTCCAGGAGACAAATCGTCATAATCGCAGAATAGACTTCAGGCGCGATTTTGGTGATACGAATACGGCCGTCAGGCGTGATGGGTCGGGCCAGACGTTTGCGCCGCGGAAAGGACACTCTTAACCAACCTAATCCGCCTCATCCTGCGGTCTCCTGTTTCGGGCATCAGCGATTGGCCAGGGATGTTGCCCTAGCAGCACTCAGGTTCCTCCCTTTGTAAGAGGGAGGCTAGGAGGGATTTCCGCAGATTCGAAGTATGCCCGATGTTCTGCTAAAGTTATCCGAATGCTCCACCGCGACATCCTGGCACGGTTGCCAAATTAAATTCCCGAACCGTCCGCTTGTTAACGTAATTTTATCCTCTACTGAAAAAGGCCATCGTGATTAAGATCAACCAGCTTTCCAAGTCGTATTTCGCGCGCGAGCTTTTCACCGACGTCACTTTGCAGATGAATGCCGGCGAGCGTTTGGGCCTAGTCGGCCGAAATGGCCACGGTAAATCTACCCTCTTTAAACTCATTTTAGGAGAAGAAGAGCCCGACTCCGGACAGATCACGATCCCGCGCAATTATCGCATCGGCCATCTCGAGCAGCATCTGCACTTTACCCAGCCGACGATTTTGGCGGAAGCAGCGCTGGGACTGCCGGAAGAAGAGTCTCATTCCATTTATAAAGCGGAAGCCATCATGTTCGGCCTGGGATTTTCTCACGCCGATCTCGAAAAAGCGCCGCGCGAGTTTTCTGGCGGTTTTCAGATTCGTATCAACCTGGCCAAACTCCTGCTCTCCGAACCCAATCTGCTTTTGCTCGACGAACCGACCAACTACCTCGACATCACGTCGGTTCGTTGGATCGCCAGATTCCTGGCCAATTTTAACGGCGAGCTGATTTTGATTTCCCACGATCGTGACTTTATGGACAGCGTCACGACGCACACCGCGGTGATCCATCGCCAGAAAATTCGCAAATTCGAGGGCGGCACCGCCAAAGCGTACGGGCAAATCGTCCTCGAAGACGAGATCCATGAGAAAACCCGCGCCAACGAAGATAGAAAACGGGCTCATGCCGAGGCTTTTATCAATCGGTTTAGAGCGCAGGCTTCGAAAGCCAAAATGGTTCAGTCGCGCATCAAGATGCTTGAAAAGCTCCCCAAACTCGACGGGCTGGCCGAGATCGAGTCTTTGGATTTCGAATTTAGACACGCCGCTTTTGCTGCCAAAACGTTACTTGAGGCGCGCAATATTTCATTCGGCTACACGCACGACCATCTGTTGTTTCGGCATATCAATCTGACCATCAATGCCCGCGACCGATTCGGCGTGATCGGCAACAACGGCAAAGGCAAATCGACGTTGTTAAACGTGCTGTCCGGCGGACTCAAGCCCGTAACCGGCGATCTCAAGGCTCATTCCGACGTGAAACTGGGATACTTCGGCCAAACCAACATTCAACGGCTCAATCCCAGGCTGACCATCGAACAAGAAATCGAACAGACCAATCCGGCGCTAACACGCACCCAGGTGCGAAACATTTGCGGCACGATGATGTTCGGTGGCGATTTAGCGCTCAAGAAAGTCTCCGTGTTGTCGGGCGGTGAAAAAAGCCGAACCCTCTTGGGCAAGATTCTCGCCCATCCGTCCAACCTGCTTTTGTTGGACGAACCCAACAACCACCTCGACATGGAATCCATTGATGCCTTGATCGAGAGCCTGCAAGACTTCCCCGGGGCTTTACTGATTGTCACACATAACGAACGGATTCTCCGCGCCCTGGCCACGAAGCTGATCGTCTTCCATCGCGGCAAGGTGGATGTCTTCGATTCCGATTATGACGAATTTCTGGGAAAGATCGGCTGGGAGGACGAGAGCGACGGCAACGGCGCGAGGAAGAAGCCTACCTCACGGAATCATTACAACGAAAAAAAAGACCGCGAAAAAGCGGAACGCAGAGAAAAAGCTAGAATCGAGAAGCTCGAAGCTCAGATCCTAAAAACTGAAACCGCGTTACAAAAATACCACGAGCAACTCGAGATCGAAGCCAATCGTAATAATCTCGGTCGGATCAACGAGCTGTCCAAGAAAATCGGTCAGGTAAAGCAAGAAATCGAGGATTTGTATCGCGAGTATGCGGGGTAGAGTCTCGGCTTTCGGTCAGATTGAGGAGGAAGTCAGAAACGAAGTCGGCGAAATGCTGTGGCTCGATGGAGCATCCTTTGCGGGGCTAATATAAAGTCTGCGCTGGCGAGCAAACAACTAGACTATTTATAAAGGCCGTCGATGAAGCCGCTCCGGTCTAACTCCGATAGCAGCCGAGTGTCGATGAAGTGTTCCGGTTTTGCGGTCTTGGCCTTTGGATCGCTTTCGGCAATCTGATCGAGCACGCGCTGAATTCCTTCCAGAGTTGGATAGGGTTTGCGCTGCACGACGTCGTGAATGAAGATGTTGTAGGTTTCCTCCAAGCTCGTGCGATCCTTGCTAAAATCCAGTTTCATGTAACGTGCGGTGATGCGCATGCTCTCTTCTTTGTGCGTCTTTGCATAGTGGATTCCCGCGACGTAAGCGCGCATGAAACGGGCGGCGACGTCGGGCTTTTCCCGCAAGAATGCTCCGCTGGCCGCGATGGCCGAGCCCGCATACTCGAATTTCTCTTTGATCATATCTAGCATCGAGTAAAACCCTTGCTCTCTCGCGACGCGCGTGATCGGCGGGGCAAAGATCGCTGCCTGCACGACGCCTGACTTGAGCGCGGCCAAACGCGCAGTTTGACCGCCGCCGAGTTGCAGAAGCGTCACATCGGATAGCGGGACGTTGAGGCGCTTGAGAGCCAATCTCACGCCAAAATCCGATAGCGATCCAAAGCGGGC
>DASWCL010000184.1:0-35906 GCA_036390135.1 Binatia bacterium
GCGATCCGACGAGCGGCGCAGGCGATTGAATGGTCAACGCCCAAACCATCGCAGACCGGAACGAAACGCCGCGGCAAAGGCATCGCCGCTGGCGTGAAAGCGGTGCTGACGCCGTCCATTTCGGGTGCGATCGTCATTCTCAACGCCGATGGCACGGCTAACGTGCTCAGCAGCACCGTGGAGATGGGGCAGGGATCCGAGACGACGATGGGACAGATCGTCGCCGAGGAATTGAGCATTGCACCTGAGCGCGTCCACATCGTTCAGCCCGATACTGACGTGACCCCGTATGACACGATCACCGCCGGAAGCCGTTCGACTTATCACATGGGCAATGCCGTGCGCATGGCTGCAGGAAAAATAAAGATGGAACTCTGCGAGGTGGTTGCCTCGAAGCTCGAAGTCGGTCCTGACGATTTGCTCCTGCGCAACGGACGAGTTGTCGTGCGTGGTATGGAAGAGCGCGGCATGGCGATCGGTGAAATATTTCTGGCGAAATTTGGTAGTCTCGGCACGACACTCGCCGCCGAGGCTGTCTGCCAGCCGATGGCGGCGCACATGGATCCGGAAACGGGTCAGTCGGAAAAATGTACTGAGTACTGGTTTCCTTCGGCGACTGCCGCGGAAGTCGAAGTTGATACAGAAACCGGCCACGTGAAAGTGTTGCAACTTATCAGCGTCGGCGACACCGGCACGGCGATCAATCCGCGTCACTGCGAGCAGCAGCTGGTCGGCGCTGCGGTAATGCATCTTGGCTTGACGATGTTCGAGGAAATGATTTTCGAAGAAGGTCAACTCGTTAATGGTTCGCTGCTCGACTACCAAGTCGCCTCGATCAAAGACATGCCGGACTCGGTTCGATCGATCGTCGTCCAGGTGCCGCACGACGATGGGCCGTTCGGCGCAAAGGGAGTGGGTGAGACGGGTGCTTTAACCATCGCGCCGGCACTTGCCAACGCGATTCACGACGCCGTCGGCGTGCGCATTCGGGATCTGCCGATCACTCCAGAAAAAGTGTTGCGGGCGTTGATGGAAACAAAGTGAGAGATAGGGAGTCGGGATTTACACAATCACTAGCGATTTTTGGCGAGTAACCGGGTCAGAACGTAAATTTACGGTCTTTTCGACCCGCCTTTTCTCATCGCGTCCATGTTGAGGTTCGGCATACCGGGCATCACGATATCGCCTGGTTTCTGTCCGGATTTGCACGGACCTAGCCATTTCGCTTCTATCACTGACGACGCCTCTTTCATTCCGCCCACCGGTGGCTCATAAGTGCTCTTTATGTCGGCTTTGTAGGCGGAGTCGAAGTTGCCGGTGAAAATTGCGCGGGTTTTCGCCGTGCTGTTTTCGAGTTTGCACACGGATTCGGCGACGATCTTGTCGCTTTCTTTGTGCATCTCGTTTTTGCTGCACTGCGTTTTCTGATTTTCGCCCATCTCTTTTTTCATCAGGTCATCGGTTTTCTCGTCGATACACTGCTGGATTGCATGATCGGCTTTTACCTGCGCACTTGAGATCTTTAGTTCCCAGAGGCCGGATTTGCGCTTGGGTGGGTCGAATGATGCGGCGGCAGCGGTACTAGCAAAAAACATTGCGACGATCAGTCCAAGATATCGCATGGCGATCTCCTAAAAATATTTTCGCCTTAAGCTGAGAGAGTTTTAAATCGCGGCCGGTGAATCGAGCTCGAAGCCGAGGTCCGAGATCATTTGATGGGCGTCAGAGGCTTCTTGTCCCGGCGTGGTCAGGTAGCCGTTGACGAAAATCGAATTCGCCGGATAGAGCGCCATCGGTTGCAGCGAGCGCAAGTTAATCTCCCTGCCGCCGGCGACGCGGATTTCTTTGCTCGGGTTGACGAAGCGAAAAAGGCAAAGCGTTTTGAGGCAACGCTGCGGCGTGAGATTTTTCTTGTCCTCGAATGGAGTTTTTGGGATCGCCGCTAAAAAGTTGATCGGGATCGAATCGATGTCCATGGCGCGCAGCGACAACGCCAGGTCGATGATGTCCTCGTCGCTCTCGCCCATGCCAATGATGCCGCCGGAGCAGGTGCTGACGCCGGCCTGCTTGACGTTTTCGATCGTCGCCACACGATCGTCGTAGGTGTGCGTCGTGACAATTTCCGGATGGCGCGCGCGGCTCGTATTAAGATTATGGTTGACGCGGCCGACGCCGACGTCTTTGAGCCGGCGGATTTTTTCTTCGTTCATCAAGCCGAGGGAGCAGCAAATATTCATGCCGGTTTGAGCGCGGATCTCGCGCACGGCTTCAGCGATGTCGTCGATTTCCTTATTCGTCGGGCCGCGGCCGCTGTTGACGATACAGAACCGCACTGCGCCGGCGGCTTTGGCTTGCTTCGCACGTTCGACGAGTTTTTCTTTGGACATGAAGGGATAACGGTCGATGGGTGCTTTGGAAACCGAGGATTGAGAGCAGTAGTGGCAATCTTCGGGACAAAGGCCGCTCTTGGCGTTCTGCAACACGTGTATTTGCACGCGCTTACCGTAATAGTGGCGGCGCACTTTAAATGCCGCGCTCACCAACTCCGGTAACTCCTCGTCCGTCGCGTCCAATACCGCTTTTAATTCATCTCTTTCGGGAATAATTCCTTGGAGCGCTTTGTCGGCCAACTGGTGAAAATCCATTCCTACCTCCGAAGTCAGACCGTTTTTAGCATGCGCTGTCAGGGCTTGCAAATATCGCTTCGCGAACGTGGAATTTTCCCCACGCGTACAAGAAGGCGGCTAAGACGAAATGGAAAAAGATCGGTATCGTGCCGCCGAACCAGCGCATTTCCGGGCGCAAGATCATGGTTATAATGTAGCGCAGCAGCATGCTGCCCGCATAAATCGCGCTGAAGCTGACGAGAAAACCCGCCAAACGCGTTCGCGTCTGCGCAAAAAACCCTTTGCCGCGCCAGACGTCGGAGACGATCTTGACCATGGCGATTAACATGACCACCTGAATCGCCAGCAGAGTGGGATAGGCAATAAGACCGGATGCCCACTGCTCAACAGAAGGTAGCCAGCTGACCGAAAAAAATACCACAAGAGCTTGGCCCAAGACGCGAAAAAAAAATAGCAGAGTGAGAAACGCGAGAACGGAGCCGTGCCCGCTCGGAATCGATGCGGCTTTCACGGCAGCAATTCACTGGCCGTCCTCACGACAAATTGGATTTCGCTCGCCTCCTCAGGAATAGAGCTCAGAAGTTGGGCTTTGAGTTGCACGTCGCGCGTCCCGGGCTGGAGAGCGGCATTGGCTTTGCGCTGGAAACAGCCCGATTTCATCACACATAGTACCGGCGCGCCGAGCCGCCGCGACTCGCGTTTCTCGGCATATTCAATATTGAGCGCGCGCAGGGACGCGTCCAGTTCCTGCAGCAATTGAATGAGACGTTCTTGAGCTGGCATGACACCGTCCAATTCCACGAAGAAAGTGTAAAGAGATTTTTCTATATCGGCACAGGCGCGAAAATGTTGAACCGCGATGCCCGCGGCGCTCTGTGCTTGCGCCATAGCCTGGATCACTTGGTTGACGTGGAGCTTCTCGCCGGTGATGTTGGTGACGTCGCGTCCTTTGCGGACGAATTCGATGAGCGGCGTTCGATTGAAAAAGCCGGCGATGCGAACGATGTCGTTGATGTCGTAGCGGTAAAGCCCGGCGGGTGTGGTGAGAACGAGATAGTAACTCGCTCCTTCCTCGAGCTCAGAACAGGTAAGGATCGTAGGCGCCGAGCTGCCAATTTCCGATTCGGGAATGAACTCATAGAAATTTTCATCGATAGCAAGAATCCCGGCCGATCCTTCGTCGGAGATCGGCAGCGTCATCTGCGCCTCGCTCGCCATATAGCCGAGATCGCGCACCGGCGTCGCCTTGCCGAACCAGCGGGCGAATTCTCTCAGTCGAACGCCGACGGTACCGCCCTTCCAACAACCGATCAGTTGCAGTCGCGGCCAATATTCTCTTGGGCGGAGCGACCCGTCGCTCTTGATTAAAGATTCGAGTCTCCTCGCGCGCGCCGGGTTTTTCCTGAGACGGCCCGCGAGCGCCGTGCGCATTTCGGGTTGGAGATTGCACCGTGCCGTGATGGTGCCGTCGCAAATGTCCTTGATAATCTCGTGTTTATTTTGATTGACACTTTCAACCAGCTTGAGAATCGTGCTCGGATTGGGCGTGCCGAAAAACGTGATGTCATGTTCCAGCGCCAAGCGCATGGTGAGATAATACTTGGCTTCGAAGTCCCTCACTTCAGCGATCTCGTAGGGTGTCGCATAAGCATTCTGAATCCAGCTCGGACTGCTCTGATAGATTAATCCGGAAGCCGCCCCGAAAGGGATGCCGCCCGTCGTGCGGCCCTCGACGGCGGGACTCACGAGGCCGAGTAGCTTGCCGCTAAAAAGATCGGGATGATCCACGAGCGCGCGGTAATACCAAAATCTGGTGAGTTGGCGATGATTCCGGCGACTGGTCTCGGTCACGGGAATCAATTTGGGTTCGCCCGTGCTGCCGCTGGTCATGGTGAACATCAAAACCGGCTTTACTGTCAACGCATTCGCCTCGCCGTTTTGCGCGCACTCGATGTACGGACGCAGACGCTCGTAGTCGCCGACGGGGACTTGCATGCGATAATCGCTGAGAGCACGAACCGCGTCGAACCGGTGATCGCGGCCGAAGCGCGTGGCACGATTCCGTTTGACGAGATCGAGCAGCAGGTGATTTTGGCATTCTTGCGGCTTGGCAGTCAGATTCTGCCAGCGCGTCCACTGGCGGCGCGTAAAAAATCCGGCGGCTCTTAGAAGGATGCCCATTTCGCTCTATCGGCGCACGTCATGTTTGGCGGTTGCGAGGCGCTCCAACACGTCTTCCCTGACCGTGACGCTGAGGCCGCGTGTTTTCAGGAGCGGCGCGCGCCCGCCGAAACCGAAAGCGACGTTCTCGAACGTGACATCTTCGGCGAGGAGCCAAGTGCCGAAGGAGCCTTCGGCGAATTCGAGCGCCGGCAAATACGCCGCAAGGGTCCGGCCTGCGGCCGAGAGGATACCGGTTTCGCCCACTTGCGCGCCGACTTGGATCTTGATGCCCGCTTCATGCGCGAGCTTGGCGATGGCCAAGCTGCCGGCGATACCGGCATTTTTCGAGAGGCGAATATTGAAGTAATCGCAGGCGCCAAGCTCAATGAGCCGGCGCGCCTGGTCGATGGTGACGAGGGATTCGTCGGCCATGACGGGGACTCTGCTCTCAGCGCGCACGCGCTTCATTCCTTCGATATCATCGGCGGGCACCGGCTGCTCGATCACTGACAATTTGAATCTGGCGAGTTGCCGTAATTGCTCGATTGCTTCGTCAGTGCTCCATGCGCCGTTGGCATCCGCGCGGAGGTCGACTTCGTCGCCGACCGCTTTTCGCACGGTGTCGAGTCGTGCCGTGTCGTCGTCGGTGCCGACTTTTACTTTTATCTGGCGTACTCCAAACCGCGTCATCCGTTTGGCCAGAGCAGCGGCGTCCTTCGGCTCGTCAGCAGAGATCACGCCGCTATAGACGACTTCAAAACGCGCGGGAGGAAGCAAATCCGCCAGCGCGCAATGATCGGCGCGCAGGCTCCAATCGAGCAGCGCCAATTCGACGGCGCAAAACGCTGCATTCCAGGCAACGACCGACGCTGCACCCTTATCGCTGCGTGTCCAGTCCGGCATTAGGGTTGGAAGCTGTTCAAAAATTTCCCATCCAGGCGCAAAAGTGCGACCCAAAATTTTTGGTGCTAGATGCTCGCGAATGCGCGCGACCATGGTTTCCGTGGTTTCGCCGGTAACGTAGGAGCGGGGCAAGCTCTCGCCAAAGCCGGTGCTACCGTCGCTGCCGATGACTTTGACAATCACCGCGTCACTTTCTTCGCGGTTCTGGAGCGCGTGGCGGAAAGCCTGGTGGAACGGGATGCGCAGCTGGTAGATGGTTACGGATTCGATGCGTCGGGCTTTCAGCGGGGCTATTTTAGTTCGCGTTCGTTGTTTCGAGATCGGCGGAAAATAATGACGCACGAAAAGATTATCGCCAAGGGTTAAACCGGCGATGTGGTCAAATAAGGAGTCAGAAATTTCGTGAAAGTCCGAATAGTCTTGGATTACGGTCACGCCTTCCTCGGCGTGCCGGATATCGACTTCTGAGTGAAGCTCAAACCAGTGCAACGCAGGTTTTGGCATTGAATAGAAATTCGTTAGGGCTCCGGCGATCTCGCTCGAACAGCGGGACAGCATGAACTCGAAGCTCATGGTTTCGAGCAGAACGGACAAGCAAAGCTCGCGCAAGGTCGCGACCGGCACCCGGGTGGAGCAGAAGATTGCGACCCGTCTCCGCGCGTCGGCGACCAGTTCGTTAATCTCACCGTCAGCGAATCCCACGCCGCGCGCCAATTCCAACAGCAGCGCTGAGTGCGGCTTCTCGTTCTCCGAACGGCCCATTTCTTCCATGAGATTTTCTTTTAATAACCCAGCGGCGCTTGACGGCAGAGCGGCAAAGCAGAGAGCCACGATGTGAGAAGAGAGATAGTGCGTACGAAAAACGTTACGGATAAACTCGTGGGCGGCGTCAGTCGAAGCGTTTCCCGCTATGAGCTCGCGGTATTCAGGAGATTCCTTAAATTCGCCCGTTGCATTCTCTAAGTGCTTGAGGATTTGTTCCACGGCGACCATTACCACCTCCGATGAATGATTGAAAACAAATACGGCAAATATACGGACTCAAGAAGATGCGTGGCCTCTTTCCAGTGCCAGTGCCTTTACTCTTTTAAGATCGGCTTTGCCCGACCCGAGCACCGGAATCGAGTCGATCTGATGAAGATTTTCCCGCTTGGGGATCCAGAGCTTGGGTAACTCCGTTCGATTGAGTTTTATCCACAATTCATCTCGGCTGATGCCGTTCTGCGTGTAGAAGGCAATCAGTTTCTCGCCGCGCTGGGCGTCGGGAAGCGCCGTGACGACAGCGGCGGCGTTGCCAAGCACTTCATTGATCACTTCTTCGACTTTCATATGCGGCACCATCTCGCCGCCGATCTTGCTGAAACGTGACACCCGGTCGGTGATGCGAATGAAGCCGTCTTCGTCGATCGCTGCAACATCGCCGGTGATATACCAGCCGCGGCGCATCACGTGAGCGGTGAGGTTGGGCTGGTCGAGATAGCCGAGCATGACATTCGGACCTTTGATCAATAGAAGGCCTTCTTTGTCTGGGCCGAGTGGCTGCTCTGTATCTGGGTCGACGATCTTTGCGGCAACACCCGGAATGGGATGACCTACCGTGCCGGGTTTGTGACTAATCTGTTTTTCCTTGCCGTCGACGACGTCCGGCGTATTGACGGCAACCACCGGAGACAGCTCGGTACAGCCGTAACCTTCGAGGATCGTCAGGCCGAATTTGTCCGCAAAGCCCTGGGCAATCTGTTCGCGCAGTTTTTCGGCGCCCGCTATGAGATAGCGCAAGCTGGCAAATTCTTCCTTGGTACACCGGCGCCAATAGCTGACATAAAAAGTCGGCGTGCTGATCAGCAGTGTGGCTTTATACTTTTGCACCGTTTCGCCTATCGTTTTGGCGTCGGTGGGATTGGGATGGTAGACCGCGCCAAACCTTTCCAACAGGGGCAGCCAAAGCGTCGCGGTGAAACCGAATGAGTGAAAAAGCGGTAGGACTCCCATGATGCGGTCGCTCGGCGTGAAATGGATGACCTGAGCGATGCCCTCGACGTTCGACAGGATGTTATGGTGCGACAGCTTCACGCCTTTGGGTGTGCCGGTGCTGCCGCTGGAAAAGATCACTGTCGCGAGATCGTCGGGTCGTTGCTGTTTGGCGTAACGACGGTCCAACCAGCTTGCGGGTGCGAGAAAGGCCTTTAGCCCAGTGGCGAATTTTTGCAAGCCGGTGAACGTTGTGCGAATGTCTTCGACAAAAACCATCCCTTCCATCTCGTCGATATTCGCTTTCGATAGGAACGCACGAGATGTAACGATGGTTTTAATCTGGCATTGCGCGATCGCCGTGGCCATCGCCTCGGCACCTGAGGTAAAATTCAAATTCACCGGCACTTTTTCAGCCAAGAGTATGGCGACGTTGGCCAGCGAGCCGCCCACCGAGGACGGCAAAATAACCCCGATCATCGCCTGAGCCGGGCAATGGTTTTTTACCCAGCCGGCGAACATGAGGCTGCCGATCAGCATTTTGCCATAAGTCAATTCCATCCCGGTGGTATCGGCCATGCAGAAGGAAAACCAGTTTCGCTTCGCGATCCGGATGAACTTGGCGTGGAGGAGGTCAGCGGTGCTTTCGCGGCAGTCGATCGCGTTGCTTTCGAGCTCAAGGACGGCGTTGCGGACCTCATGCACACTCGCATTGGAGGGAAGCGGCGATCCAAAAGAGATCGTCACGGGGTAGGAAAACCTTTTCGGCCACTTCCAGAAAAATCGCCCGTCTTTAAAGCTAAAAATGCTGCCCCAGAGTTGATCGAGATGAACCGGTATGATCGGGACGTTGGTTCCTTGGACAATTCTTTCGAAGCCGCGTTTGAACGGGAGCAAATGGCCGACGCGGGTAATTGCGCCTTCGGCAAAGATGCAGACGACGTGGCCGTTGTCCAACTCATTGCGCGCGTGCTTAAGCGATTGGACAATATCGCGCCGGTTGGTTACTGAGACGGGAATCGAGCGCATGAGACGAAAAAACCAGTGCAGCCATTTGAGGTCGTAATAGTCGCGGTGCAACATAAAGCGCACGAAACGCGGCAGTGCGCCGCCGATCATCAGCGCGTCGACAAAAGACACATGGTTGGACACCAGCAATGCAGGACCGCGAAGCGGCAGGTTCTCCGCGCCAAGGATCTTGATCCGATAAACCGTGTGAGTGACCAACCAGAGAATGAAACGGACAAAATAGTCAGGCAGGAAATAGAGGATCGCCACCGTGCCGCCCAAAGTGACCACACCGGTCAACAATATGATCGTATCGGGCGAGAAGCCGAGATGCGTCTTCAGAATCCAGTGAACCGCCGCAGCAAGAAAAATGCCGATGGTGTTCATAAAATTATTGGTCGCGATAAGCTGGCCTTTTTCCTCTTTGCCGCTTCTTTGCTGCAAAAGCGCGTTCAGCGGCACCGCGAACAAGCCGGCGGAAAGCCCCAACAGGACAAGGGAAGCGCAAGTGCGCGGATAGGAAGGAGCGGAAAGCGCGACCAAGCCGAGACAAATCCCCATGGCAACAGAACCGAGCGGCACCAAGCCCAGTTCAATATGATCGCCAGACAGACGACCGGCCGCGAGACTGCCCAGGCCGATGCCCACCGCCAAGAACGTTCCAAGCAGCCCGATGTGAAATTCGTCCAAATGCAACAATTCTTTGCCGAAGAAAAGAATGTTGATCTGAACGAGCGCCCCGAGGAACCAGAAATACGAAATTCCGATCACGGTAAGCCAGAGCGGTCGCTCGGTTCGCAAACGACGCAGACCGTCGATGACTTCGCCAAAGGGATTGAGAAGTAAGAGTTTCGCGGCGCCGGACGCGGGAACGCGCGTGATGCGCAAACTCGTCAGGGTGCCGAGAGCAGCGATGCCGATCATCAAGACGCCGATCAGCGGCAGGTTGTGCTTCCACAGTGCGAAGATCGCGCCACCCACCGAGGTGCCGAGAATGATCGCCATGAAAGTGCTCATTTCCAAGAGCCCGTTACCCCGCGACAGATCTTTCTCGGGCAGCATCTCGGGTAAGATGCCGTACTTCGCCGGACTGAAAAAAGCGGCATGGAGTCCCATGAGAAAGACGACGGCGAGCATCGACTCGATATGGCCGGTCACGAAGGCGCCGAGAGCGAAGAGCATGATGAAAATTTCAAAGATCTTCACCGTGACGAGAATGGTTCGCTTGCTGTAAACGTCAGCGAAATGGCCAGCGTAGCCTGAGAACAGCGCGGCGGGCAAAATGAAGAGAAACGCGATCAGCTCGACGTATCCGCTGGCACGGCTGGCGGCAAAATCCAGCGCGACGAACGAAACTACGATTTTCAAAAAGTTATCGTTGAATGCGCCGAGGAATTGGGTGCAGAAAAAAGCAAAAAATCCCGGCTGCCTAAGCGTGTCGCTGTATTTGCCGTCGGTCATTTGGTCCTCAGATTACTAGCGTCTAATTTCTTCGGCAAGTTCAAAACTCAAAAAACAAACTCTGGCCCATATCACTGGGACGCAGCCGTTGCAGCGAATTCAATACACACGAATATAATAATAAACAATCTCAACCTCCGGATCACCGGTTCACGCATACCGTTGCACGTTGTTAAACGACCGACCATAATTGCCATTATGGAAATGAGCCAGTTAAAAGTACCTTCATGGACGCGTCATGCGGGTCTGTTGCACGGCTTCATGGGCCGGCGCGGTGGCAAGAGTATCGGGCCTTACGCCGGGCTGAATGTATCTTACCGCGTCGGCGACGATCCGAAGATCGTCAGTCAAAACGTTTGCGATATGAAGCTTGCCGTCGGCATTCACGACGGCCGAATCGTGACCATGCGCCAAGTGCACGGTGATCACCTCGTCGAGATCCAAGACAGGACCCTCAAAGAGGCGGGCGACGCGGATGGAATGATCACGAGCGAGCGAGATATTTATCTCGGAGTGTTAACCGCCGATTGCGTGCCGATTCTCTTCGTTGCGCCGAAGCGGAAGTTGGTTGCTGCCGTGCACGCCGGCTGGCGCGGCACCTTGGTGGGGATCGCAGCCAAGACGGTGCGCTTATTCAAGAGTCGATATGATCTTGAAGCGCACGATTTGGAGGTTGCGCTCGGTCCGTCTATCGGGCCTTGTTGTTACGAAGTGAAAGAGGATGTGACGGTTCCGCTGATGAAAACGTGGGGAAGATTGACTACGCCGAGCATCCACGTCAGACAAGGAAAATCGTTTGTCAACCTGCGCCGGCTTAATCGAGACATTCTCCGTGCGTCCGGCGTCCCCGGAAACCAACTCTTTCAAGTTGGCCCTTGCACCAGCTGCGCCACAGATGATTTTTTCTCCTACCGGCGCGAGCGCAGTGAGACCGGCCGGCAGATTAGCTTTATCGGCTGGTTACCTTAGTATCCCCAACCCTCCAAGCGGCTCATCTGGGCTCTTTAGCCACTCTTTCATTATTTGCGCGGTTGTACTATGAAGCGACCTTGAGTTGAGCAGGTTTAACCGGAGATAATTTAGCGGAGTGTTTCCCATGACCCTAAGCCGCAGAAATGTTTTAATCAAACTTTCCGTTGGCATCGCCGCATGGCCGCTTGCGCGTGGTCTCAGTTGGGCTCAAACCAAGGGCAAGCTCGGCTACATGAAGATCGTCGACAACGCGGCGATGTTTATGGCGATGGAAAAAGGTTTTTTCAAGGCTGAAGGGCTGGAGATCGAGCCCGTGCCGATGGCCGGCGGAGCGGTGATCGTACAGGGGGTGACGTCCGGCGACCTGCAGTTTGGTTGGACGAATGTGATTTCGCTTTATCAAGCCGTCGTTGAAGGATTCGATTTTAAGCTGATCGCCGGCGGCGCGACCAATGTCAAGGGTAGCAACGAGACGCACGCCATCGAGGTCTTGAAAGACTCTCCGATTAAACACCCGAAGGACCTTGAAGGTAAGACCGTCGCGGTCAACACGCTCAATAATATCGTTCATTTGATGGCGATGGCTTGGGTCGACAAGAACGGTGGCAGATCGAGCAAAATCAAATTCGTCGAGATTCCGTTTCCGCAAATGGAGCCTGCGCTGGTTGCCGGCAAGGTCGACGCGATCAGCGTGCAAGAACCCTTTGCTGCCGCGGCGGCGCGCAAGCCGGAGATCCGTGTGCTGTCGAATCCATGGGGCGATGTCGTGCCGAAGTTTTTGATCGCGAGCTGGTTCGCGTCGGATAAATGGATTCAAAAAAATAAAACGACGGCGCAGGCGTTCGTGGGCGCGATCAATCGCGGCATCGATGCCGTCCATGCGGACAAAGAAGGCGCGCGCAGCGCGATGATCAAGTGGTCGGGTTTGAGTCCGGATATGGTCGGTAAGATTGGTTATCCGCTGTTTGAAAAGGCCGTATCGGAAAAGGATGTCCAGGTCACCATCGATTTAACGCTAAAGTACAAATTGATTTCCCGAGCCATTAAAGCCCGAGACGTGATCAGCGACATCGCGCCGAAGGCGTGAGAAAAACCGGGACGATGAATGTCGGAGTGATGCGTTCCTAATCCAATACTCCATTAATCCATCATTCCAATAATCCATTCCAACGCTCCACTTATCTTCTCTCGTGGCCATCCTCGAAGTCCAAAGTTTATCAAAGAGCTACCGCCAAGTCGGCGGCGAAACCACGATCGCTATCGGCGATATTTCTTGCCAGGTGGAGGCGGGAGAATTTGTTTCGTTCGTCGGGCCTTCGGGTTGCGGCAAAACGACGCTGCTCATGTCGATCGCCGGGCTTTTGGCGCCCAGCGCCGGCCGCGTGATCGTGAACGGCAAGGATGTCACGGGTCCGCCGCCGAATTTGGTGCTGCTCTTCCAGGAGTACAACAAGTCGCTGTTCGCCTGGCGTACGGTTCTCGGCAACGTGTGCTTTGGGCTGGAGGCGCGCGGCAATCATGCCGCCGACGCGCGCACTAAAGCGCAATCGCTAATCGAGCTCGTCGGCCTCGGCGGATTCGAAAATCATTATCCCTGGGAGCTTTCCGGCGGCATGCAGCAGCGCGTGGCGATCGCCCGCGCGCTCGCCTATCAGCCGGAAGTGTTGTTGATGGATGAGCCGTTCGGCTCCCTCGACGCGCTGACCCGGTTGGAGCTCGAAGACTCATTGCTGGCGCTGTGGGCGGAGCTCAAAACGACGATCGTCTTCATCACTCACGATATCGAAGAGGCGATTTATCTGTCGAGCCGCATCTGGGTGTTGAGCCGGCGCCCCTGTGAGATCATCGATGAAATCAAAATCACCTTCCCCCGGCCGCGCCATCAGGTGAGCACCCGCGCCGAAGCGCGCTTTATGGAAATCAGAAACGATATCTACCGCAAGATTCGCAATTGATCGCGCCGTGCACGAGCTAAAAAACATCAATTGGTCAGGTTGGCTGAGCTTCGGCTTGCTGCTGCTCTTGTGGGAATTGGGTTCGCGCGCGGCGCCCAAGTTTCAACTTTATCTCCCGCCGGCGAGCCGCGTGCTCGCGGCGCTCGCTCATTTGGCACAATCCGGGTCGATGCTGAATCATTTCGTCGTCACGGTCGGCCGATTCTTGGAAGGGTACATTTTGTCGGCTGCGATTGGCGTCACCCTAGGGATCGTGCTTGGCTATTTTCGCTTTATTCACGCTCTGGTCGAGTCACTGATCGAACTGCTCCGGCCCATGCCGTCGGTGGCGATCATTCCTGTCGCCATATTGGCGCTCGGCATCGGCGATTCGATGATCGTGGCGGTCACTGTCTACGCGGCCGTCTGGCCGATCCTGATCAACACCATCGACGGCGTGCGACATATCGAAGACGTGCTGATTCAGACCGGCCGGACCTTCGGTCTTAACCGGCGCAAAATTCTGCGCCACGTCGTCTTGCCCGCCGCTTCACCGTACATCGTTACCGGTCTGCGCATCGGCCTTTCGATTGCGCTGATTCTCGTCACCACGGCCGAAATGGTGGCCGGCAGCAAGGGTTTAGGATTTTTTATCCTGGACGAGGAACGCTCAATGAACAGCGCCAATATGTACGCTGGCATTTTGCTCGTCGCAGTGCTCGGCTACGCGCTCAATCGGCTATTTCTTGCTTTAGAAGCAAAGGCAATGAAGTGGCGCCATGGCATGATGGCGCGGCAAGCGGCTTGAGATGCGCAGGACGAAACTCCACGGTGTTTTGTTTCTCGCCGGTGTACTGCTCAGCTGGGAGCTTGTCGCGCGAGCGGATTTGATTAATCCGCTCGTGGTGCCGCCGCTCAGCCGGATTGTCGGGATCTTTTGGGAGTTGACGGCGTCGGGCCAGATCCCCATGCAGATTTTATCCAGCATGCGGCGCGCGGCGGCGGGGTACTTTCTCGCCGCGGCGATTTTTATCCCGCTGGGGATCGTCATGGGATTGTATCGACCAGTCTACCGCTTGTTGGAAGTCGTCATTGAAATGCTGCGCCCGGTGCCGCCGCCGGTTGTGATTCCGGCGGCGATGCTCTTCTTTGGCTTGGAAGACGGAATGAAGGTCTTCGTGATCTTTTTTTCCTGCGCTTGGCCGATTCTGCTCAACACCATAGACGGCGTGCGCAATCTGGATTGGGTTTTGCTGAATACCGCGAGGACCTTCGGTTTATCCCGCGCCAAGACGATCCGGCAAATCATCCTCCCCGCCGCTTCGCCGCAGATTATGACCGGCCTGCGCGTGAGCTTGCCGATTATGCTCATTTTGGTCGTGATTTCAGAGATGGTCGGCAGCACCGACGGCATCGGCTATTTTATTCTCGATTCACAGAGAAGATTTAAAGTCGCGCAGATGTATGCGGGAATGTTGGCTCTAGCGATTCTTGGTTATGCGCTCAATCAGCTCTTCAATTTCCTGCACCGCGCGCTTTTGTCTTGGCACTGGGGGATGATGAGAAGAAAGGATGAAGGATGAAGGCGGAAGGATGAAAAAAGTTCATTCTTTATCCTTCCGCCTTCTGCCTTTCTCGTCAGACGAGATGAATCCCGCCGCCCGATGGCGGCGTCGGCTGATTTTTGCCAGGGAGCCATTCCACTTCTTTGCGCGGGCTGTTGCCTCCGACGTTGAATTTCGCGCGTCCCATATTCTCGAACTCGATTTCGATCGTGTCGCCGGGATTCAACGGCATCAATCCTTCGTGGAAAGTTCCCGTCGCAACGACGTCGCCCGGACTGAGCCGAAGAAACTTTGTCAGCCAAGCGATCTGGTTGGGTATCTTATGCGCCATGGCGCTAGTATTGTAATTTTGCCGCGGCTGGCCGCTGTTCCAGGATTTCACGACGACGTTGTGCGGATCGGGGATTTCGTCTTTGGTGATGATCCATGGCCCGCAGCAGCCGTGGGAGCCTTGGCCCTTGCCGATAAACTGCGTGCGCCGCACAAGACCGCGCGTCGAGATATCGAAGACCGGTACATAGCCGAAAACATAATCGAGCGCTTTGTTCGCGGGAACGTTCTCCGCGGTCTTACCCATGACAAAGGCAAACTCGGCTTCGGGCTGATAAACGACGCAAGCCGGAATGTCGCGCAGCTCGACACTCTCGCCGGGTCCCACCAGATCCGGTGACTTGTAGAAATATTCGTTGGGAAAATTATCCGCGGTACGGCCGGGACGATCGATGTAATTGCTGAACGCCGCGAGAAATTTCCCGGGGCGAGCGAGGGGCGAGTGGATCTGCACGCTGTCCACCGGGACGCCGCTCTGCTCGGCCATAATCTTTTCAAAACGGCGCCGGTATTTGCGCCAGCCCTCGATGATTTCTTCCATCACTCGCTGCGGCCCCTTGGCCTTGCGCGCGCTCACGCTGTCGCTCACGTCGACGACCCTATTGCCGTCTTTGATGACGCCGATTCTATCATCGTTGAATCTTAAGATTTTCAATGTTCTCTCCTCTCGACGTGAATTTCGGCCTATAATTGCGATAATGGGGAAAGTTGTCAAATCAAATTCCACGGCGCGGAATTCGCGCGGTTAACCTTTTCAAAGCGGGCAGTTTGTTATACTCCGATATCAGGAGGACGCCATGCTACTGATCAACAACCAGGAAGTCGAGAAGCTCTTCACGATGAAAGATTGTCTCGAGGCGTTGGAAGACGGCTACGACGATTTGCTCAAAGGGGACGCGGTTTTTCGACCGCGTTTGGATTTGTGGATGCCGTGTGATCGGCCGGACGGCTACTATCGCTGGGGCACGATGGAAGGAGCGAGCCGCAAGATCGGCGTCTTCGCCATTCGCATGAAATCCGACGTCGTCTATTGGCCGAACGGCGAGACCGAAGAGAAGTACTGCGTGCAGCCGGGCACCTGGTGCGGCTTGGTGATGGTCTTCAGCGTGCGCAACGGCGAGCCTTTGGCGATTATCAACGATGGACTGATCCAGCATATGCGTGTCGGCGGCTGCGCTGGCTTAGGCGCGAAATATCTGTCTCGCCAAGACGCTTGCGATGTCGGCATCTTCGGCTCCGGCGGCATGGCGCGCAGTTATTTGGAAGCGTTCTACGAAGTGCGCAAGCTGCGGCGCGCGAAAGTCTATAGCCCGACCCAGACGAATCGCGAACGGTTTGCCAGAGAGATGACGGGCAAACTAGACATTGAGGTCGTCGCCGTCGACACCCCGGAAAAAGTTGTGCGCGATGCGGATATCGTGGCGACCTGCACGGATTCTACGCAGACGGTTTTCGACGACCCGGAGTGGCTAAAGGAGGGTGCGCATATCACTTCCGTGCGCGCTTGCGAGATCGGACCCCGGGTGATCAAGAAATGCGACCTTTCGGTCAAGCTGGGCAAGAATACGATTGAGGCGATGGACGAGGGAATGATTCGTTTGCACGGCAACGTCGGCTACATTGCCGGGCAGCCTGAGGAACGAGCGCGCATTCCAAATCCGACCGTCGATAACTATAAAGGAGACTACTTTAAATACTTCATGGACGTGCGAGCGGGAAAAGTTCCAGGGAGGATGAACGACCAGCAGGTGACGTATTTCATCAATGCCGGTACTCAAGGACTGCAGTTCGCCGCCTGCGCCGGAAAAATTGTTGAGCTGGCAAAACAAAAAAAACTCGGTCGCGAGCTGCCGACCGAGTGGTTTTTACAAGATATCAGAGACTAACTCGTTTCGGGGTTTGTGTCTCGGGTTTTGAATTGTCCGGTAAAACGCTGGACTCGGAATTCGGCGAAACCTAGTAGCCTAAATCCTCGATCTCCTCTTCATCCATGCCGAAGTAGTGAGCGATTTCATGCAGCACCGTCAGGCGGATTTCTTCGCGCAACTCGTCGGGATCGGGAAAGTCTTCGAGCAGCGGCTCGGCAAAGATGGTAATCTTGTCGGGTAGCAATGGCAGGTCGAGGCTCGATCGGTCGGGAAGCGGGACGCCTTGATAAATCCCGTAGAGCGCATCGTGACTCGGATCAAGCCCTTCGGCCCGCAGGAGAGTGATGGAAGGGCGTTTCTCGACGACGAATTCGACGTTGCGCAGCTGCTCGCGAAATCGGCGCGGCAGCCGATCGACGATTCGGCCGACTTCTTTTCTGATGTCCTGGTAATCCAACGCTCGCAAGTTTCTCGCAAATGTTTTCTCGCTTCAAGCTTCTTGGCTGTTTTTGCTCTTCAGCTTTTTTAGGACTCGTTCTTTCCAGCTGTGCGCTGCCGCCGGCGCCCGTTGTGACCCAGGGCGGATCTGTGCCGGCCGTCTTCAGCGACGGTTTCGATCAGGATTCCTTGCGCATGGCCATACAATACAGTATCGGTTACCTGCAAAAGTTGCCCCAGGATCGCGTTGTCGGCGAGCAGCCGCGCCGGTTTACCGCAAAGGAGATTTTAGATTCGCTGACGGTTTTCGAAAAGCTGCTCGATCAATGGCCGTGCAAGGAGTGTTTTGCGCGTGAAGTCAACGCGCGCTTCGAGCTCGTGCCGTCGAGCGCGGATCCGCAGCTGTCGCAGGTTTTATTCACCGGATATTACCAGCCAGTGATCGACGGCAGTCTCGTGCCGACGGAAAAATTCCGTTATCCGATTTACGCCAAGCCGGCGGATCTCATCAACGCCGAAAAAGTGACCCTCGTGCCGCAACTGAGCGTCGAAAGGATCGTCGGCCGAGCCGAGGGAGAGCAATTTCTGCCCTATTACACGCGCCGGCAGATTGACGACGAGGGTGCGCTCCGCGGGCGCGGTCTTGAAATCGCGTGGGTTGCAGATCCGATTGACCTATTTTTTCTCCATATCCAAGGCTCCGGCATTATTCGCTTGTCTGACGGTACGCCGTTGAGCGTCGGCTACGCCGCACAAAATGGCCGGCCGTATCGCAGCATTGGCCGACGGCTCATCGACGACGGCAAGGTCGCCAAGGAAGAGATGTCAATGCACTGGCTGCGTCGTTATTTGGACGATCATCCTCAAGCGCAGAGCGAGATCTTCGCTTACAACGAAAGCTACGTTTTTTTTCGCGTGAATCCGGCGGGAGCGCTCGGCAGCCTGGAAGTACCGGTCACCGCCGGAAGATCCATTGCGACCGATTCGCGGCTATTTCCCAGAGGAGCGCTCGCGCTGATTCAAACCGAGATACCGCTTCTCGATAGCGCCGGCCACTTGGCCGGTTGGCAGCCCGTTGACCGCTTGGTGCTCAATCAAGATACCGGCGGCGCCATTCGCGGCTTGCAGCGCGCCGACATTTATTTCGGCACGGGGAGCGAAGCGGAGGGATCGGCCGGATATATGAATCGCCAAGGAAAAATGTTTTTTTTGATCTTGCGCGAGGAAAAACAAAGCAAAGGTAAGCATGACAACTAGCGGATGTTAAAGCGTACGCCAAGTGTTCGACTCTATTGTCTCGCCTTTCTGTCCTTTATTCTCGCGCCCGCTTGAGCCATACTTTTCAACAGAGTAATTTAGCTATCGAACACGGCGCTATGGCACGGCACACTGAGACGCAGAGGCTTAAATGGGCATTGATTATCAGCTCGCTCTATTTTTTCGCCGAGTTGATCGCCGGGTTTCTCACCAATAGCTTGGCTCTGTTATCCGATGCCGGCCATATGCTGTCCGATGTCGGCGCGTTGAGCTTGAGCCTGTTTGCGTTTCGCATGGCGCGGCGTCCGGCCACACTCAGCAGCACTTACGGCTTCCACCGAGTCGAGATCCTGGCGGCGCTGTTCAACGGCTTGACCCTGTGGTTGATCGTCGGCGTTATCTTCGCGGCGGCGTATAGCCGCTTTTCTCATCCGCCGGTGGTGCAGAGCTACGGCATGATGATCGTGGCCGTGCTCGGTTTGGTCGTGAATCTCGTCGCCGCGGCGATTCTGCACGGCGGGCATCATCACAACTTAAATTTGCGCGGAGCATTCTTACACGTCATTAGCGACGCCGTCGGTTCGGTGGGTGCCATCGTCGCCGGAGTGGTGATGTGGAGGACCGGCTGGTACCTTGCCGACCCGCTCATCGGGGTTCTCATTAGCCTATTGATTTTGTTTTCGTCCTGGAGCCTGGTGAAGGATTCGCTCAGCGTGCTGATGCAGGCGGTACCGAAAGGCATTCGTCTCGAAGAAGTGCGGCAGACCATTGAAGCGGTCGACGGGGTCAGTGCGGTGCATGATCTGCATATTTGGGCGGTGACCTCCGACATCTTTACCTTGAGCGCGCACGCGGTGGTGGCCAATGGCGGCGATTTTCATCAAGTCTTGAACGGCATCGAAGACACGCTTAAAGAACGCTTCAACATCGAACACACGACGATCCAACTGGAGATCGGAAGCCGCGAGGAAAAGGAGTTCAAAGCTTTTTAGTTGTTTGGGCGGCTTGCAAAAACAAATTTATGAAGCGCAGCACTTTCATGATCGCCCTCGTGGTCTTTGTCGTGATCCTCGGCACTGGCTATTCGCTGTGGAATTATGCCGGCACGGAGAACTCTTTTGTCATCTCAGGCATCATCGAAGCCGATAACGTTCACGTCGGGTCGAAGATCGGCGGCCGGGTGCTCAAAGTCATTGCCCGCGAAGGCGAGACGGTCAAGGCGGGAGAACCGCTGGTGCTTTTGGAACCCCACGAGCTCGACGCCTCGTTGGCGGAGGCGCAAGCGACCCTGCGCCAAGCAGAGGCCAAGTACTCTCTGCTCAGCGCCGGATATCGCAGAGAAGAAATCGAGCAGGCCGAAGCCGCGGCGAAACAAGCGCAGGCAGAGCTGAATCAGTTGATCTCCGGACCGCGGCGTCAGGAAGTCGATCAAGCGAAGGCCGATTGGACCGCGGCAAAGGCTCAAGCGGAAAACTCGCGCAAATTTCTCCAGCGCACGGAAGATTGGACCAAGCGGGAGCTGATCGCCCGCCGGGAATACGAGGATGCCGTCGCAAGAGCGGCGGAAGCCGAGCACAAGATGAACACAGCGCGCGAGCGCTACGATCTGCTGTCGGCGGGCACCCGACCAGAAGAACTGGAGCGCGCTAAACAGCGCCTGGCGGAAGCCGACGCCAAGCTCCGCCAGCTGCGCGGCGGCTTTCGCAAGGAAGAGATTGCGCAGGCGAAGTCAGCGATGGAAGCGGCGCGCGCGAAAGTGCAATGGATTCAGACCCAGTTGGATGAAACCGTTATTAAAGCGCCGGTGGATGCTCTGGTGGAATCGCTGGACCTTGAGGCCGGCGACCTTGTGGGCGCCGGCAAGCCGGTTGCTACGCTGGTGCGTACGGGAAGCCTGTGGGTGCGCGCTTATTTGCCGCAAGTGCAGTTACGCTTCGCGCAACCCGGTGCCAAAGCGCGGATTCGCGTCGACGCTTTCCCCGACACCGACTTTGCCGGCGTCGTGCGTCGGATCCACCTCCAGGGGGAGGTGGTGCCGACTAAAGCGCCGACCCGTGAGGAGCGAGCGCTACAAGTGTTTCAGACCGATGTGGTGATTGCCGATCCCGATCAAGTGCTGCGACCCGGCATGAACGCCGACGTGACGATTCCAAAGGTAGTCCGCCGCGTCGCCGACGCGCAGGATCAGCCAACATCGCGCGCGGACTAAACGTCTCCTCTGCGTTATACTTGGCGCTTCAAGACACGCTCGCGCTGGAAATCGCTGGTTGCGAGCGGGGCAGCAAGCAAGCCATCAAGCCGACACTGATGAAGGAAAGAATGCCGAGCAGCCAGAAAATCGTCGGCAGCTCGGCGCTGACCAACAGCAACCCGACGATGGACGTGGACGTGGTTTTCGACACCTGTTGAATCAACCGGTCGAAGGAGATGATGCCACCGCGCAGCTCCGTCGGCGCGTTTTGCGTGAGCAGGCTTTTCTGCATCGGCGATATGACACCGTTGGCAAGGCCGTAGAAGAAAAGCGCGCTGCCGACCAGCCAGACGCCGTGGATGAATGGAACTGCGAGCACCGCCCCGCCACTGACAAGGAAAGCGAAGAACAAGATATTCGCCTTGTCGCGGCCGGCGGCGATGCGCCCGGCCTGACTCGAAGTCAGCATCGCGCCGATGGAAAAAAACACGTAGAGCAATCCCGCCGTCGCCGTCGAGACGCCCTGGGTGCGTACCAAAAAAAGCGGAAAGTAGGTGAGAAATCCGTAGTCGAGAAAAAAACGCAAAAAGCCGGCCGAAAAAGCAATGACGAGCCGCGGATGACGCGTCAACCGCAATATGTCGCCGAGGTACGTCATGGGGTTTTCGCCGCTCTTGCCTTTGGTTTCCGGCATCCAGATTAGCGCGGCGATCCCTACGGGTATCGTGAGGACGTAGCAGGCGAAGGGCCAAAACCAGGCGATGGTCGCGAGTAAACCGCCGAGCGGCGGAAAAACAAAATAGCCGATGCGGTCGAGGAAGACTTTTAGTCCCTGGCCGCTGATTTCGTTGTCGCCTTCCAACAAATCGCCGATCAGAACGATGGTGAGTGGAATCACGGCGCTGAAGCCAACGCCTTGAAGCGATCTTAACGCGAGCAGCCACCCGAAGCTGGGAGCAAACGCCATCGCCGTGCCGAAGACGCCGAACACGATCAACCCGCCGCCGAGCAACAAACGCCGCCCGTAGAGGTCGGCGACGACGCCGAAGATCGGCGAGAGCACGATGGCCGGCGCTGTGAATAACGTCATGACCCAGGAAAGCTGGGCATCGCTGATGTGAAAGGGTTGGGTAAGCGCCGGCAAGGCGGGCTGAAGGAAATTCACTCCCATCATCAGCGCGATGCTCGACGCGTAAACGATGCTGAGTGCACGCGCTTTTTCCGGCGCGAGCTTTTCCATGCCAAACAACGCGGTGAGTGAAGCCATTGGGCGCACCGTAGGGGAAGCGGCGCTAGCAGTCAAGCGCAGAAGACGAATATGGAGAGCCTGGAGTATGGAGTGATGGAGTAATGGTTCCGAAATCCCAACACTCCAGTACTCCAACGCTCCATTCCGGGTGGTGAGTACTGCTGCTCCGTGGTATGGGTAAGCGCAAGTCGGTAGTCGCTCAGGAGGAGCTATGGCTCAAGACATGCGCACGTGGATCGATCAACTCGAAAAAAACGGACTCTTGGCGCGCATCGCCAAGCCGGTCGATCCACGCACGCAAATGGGCGCATTACTCTGGCAGGCACGCGACCGGGCGCTGCTGTTTGAGAACCTTCCAGGCTATCCCGGCTGGCGCTGTTTGGGTCAAGCGCCGGGCGATGTCTCGCTGGCTCCCGTTGCCTTCGGCACGACGGCGGACGAAATGATTCCAGAATTCGTCCGCCGCACGGAGAAACTGGGTGCGACACGCTCGGTCGAAACCGGACCGGTGCAACAAAAAGTTTTGATCGGCGATGACGTGGATATCACAAAAATGCCGATTCATCAGGCCGGCATCCGCGACGGCGGGCCGTTCATCGGTTCCGGGCTGATGATTACCAAAAACCCGGAAACCGGGCAGCGCAATCTGAGCTTTCATCGTTTGCAGATGAAGGGGCCGAAGAAAACCGGCATTCTGCTCTATCCCCGTCACGCGTGGGCGAACTATCAGATGTACGAAGCGCAGGATAAACCGATGCCGGTGGCGATCATGATCGGCCACCATCCGATGTATTACTTCGCCGCGGCAACCACGACTCAGTACGGCGTCGACGAGTTGGAGATCGCTGCCGCGTTGCTGCAAGAAGATGTCGAGCTGGTCAAATGCCGAACCGTTGATTTAGAAGTGCCGGCCTGGGCGGAGATCATTCTCGAGGGTGAAATCCCGCCGAAGGTGCGGGAGCCGGAAGGACCGTTCAGTGAGTTTCAAGATTATTACCTCACCGGTTCCGGCATGAATCCCATCGTCAACATCAAGGCCGTGACCATGCGCCATGACGCCATTTTCAAAAACATTCAGAACGGCACGGAAGTCGAAGGCTGCGTCTATCACAAGGTGCCGATGTCGGCGCAGATTCTCCGCCGGGCACGCACCGTCGGCGGCTTGGCCGACGTAAAAAACGTTCTGGTCATGCCGGGGATCTTCGGGGTCGTCGTGCAGATGAAGCCGCGCTATTACGGCGAGGCGAGAAACGTGCTGATGTCGGTTTTGTCGAGCGAATATCAGCATCCGAAAGTTGCCATTGCCGTCGATGAAGACGTCGATATTTTCAATTACGCGGAGGTGCTCTGGGCGATCAATACGCGGGTGAATCCCGCTGAAGATATCATCGTGATCCGCGGCGCGAAGATTCACGCGATGGATCCGTCATGTCCCGAGTTCGGCCACCCGGGCGCGCCGGGATGGCACCGGATCGGCGGCAAGGTCATCATAGACGCCACCAAGCCGCCGGCGTGCGATCCCAAGCGCCGCGATGAATTCGAACGGCTGCGCCCGGTAGGTTGGGAAACGGTTCGACTTGAAGATTTTTTGCCCGATGGAGCGCCGCCGCTCCGAGTGAAGCCGAAGATTCCGATCGGTTGAACTAACCGTTGAACGCTCTGTGGTCCAAGAGTTCGAGAAACCTTTGTATAACGCTCATTCTTCCGACTCGCCGAAATAATCACGAACGATTCTTTCCTTGATGTATTCCAGCGCGCCTAAGTCCTGGATGATATCACCGCCGGTGTCGTAGAAGAAAATGTCGCCCTTATGATTTCTGCCAATAGCGACGAGCCACTCCAATTCGTCTCGATCTTCCAATAAGTAATTGATTGCTTGGTTAGCGCCTTTGCTGGCGATGATGGTAACTTTTGGGTTGGCGTTTTTTCTGACCTGGGACATGGACGAGCCTCCTGAGTGCAAGCTGAGTCTATAACAGAAGCAACGCCTCTACAACTTATCGCTTGAGCGCACCGAAACTGGCACCGTCGCGGCAATCCATAACGTGCACCGGGCTATTTCATGGCAAAATCGACGCGGTTCGGTTTACCTTTGAGCTTGGCTCGTTCTTCGGTTGTGAACGGCTTGGCGGCGACGACGGAGATGCGATCCGCGCTGACCTGTCCCGCGCCGAGGAGTGCGTCGCGCACGGCTTGCACGCGCCGATTGGCGAGCTGACGTAGATCATCGTCGCTCACCTGGGTGTGCTGCATCATGAGCTTTTCCATTTCCGGAACCGGCAAATCTTGCGCGAGGCCAATGATATTCCGTGGCTTGGGGAAGCTTTCATCTCCGTAGGCGGATTTTAGATATTGTGCGTATTCGCTCTTGTCCACTTGGACGTCGTCGACCGAGCGCGGCGCCTGGCCTTTGCGCGCTAGATCCTTTAGTTTCTGTGCCTTCACCTTGCGTTCGATGGCAACTCGTTTGAGCCCGTCAAGATCCGTCGCCGGATCGAAGCGTCCGGTGATTTCCATCTTCAAAGCAGGGCGGTTGTCCAGTGCTTTTGCCAGGGTCGCGATCTTGGCCTGAGTCGCCTGATCGAGATTGGCACGGCCATCGGCGAACTCGATATAGCTCAATTCCTCGCCGCTTCCACCGCCACCGAATGCCGAAGCGATCAGGGAGAAAGGCGCGGTGACGGCTTTAGTGATAATGTTGATGATAATGCGCAAAACGATGCCGCCGACGCTGAATTGCGGGTCGTCGAGGGAGCCGCTGATCGGCAAGTCGACGTCGATCACGCCGTTACGATCCTTCAGCAAGGCGACCGCAAGCAGCACCGGGAGCTTTGTCGCCGTCGGACTTTCGATCTTCTCGCCGAAGGTGAGCTGGTTGAGAATAATTTTATTTTCCGCGCTGAGCTTGCGATTCTCCAGCTTGTACTTGACGTTGAACGAGAGTTTTCCTTTTTCGATGCCGTAACCGACATATTTGCCCGAGTAGGGCGTCATTGGACTCAGCTCGATTTCCCGCGCGTCGGCGACGATGTCGAGAAAGAGATCCTTGGAAAGCGGATTGATCTTGCCTTTGATGTCCACCGGCGCTGCCTCGTCGAGTTTGGCTTTGAGGTCGATATCTCCCGCGGTCTCCGGTTTCAGCTCAGAAATAACTCCTTCTACGCTGGTCAGGTTAGCCGAGTAATTGGGCTTGATGAAGAAATCGCTGAAGTTGATGTTGCCGCCTTGCAGATTGATTTTACCGATGGTGACGGCCTTGGAGCTTGCGGCGTTTTCAGCAGGTGGCGGCGCGGGTTGTTCCACCGGCTGGGCTGGCGGTTCCGCCTTTTGCTCTTCCGTCTGAAGGGTCAATTTTTGCAAGTTCATTTTGCCGTCTGAGCCGAGGATTAGCCGGGAATAGAAATCCGCCAGCGTGATCTCGCCGATGCGCAGTTGAAACGGCTCCAAGTCGAACTGAAGGGCGTCGAGTGCAAGCGACTTCCATTTGAGCAGATCCTGCGCGGTATCCTTCTCGACCGTGCCAAACTCCGCAACTTCCAGTCTGCCTTGATAATTCGTTTTCGCCGGACCCTTGGCGCTCGACGCGAAGGTCAATTCGCCTTTCGTCGCGACCCGTCCGCCGGTCAAGAGAAAATTCATCTTATCGGTGATATAGGGCTGGAACGGGAGAAGCTCGATGTCCCGACCGTCGACGGCAAATTTGGCGTCGACCGGGTTGGCGGAAGCTGTGCCCGTTAGGCGCACGAGCCCCTTGTTGTTGATCCGCGCCCGAAGGATCGCTTTGCCTCGCTGATTTTTCGCCGTGGAAAAATTCTCGCCGCGGATGCTGATGTCCGAGAGATTGATCTTCGCTGGCGTCGAGTGGGTGCGATCGTCCAGATTGACGCGGAAACCGTCGAGCGCGACTTTCTTTAAATCAATTTTCCATTCGCCCCCGTCGCTTGATTTCGCCGGCGCGGGCGCCGCAGCGTCGGGTCGAGATTTGACGATGCGGTTCAGATTCACACCGTCGGCGGCGAGTTGAATGTATCCGCTGCCATCTTTGCCCTCAAGGGCGCCGATCGCAATCGATTTTTTTGCGACATCGATGACGACGTCGTTGACCCCTAGCGAAGTGAAGCGCCAGAGCGGTTCGGATTGTCCGGCGAGTTCGAGGCGAAAGGCGCGCAAGTTGGCCTTAAGGTCCGAGAGCGTGATATCCGCCGGTTCGCCTCCTTTGGCTTCAAAGCGATAGACGGTCGACGCGTCCAGAAATCCTTCTTTGATCTCAGCCGCGAGTGAGTTTTCGTAATACGGACGAAGCGCGCCGATTTTCAGGGCCTCGATATCGAGCTTGCCTTCGGCGAGCAGCGGGGTCAGTTGCAAGGTCCCGCTGTGTGTAAACTTTTCTTTGCTCTCAGATTCAAAGGACAATTCGACATTGGCTTTCTTGTCGGCTTCGTTGGTGAGACCGGAGACTTTGATGTTTAGATTGTCCAGACGCGTTCGATAGGCGTGCTGGGGTTGCTCGTCATCGATGTGAAGCGTGCCCGAATCGAGCGCAATCTCGCCGATCGAGTAAGCGAACGGCTTGCTCTCGCTTTTCGATTCCGCCGTTGCTGGTTTCGGTTGGACTTCCACCAAACTTGTAATATTGAGCTTTCCCTCGTGGCTTCGGCTCAAATAAAGCTCCAGACCTTGCGACTTGATGGATTTAAATGCGGCCTTGTTGGCAAAGACTTGTATGTCACCGATCAAAACCTCGAAGCTTGGCAGCTTGAGCACGGGCGCGCCGCTGGTTTGCTGCATCTCAAATGCTGTCAAACCGAGATCGCCGGTGATCGAAAGCACGGAAGGACTGTTTTTGACTGTACGGAAACTGGCCGTTAATTTGCCGTGGAGTTGCCCCGCCGGCACGGTGAAATTGAGCGTCACGGGCGAGTATTCGAGATATTTTTTGATTTCCAGTTTATCCACATCGATGGTTAGGGTGCTTTCGTGGGAATCTTTAAACGGCTTGCTGGCGCCATCGAGGTGAAACGGCGCACCGTTGATCACGGCGGAAAACTCCGGTCTGACCCTGATATCGGAATACGAAGGCAAACTCGATATAAACGGCACGCCGATCCTGATCTGATCGACCGTGTGTTTGGTTTTTTCCGGTTGATCGTCAAAATCGACTCTGCCGTCGATGACTTCTATATTGTTGAGCGCGAAGCGCGGCGTCGGTCCGGACGGACCGGGCGGACCGGAAGTGAATTCGTCGATCAGATCCTGAAAGTTATACTTCCGGTCGTCATTTCGAACCACATGGATAAACGGCTTTGTTAAGCGTAGCTCTTTGATGACCGGCGCTAGACGGAAAAGCGACTGGAGCTCCAGGTTGACGAAAAGCTCGTCGAAGGACACTGCCGGCGCCTCACTCTGCCGCTCTCTTATCAGAAAGCCGCGGACCGCCAATGTCATCGCATAGGGGTTGATACGAATTTGTTCGATGGAAACCTGGCGGTGCAGTTTGTCGGAAAGAGCCGCCGCAACCTTCCCTCGAATCAAAGGCGGAGTCACCAGCCCGAGCAGGACGCCGATCGCGACGAAGATGGAAACCACCCAGATCGCAATCTTCCGCGTACGAGGATGACGCGCGACCCCTTTGGCTTGTTCCCGGATCTCGCCAATCGTTATGGCCATCAGATGGTTCTGCGAAATTGGATTCGCGCTGATCTTAGCGCAGGGGGCAGTGCATGTCTATCGCGCTCTGGCGATTTCGCATCGGTTCTCACAGAAGCGTGTTGCGCCGTCTACGATCGATCGTCGGCGCTTTGTATACGTTCGAGCGCTAAAAGGTACGCGGCGGGAAGTTGCCAATGTTTCGCGCCTTCGAGAATCAACCTTTTATATTCAGCGTTGGGGAGCGGCACGTTCGATTCAATGTCGGCGACGTAAACCAAAGCTTGCAGCGGACTGACGCCGTTGCCGGGCGCGTAAACCGGCAGCACTTGCCGCCGGTAACCATCCTCGAAGCCATCGAGCGTGATCAGGTCGCCGACACTCACGTCATAGACAATACCCCAGACCGCGTTTCCATAGACGGGAAAAATATTGGCGGTGCCACAGTCGCGCAGTCGCGAATGGCGCGTAATGCCGAACTGGTAATCGTCCAGTCGAGCGACACAGACAAACTGGGATGTCGGGCAGCGCCGCTGCATCTGTTGCCAATTCATGTTCGAACCATAAGCGAAATAATACACGTCCAATGCTCCTTCTGACCGATCGAGCATAAATAAAGATGCCGACTGGGACAAGCACTCGGTCATCCGCCGTCAAAACCGCCTTCCTACTCTAGAACTCAATGTCGGACGCAACTTCCCGCTTATTGCATGCATCCCAAATAAAAGTTAACATCTTAACGATCGATTTTATGGTCTGGAGATTAAATGAGACATTTCAATAAGTTGATTAATATTTTGGTATTTAGTTCTTTGTTTTTTGCGCTTCCCGTCTGCGCCGGAGAACCGACGTCCCAGCTGAGCGCGACGATCGATCAGTTTGTCACCATCCTGGTGAATACGCCGGTGGCGCAACTGCGCGCATCCGGATTGCCTGAAAATGCCATGGCGCTTGTTTACAGCCGTTTCGACTTTTCCGAGATGACGAAACGTTCTTTGGGGCGCCATTGGCAGGCGCTGGATCTGGCGGAACAACAGGAATTTGTCGATGCGTTCACTCAACGGCTGTTACGTGGATATGGCCGCTCCGTGCGCGGATCGGGCGATGACAAGATCCAATACGAACGGGAAGTTCGCAAGGGCAACTATGCGAGTGTGGAAACCAAAATAGTGAGTGGGAGCGGTGATGAACTTCCCATCGACTACGAGCTTCACGACGTTGATGGCCAGTGGAAAGTGTACGACATGGTCATCGACCATATCAGCATTGTCACCAATTATCGGGCGCAATTCGAACGGGTGATCACCAAGTCCTCGCTTAAAGACCTGCTGCAAAAAATGAAGCAGCTGGATTCCTAAACGCTAGAGCGAATGGCGCCGCGTCGTTCCGGCTATTTTTGCACGAAAGTAAAATCGAAGGCTTTGGCCGGATCGGGCGCGATCGCTAGCTTGAGCTCGACGCGAATTTCCTCCATCGCGATCTGCAGCCCTTGAGGGCTGGCGACGCCTGTTGCTGACCAACTCTGCGCGGCCATCGCATAGCTTCCCTCAGCCAATTCCTGATTCATGTCGGCCCATTTCATTATCGATTGAACGGCTTCCGGTTTATTGCCCTTGGCCAATTGAATACCGCGCAGCGTGGCGCGCACCAATCGCTGAATTTCATCCGGTTGCTTCTGGATCTTATCTAGCCGCGTTCCGAATCCGGCCAACGGCGAGGGAATCAAGTCGCCGACGAAAAGTATTCTGCGAAAGCCTTTTCGTTCCAGCATGACATTATAGGGCGCCTCGATGAGAGCGGCATCGATGGCACCGGACTCCATGGCAGCGACGCGGCTCGTACCGCCGCCGAGCGCCAGGATGTTTACGTCTTGGTTCGGAATCAGCTTGTAGCGACGCAGCAGAGCGCGGGCATAAGTGTCGGTGCTCGCGCCGAAGGAGGAAATACCGAGTAACTTGCCTTTTAAGTCTTCCACTCCAGTAATACCTGGGCGCGCGATCAACGCGAACAACGGCTTGTCAGCGATTGTCATCACGACGCGCAACGGTACATTGCGAAAAGCTGCACGAATCGTCGAACCGAGCGCGGTGGTGTAACCGACGTCGCCGGCGATGAGAGCCTGCAGGGCGACCTGCGGTTTCATGATGACGTAATCCACGTCGAGACCTTCGGCGCGGTAAAAGCCTTTGTCGCGCGCCAGATGGACGGGAAACCACGAAAGCGATTTCGAAGGCGCAGAGATGTGAATCCTTGTCGATTGCGCTGCAGCGGGTGCAACGCGAGCGTGCAACAATAACGCCGCAACGAGAAGACTCAATGCTGGTTTCATTCGCGTGTTATCGTCCGGTATCGCCGAGATGCTGCAGCTCAATCAAAGTATCTCATCGCATTCAGCGTCGCCTGATCAAACAACACGTGGCTGTACGCTGTCAACCCGTCCGTCGCGCGGCTTGAAATATCACCGCGACGGCACTAACAATGACGGGCAAGTTCGAGGAGGTTGATTGTGCTTATTCTTTCCAACGAAGATATTGAAAAGATTTTGCCCGTCGGCGCCTGCCTCGACGTGCTCGAAGAAGCCTATCGCGATCTGGGCAACGGCATGGCTGCGACCGTGCCGCGTTACGATGTTTTCAGTCCGACCAAACCGGACGAGTTCTACGAATACAAAACGATGAGTGGCGTATGGCCGAATCGCAACGTCGCCGCGCTGCGGCTCAATTCCAGTGTCGTCAAGTGGTACGAGAAAGCCGGCAGCGTCCGCAAAGATAAATTGCCGGTGGCGGGTGGTGATAAATTCGTTGGCTTGGTGATGCTGTTCAGCACGGAAACCGGCGAGCCGTTGGCGATCTTTCCTGATGGTTACGTGCAAAAACTCCGCGTCGCCGGCGCCAGCGCGATCGCGGCGCGCTATCTCGCGCGCAAGGACTCCACGACGATGGCTTTGCTTGGCGCCGGCTGGCAGGCGAGCGCGCATCTGGTCACGATGTCGATGATTCGCGATTTGAAGCAGGTGAGAGTTTTTAGCCCGACGCCGGAGTCGCGGCAGCGCTTCGTCGATGAGTGGTCGGCAAAAGTCTCGGCGCAGTTGGTCGAGACCGATAGCGCGGCGGAGGCGATCGATGGCGCCGATCTGGTGATCTGCACGACCAATTCGATATCGGCTTTGTTTCCCGGCGAATTATTGCAACCGGGCATCCATGTTTCCTGCGTCAAGCCTTGCGAGCTCGACGTCACGACCTACAGGCGTTCCGATCCGCTGATCATTCACTGGCGCGAAGCCAAACCGTTTCAGATCGTGATCGGTGTCGATCGTCAGACGATCCCTGACGTCGCGGATGGCTGGCAGCACCCGCTGACGCGCGAGGACCGCGCGATCTGGGATTTTCCGACATTATCTGAATTAGTCAACGGTCGGCACCCGGGGCGAACGAAAGACGATGCGATCAGTTGTTTTTGCAATAACGTCGGTCTCGGCTTGCAATTCGCGGCCGTAGGCAGCGAAGTTTTGGCGCGCGCACGGGAGGCGCGAGTGGGACGCGAGATTCCGACCGATTGGTTTTTGGAAGACGTGCATCCGTAGCGGCTATTCAAGGTTCAACGTTCAAGGTTCCCAGGTAGAAGAATGAAAACATTCTCCATCACGCTTTTGTTTTTGCTCTCTGTGCACGTTCGGTCGGTACAGGCGCAGACCAAAGTCAAAGTCGCTTATCCCACCACCGTTGGTTCGATGGCGGTCATTTGGGTAACCAAGGACGCCAAGTTGTTCGAGAAGTATGGCTTGGATGTGGAGCTGATCTACGTCGCGGGCAGCTCGCGGATTGTCCAATCGATGCTGGCCAAAGACATTCCGATCTCCGAGATCGCGATTCCCGCAGTTATCCAGGCGAATCTTGCCGGCGCGGACCTGGTGATGCTTGCCGGTCCCAACAACAAGCCGGGGCAAAAGATCATGGTCAAACCGGAGATCAAGCGGCGGGAGGATCTCAAGGGCAAAAAGATCGGCATCAGCCGCTTCGGCACCTCGGACGATTTTCTGCTGCGCTACGTTCTTGGCCAGTGGAATCTTCAGCCTGACCGTGACGTGGCATTGATCCAGATGGGCGGTTCGCCCGAGACGCTCGCGGGCTTGGCGGCGAGCGCCATCGACGGCGGGTTGCTCGCTTCGCCGCTCCATCTCCAAGCCGCCAAGTTTGGCTACCATTTACTCGCGGACTTGAGCACCATCGGCATCGATTATCAGGGCGCGGGTGTGGTAACGACGCGAAGCTACATGCGCGAGGCGCCCGATGTCATGCGGCGCTATGTGCGGGCCTATGTTGAGGGCTTGCACCGTTTCAAGACCGACAAGAATTTCGCGGTGAAAGTGATCGGCAAATATTCACGCATCACCGATCCGGATGCGCTCGAAGAAACCTATCAGCACTACGCCGTCAAAGTGATGCCGAAGATTCCCTATCCGACGCTCAAAGGCATTCAAATGGTGCTGGATGAAATCGGCTCGCGCACGCCGAAGGCCAAAAGTCTCGCGCCGGAGAATTTCATCGACGTTAGTTACTTGAAAGAGCTGGAACAGAGTGGATTCTTCAAGAAGCTTTACGGGGAGTAGCCGACCAAATTCTATCCTAGAGCATCGCTTTGTCCCGATCAGCGATCACAAAACTCCGCCGGCAATTTTGGATATTCGGTTAAAAAGTTTTTTGGCGAGCGACAACGAGCGCGAGATTATATTCTCACGGATCGTTATTGACAGTTCAAAACCACTTTCGTAAACTGCATTCAGCAGGGAAAGGAGGTGGTCCAGACATGATTGATAAATGTACTGTCTGCGAGGTGGCTGAGACCTAGGCTCTAGGCGGAATCTTTGACGGGGATTCGGGCCTAGAGCCTGGGAATCCCCCTCAGACCACCTAGAGGTCCGCTTCAGCGGAATTTAGCTTCCGCTGAAGCGGACCTTCTTTTCTCCAATAACTCGAGAGCCGCTACGGCAGTTTTTTTAGTTTGACCGTCCTTACTTTTACTGGCGGCGCGCAGGGCGATTAAAAACTCTTCCGAAGGCGAACGCAAATTCGCCAGCACAATCGCTGCAGCATTACGCACCCGCAGATCCGAGTCTTCCAAGTAAGCTTTCAACAAAAGATTTCTATCATCGTCCTTGAGATCCTCTCTCGGCTTCAGGCAGATGGCCGCAGCCACTCTGACAGTCGGGTCAGAGTCGTTCAGGCCATTGAGCAACGCCGTCAAGCTCTCGGCATCGCTGAGAACCAAGTCGCGAATGCAGTAGAGCGCCATCCTTTTTTGATTGGCAGTTCCGGTTGCGCTGAGCTCGATCAGGCGGCTGACGATCTCGCTGTTTTGTTGGGCGACGCGAATGAGGAGCAACGCGATCGCCCAGCGGATGTCCGGTTCGCGATGGTCAAGCGCGTCGAGCAAAGTTTGCACGACGGCGTAGGATGGGACAGGAAATTGTCCGAGGATATATGCGACCGGCCAGTAATTTTTGTGTCCAGATTGAGTCAGCCGATCGGAGAGCCTAGCACGAAGGTCGGAAGATTCAGCGGCGATGGGAATGAGCGCATCGACGGCAGCTCGAATCGTTGGCTTGTCCGAATGATCCAGGTTGGCGATCAGCGCGGTAATCTCGCTGTCATCCATCGTCATGAGGTCGCCGAGTTACACGCATGGCGTTCGTGGGTTTGGACAGTGTCCTAAATTTCGAGAAACTGCGGGCAGTCGGTTAAATTGCGATTGCCCTTGGCGGTGACGACGACGACGTCTTCCAGGCGCACACCGCCGACGCCGATGTAGTAGAGCCCGGGCTCGACCGTCACCACGTGACCGGTGCGCAAGATCGCATCGACCGGAGCAATGCGCGGCGGTTCATGGATGTCCAACCCTAAGCCGTGCCCGGTGCCATGAAAGAAGCCCTGCATGCGACCGTTTATCCGGCCGCTATGGAAGCCACGAGATTCAAAGAGAGCCAAAATATTTTTGTGGACTTCTTTGCCGTTGACCCCATCGCGTATTTGTTTGTAGCCGATATTTTGTCCGGCTTGCACGGTCGCGTAAATCTCTTTGAGCTTGTCGGACGCACGCCCACGCACGACGGTGCGGCTGAGATCGCCGAAATAGCCGTTATGTTGCGAGCGCGGAAAAATATCGAAGATGATCGAAGTATTCGCTTTGATCGGGCCGCTGCCCTCGTGGTGCGGATCGACGCATTGATTGCCCGACGAGATGATCGTGTGGCTCGGTAACCAGCCCTGTGCCATAATCGTGGTGTTCACCGCCGTCTTAAGCATCTCCGAAGTCAATCGGGTTCCATTCAAATAGAGATAACCGTCGCGCTTCGTCTTGGTTCGCTTGAGCATGCGGATGCCGGCCTCGAGTCCGACTCGCGCCACCCGCAGCGATTCGGTTATTTGCGCCACTTCGAGCCGATTCTTGGTCTCGCGCTCGGCCCAAAACGGATCCCGCTTGATTTGCACGCTAAAGCCTTTGGCTCTCAGTTGATCGGTCAGCAATGCCGAGAAGTTTGCCGGAACGATCAGCGAGCGGATGCCCCGTTCGCGGAAGAGTAAATCGAGAATGTCGATCATCCCTGCCGGCGACTTGCCGAGCTTGCGCAGCTTGCGCTGGTAGAGCGAGAGCGAAAGCACGTGATCGACGTGGGCTTGTTTCTTGGCGCGGTCAATTTCCAAGTCGCTCATCACGGCGAATTTGCGGTTCTTGTGTTCGAAGAAAATAAACGGATCGGGAACGAAAAACCCGACCGCATAGAGCATGTTGGCGTCGCCTTCGCTGGCAGCGACCAGCAAAATCGCCTGGGTGCTTCGCGATTTCGCCGTGTCGCGCGGGGCGGTCGACATGGGTTTCGCTTTGAAGCGATTATTTTTTGTTTCGAACATGGGTTAGGTTTCGCTCGTGAAAAAATGAAAATAGCGGTCTTGGTGGAATAGTAACGCGAGCGATCGCGGAGCGCAACTTCGCGGCGCTTCGCGTGCAATTCTGTTGACACACTAGTCTCGTCTGTTATGATGCCGCCACTCGCTGGCGGAATGATTCTGATTTCGCTTCTAAGGAAACTTCTTCATGGTCACGACGAATAATTTCGACAGGCTCCGTGAGCTCAATCAAAGCGC
This sequence comes from Binatia bacterium, assembly GCA_036390135.1. Classification (GTDB taxonomy): domain Bacteria; phylum Desulfobacterota; class Binatia; order UBA9968; family UBA9968; genus DP-20. The sequence goes on from DASWCL010000184.1 coordinate 34,726, forward strand.
TGAAGCCGGGGGCGGTGCGGAGCGCGCGCGCCGTCAACATGAACAGGGAAAACTTCTGGCGCGCGAACGGCTGAATATTTTGCTCGATAGCGGTAGCTTCGTGGAGCTCGATCGATTGCGCACGCACGACTGCACCGACTTCGGCATGGAAAAGCAGAAATTTCCCGGCGACGCGGTCGTGACGGGTTACGGCGCCGTCGACGGGCGCCTCGTCTACGTTTACTCGCAGGACTTCACTGTTTTCGGTGGCAGCCTCAGCCGCGTGGTGGCGGACAAAATCTGTAAAGTGATGGACATGGCGATGAAGAATGGCGCGCCCATGATCGGTATCAACGACTCGGGCGGCGCGCGCATTCAAGAGGGCGTCGACAGCCTGGCCGGCTACGGCGAAATTTTTCAGCGCAACGTCATGGCGTCGGGCGTGGTGCCGCAAATCACCGCGATCATGGGGCCCTGCGCCGGCGGCGCCGTCTATTCGCCGGCCATCACTGACTTCATTTTCATGCTGAAGACAAACAGCTACATGTTCATCACCGGCCCGGACGTGATCAAAACCGTCACCCACGAAGAAGTCACCAAGGAAGCTTTAGGCGGCGCCGAAACCCACGCGGGCAAAAGCGGCGTGGCGCATTTCGCGGCCGACTCGGAAAAAGAGTGCCTGCTGATGATCCGCGATCTGATCGGATTTTTACCGAGCAACAATCAGGAGGATCCGCCGTTTCGTCTGAACAACGACGACCCGCTGCGGCGCGACCGCCGGCTCAAGGATTTGGTTCCTGACAATCCCAATCGGCCCTATGATATGAAAGAGCTGATAACCGCCGTGGTTGATGAAGGTTACTTCTACGAAGTGCAGGCGGAATTCGCCCTCAATATTTTAGTCGGCTTTGCTCACTTGGGCGGACGCTCGGTTGGCATCGTCGCCAACCAGCCCGCTAATCTTGCCGGTTGTTTGGATATCAATGCCTCGGTCAAAGCGGCGCGGTTTATCCGATTTTGCGATTGCTTCAATATTCCCGTGGTGACGTTTGTCGATGTGCCGGGATTTTTGCCGGGCACGGAGCAGGAATACCACGGCATCATTCGCCATGGCGCGAAACTGCTCTATGCCTACGCGGAAGCGACCGTGCCCAAAGTTACCGTGGTGACGCGCAAAGCTTACGGCGGTGGCTATATCGTCA
>DASWCL010000185.1:0-11789 GCA_036390135.1 Binatia bacterium
CTTAGATAGCGCAGTAGAATCCCGATCAGTTCTTCGAGCGAGTATGTTTCGCCGAAAATCTGTGTCTGATTGAAGAGGCGGCTGGCGAGATATGACTTCGTCGACTGGATGAGTCGACCCGGTGTTTTGGCATTGAGGTAACTATGGATCGCATCCGGTCCGGCGACCACGCGGAGCTTGCGCGATGCGCCAGCTTCGTCCTCATCGAAATAAACAACCGAGCGAAACGTCGTGTTCCCGCTAAACTGCGCCAATCGAACGCTGCCGTCGGAGCGCGCGTGGGCGAGGGCGCTGTTGGTCGTGCCGAAGTCGAGGCCGAAAGCTTTGGACACGTTTCTCTCTCCGTCCTTTTGGATTCTCACGAAATATGATCTGGAGTCGAGCGTTATAGGAAATGCCGATTGAGAATCAATGTAGCATTAGATGAAGGATGACTGAATTCTGGTTATCGCTTCGCTGCCAATTCTTTGGCGGCCGCTGCGGCGAGCGAAAAGTCGAAAATCATTTCCGGTTTCAAGTCCGCGCTGATCCCGGCAGTTGCGGCAAGCATCGCAATATACGCTTTGCTTTGCTCGTCGGTGGGAACACCGTTTCTGGAGTAAGTGTCTTTTACAGAGTCATAAGCCTTTGCTCCTTGGCTGGTGCTGAGTGCCATCCATTTAGAGATGATGGCGCTGTTGTCTTCGCGATCAGACAAGGTGTATTCGAGACCTTCGATGCTCGCCTTTAGAACTTCCAGCACTTCGCCGCGTCGGGTTTTGATTGTCACGTCCGTCGCGGCGAGTCCCGCTTGCGGGATTTGCAAGATCGTCCCCATGTGCAGAAGCCGCTTTAGTCCCATCTCCTCGCCTTTTAAATCAAGTGGCGCGGAAATAATCGCGGCTTCGGCGATACCTCTTTGTAAAGCGATGAGTCGGTCCATCGACGACGAAGCGGATACGATTGTAGTTTTCGAACCCAGACGATAGCGGTCGATCAGGAACTGAATTTCATACGAAGTCAGGTTGCCGAAGCCGGCGGCGGCAATTCTCTTGCCGGCCAAGTCGTTCACCGATGTGATTTCGGGGCGGGCGAGCAGCATGTGCTGTAGCTTTACGGACGCAAAGAAAATAACTTTCGCACGCGCGCCGCGGGCAGCGGCGGTGGCGATGGTGCTGGGGATTGTGGTGTAGTCTACGGAGCGGTTGAGCAGCGCCGGAGCGGTCAAGCTCGCGCTCATTTGGATCATCTCGACATCGAAGCCGCGCCTGGCGAAGAATCCTTTTTTGACGGCGCTGTAAATCGGCAGGTAGCTCAACGACGGTGATGCCGTGGCGATCCTGATCTTGGTTCTTACCTGAGCTTGCGTCGGAGTGGCCGCGGAAAACCATACGAGGCCGATGGTTACCAAGACGTGACAGAGTGTTCGTATTCGGTTTTGCATCGGTGAGTTTTTCATCTTGTGGTCTCGTTGATTCGGCACTTGAGAGATGAACCGGCCTCGTTGCGGCGACTTAAAGATCCACCCGCTCGTAAAGTTTCAATCTCAGATCCGATAGAACTCCTTGGCGTTGGCGTAGAGAATTTTCTGCTTGGCTTGATCGGATAACTCCGGGCGCGCCAATAGCGCTGGAATGTCTTTAAGAAATTCGCCATAGACACGTTCGTGCGGGTAGTCGGAAGGAAACATGACGCGATCGTCGCCGATGACCTGGGTGACGTACGCCAAAGAAGTCTCCTCGGGTTCGCAGGTGATATAAACCGGACACTCTTTTACGTAGTCGCTGGGTTTCTGCTTTATGCTCGGAAAAGAACGGCTGCCGCGGGTTTGGTATTCGTAGTCGAGCCGATCCATCATGTACGGAAGCCAGCCGCAGCCCGCTTCGAGAAAAGCTAGTTTCACGCGCGGGAATTTCTCCAAGACGCCGTCGCAGATGATGCTGGTGAACTGGATCATCAGCGGAAAGGGGTGCTCGAGAGCATGAACCTGGCCTTGATCTTCGAAGTAATCGAAGCCGAATCCGCGGCTCGGCGCTCCGTGAATGCCGAGCGGCACACCCAGCTCTTCCGCGGCGCGAAAGAGCGGATGAAAGTCCGGGTGGCCAAGGGCTTTACTCAGAACCGTCGCTGACGGTAGAAACCCGCCGACCAAGTCGAGCTTTTCCACCGCATAACGGAGCTCATCCGCGGCTGCGAGGGGATCCTGAACCGGCAAGATGGCGACGCCCTTCAGGCGCGAGTCTTTCTTTGTATACCTTGCATGGAACCAGGTGTTGTATGCGCGCGAAATCGCCTTCGCCCAAGTCGAGTCTTGCACAAGCCCGATGGCCAAACCGGCGGTCGGGTAGAGCACGGTGCTTTCGAGCCCCATGTTGTCGACGAACTTGATCACATCCTCGGGCTTGGTTTCAGTTACTTTGTCCGGACGTCCGGCGCCGAGGCCGCGCGGCCAGCCGTCGAGCGATGGGAATAACGGATAGGCGCGAGCGCGCCGCATGCTGCGATAAATGCCCTCAAAATATTCCTCGATCTCTTCGTGATTTTCGTAAATATGGCCGTCGGCGTCGATGACTTTAGGATATTTCATGTATCCCTCCAGGGGCATTGTCGCTGTCATGGCGAACGGTAAACTCCGCATGTTTTGCTGTCAAGGCGATTATCCCCAAGTCGTGGTCATCGTTGATCGCGACACCGGTTCTGGGATAGAGAAAAGGAGACTCTGAGCGGTGCAAAGGAGGCAAAATTATGGCTCGAAACGGAATTCCGGTTGTCGATGGCGACGGTCACGTGATGGAAAACTGGGATGATCTTCTGCAATATATGCCGGAGCCATATATCAAGAGCGGCCGGTTTAAGGGCCGGCTTTTTCCGCCGTTGGATCATCTGCACTCGGCGAGCTTGTTTCAACTCGTGCCCGGCGCGTTCCGCCAAGTCAATGCCGACGGCTGGTTGGAATTCATGGAAGACGTGGGCATCGAACGCGCCGTGCTCTACAGCACCGGTGGCTTGGCGTTCGGCAAGGTCATCACGCTCGAGTATGCCATCGACATCGCGCGCGCATGGAACAATTGGTTCGCCGATGCTTATTTAAAAAAGAGCCCGCGCTTTCAGGGACTGGCGCTGATACCATTGCAGGAGCCGGACGAAGCGGTGAAGGAAATGCGGCGCGCGGTGACGGAGCTTGGATTTTGCGGTGTGATGCTGCCTTCGACGGGCTTCAAAGGCCATTTAGGCAGCAAGGAATATTGGCCGGTGTATGCCGAGGCAAATCGGCTCGGCTGCTGCATCGGCATTCATGGTGGCGCGCATGAAGGCTTGGGCATGGATTATTTGACGCCTTATGCGCCGATCAACGGTCTCGGGCATCCTTTCGGCCAAATGGTTGCGTTCGCCGGTGTCGTCTTCAATGGATTGCTCGATAAATATCCGAACCTGCGCGTCGGCTTTATGGAAGCCGGCGTCTCGTGGCTGCAAACCTGTTTAGAGCGCTTTGACCGCGGCTGGGAGACTCATATTCAGTACGACCCGCACGCTGAATACATCCAGCTTCAGCCGGGCGAAAATATCAGCGGCTACATTCGCCGTCACGTGGAAGCGGGGCGAATCTTCGTCGGCTGCGAGGGAACCGAGAAGGCGCTGCACCATTTGGTGGAAGCCGTGGGCAACAAGCCGTTCATGTTTTCCAGCGATTTCCCGCACGAAGTGAACAACGAATATTGCAAACACGAGATCGAAGAAATCATCGACAACGAACATCTCACCGACGAGGACAAACAGGCAGTCTTGCATGGCAACGCCGAGCGCTTTTATGGTCTAAAGCCGCTCGGGTAAAGAAATTCGTAGCCGTTATTTACGAGAACGCAGTGCGGCATGGAATCGTAGCTCCGCCGGCGCTGGCCTTTACCTCACTCTCGACACCTGCTTAAATTCCCTAAACAGTGACCTTAGAGATCAACGAGGGTTGTGTAATGGACGGACCCCTGTCCGGTGATATTTTTCCTGCCAAACAAGCGATCGAGATGATCGATCGAGTCGATCTCTCTTTGCCGCTTGAGATTCCGCCCGTGCCGGCGGAAGCCGAACCTGACAACGTCCCCGAAGAGGAACATCGCTGGCTCCAGAGTGAAATCGCTCGCCTCAAGAAGGAGCGCAACGCATACATCCTGGCGCACAATTACGCGCCGCCGGACATTCAGGACGTCGCCGATGCGGTCGGCGATTCGCTTTATCTTGGGCAGAAGGGCGCGGCATCGGATGCGGAAGTTTTACTCGAAGCGTCGGTTCTGTTCATGAACGAGATCCTGGCGATCCTGAAAAAGCCGCACCAGAAAGTGCTGGCGCCGGATCTTGGCGCGCTTTGTTCATTGGCCGCGCATGCGGACGTCGAAAAAATTCGTCGCTGGAAAGAGGATCATCCCGGCGGTATCGTCATCAGCTACGTCAATACTTATCTCGACGTGAAAGCCGAGAGCGATTACTGCTGCGCGTCGGCGAACGCGGCCAAGGTTATCTTGCACGTACTCGATCATTCGGATGCCGAACAGCCGATTCTTTTTCTTCCCGACGTTTATCTCGGATTTTACGCGGCGAAGCTTCTGGAGCAGGAAAATCAGTCCATCGACCGTTTGTGGCTAATGATGGGCGCTTGCCATGTGCATGATCGCATTCGGCCGTACCACGTCGAGCAGCAGCGTCAGCTTTACCCAGGCGCCGCTGTGGTCGTTCATCCCGAATGCGGCTGCACCAGCGCCTGCATGCGCCAGATGGCGCAGGGCAGCACGCCGGCAAACATGATGCAATTTCGTTCCACCCAGGGCATGGTGCAATTCGTAAGGGACACCCCGCAAAAGGTCGTGATTATGGCTACCGAGATCGGCAACATTTATCCACTGTCCAAAGCGGTGCCGGAAAAGAAAGTCGTGGCCGCCAGCCGAGAGGCGGTCTGCGCCTTCATGAAACAAAACACGCTGAGAAAAGTTTATTTATCTTTGCGTGACGGCGTACATGAGATCACCGTCGATCCGGAGCTTGCCGCGCGGGCGCGCAAACCGATTGAGCGAATGCTGAGCATTATCTGACCGGGCGATGATCGAAGAAGACTACGAAACCTATCGGGAAATATTGCTCGAGAAACCTTACGCGGCTGCCGATGGTATGAAGCTGCTGTTGGGATCATCGCTGAATCGAACCCGAAGGCAAGGAGCCTTAACCTTGCATCACTGATCGATTCCTCGTTCGTTGAGGGTCTGGAGTAAAGAAGGGGCTTTTTGATCGATGAGTCGCTGGCTCGGCTCCGATGCCTGACGCCCTTATTGCGGGTCTTCTTGCAAGCGGCCGATCACTCGGCGCCAGATCGTGTTGTCGGCGGTAATCTGGGTTTTTTTTGCATCGCCCGAAGGGAGCGCCCGAGGTTTTTCCTGGAGCTGGGCACTGAGAGCCGCACACTCGGCGGAAAGTCGTTTAATGAGATTCCCCATCTCAGCTTCCTTCACAGCGGTGGCTTGAATGAGCGCGTCCTTCTCTTTCAGTTTTTCTTCCTGTTTTGGTAGTTCGGCTTGGGCGTCGCGCAGGCGCTGCTCAAGTTCCAAGATCTTGGCGCGAAAGTCGGCCTCAAGGGATTTGATCGCACTATTTTTCGCTTGAATGGTCTCATCGCGGCTTGCCAATTTGAGTCTCAGTTCGGCAACTTCTTCATTCAGCGACGCATGGGGTTCGTGAACGCGCGGCTGGCTTTGCTTCGTGGCGTGTAGTTCTGCCTCGCTGAGGCGCTTAACGAGGTCGGAGTTCTCGCGGCGCAGGAGTTCCAGTTCCTGCTCTTCGTAACGATGAGTCTCGCGCCGTCGCAGCTGCGTCTCGAGCGTGGCGATCTGTGCTTTCGAATCCTGTTCAAGGCGGACTATCGCGACTTGCTGTTCGTGAAGCTTTTCGTTTTGTTGATCCAGTTTTTTGCGCAGATCGTTCATCTCGCTGCGCCGATTTTCTTCGATAAGCTGAGTTGTTTCGTTCTGGCTTATCGCCGTGCTGCAAGCGCGGTCAGCGAGGGAAGTGAGCTTGTTGATGTAATTGAGAAGTTGATCCGCCTGAATTTCTATGTCGAGAATAGAACTCGCTTCGGCCAGAGAGAAGGACGGTGTTGCCGGCAGCGCGATTAACTGCCCTTTGCTCTCATCGAGCGCCCTTGGTTGGGCTGCGGTTCGTGGGGATAGATCGTTTGGCATAGCTAAAAAATCTGCGGCAATATCTTGGTCGAATGTAGAACTTGGGTGAGCAATTCCTATTCCATCAGCTATAGCTTTATAAAGCCGGGACAATCTACTGAAAAATTTACACTTTATAGGAATACCTCATTTTCTCCAGGTTGCTCTTTGCGCACGGATTGGCCAATAGTGTTCAGTTTTTTTGGGTTCAACGATTCCGATCAAGGGTTTTCTTTATAAAACCAGGACAGCTGCGATTCGATGCCCCCTATGCATTTGGCGACGGGTTACCGGATTGCGACTGTGCAACGTTTGATTCGTTTCCAATTGAAAGCGGCGTTAATTTGATCGCAGAGCCCCCTTTACCGATCTCGATAGATCGTGTTAGGTTGCGGCTTCGACATTTCATTTCCAGGAGTTGGCAATGCGCATCATCGAAAAATCGTTTGCAACCAAAGAGCACGGCATCGCTGGGTTTTTATCTTATCCGGAACGCTCAGAGCCGGGGCCGGCGCTGTTCCTGATCCATCCCAAGGGCGGCCTCGGCGAGTACATTAAGACCGAAACGAGGAAGTTCGCGAAGCTAGGTTACACGACTTTTGCGATTAACGTGTTTGAGCAGCTCGGTTTTCCAGAGCCAACACATATCGTTACCGGATCGCAGATTCAAGCCAAGACGCCGGACCCAGAATTTACCCGTGTCTTAACGGAAGGATGGCGCTTTTTGCTCAAGCAAGCGAACGTCAACAAGGAGCGCGTGGCGGTTTGCGGCTACTGCATGGGTGGGCGGATCGCGATCCATTTCGTCGCGGCGACACCCGAAGTGCGCGCCTTCGTCGGCTATTATCCCACGGTCCGCGCCGAGCCCGAGAGTTCGCTCAGGCCGGTGCATCCGTCGGTCAGCGCTCGCAAAATTCGCTGTCCGTCGATCAATCTTTATGGCGCCGACGATGTGACAACCGTGTTGCCGGTTCAGGAACAGATGTGGCAAGCATTCAAAGAGAACGGCCAATCCCTGGAATGGCATTTTTTCCCGTTCGGAGGACACGGCTACGTCGATCCAGGCGCACCCGGATACAATGCCCACGCTGCCGATCTTTCATGGCCCTTGGTCGTCGATTTTTTGGAGCGTCATCTGAAGTGGAGTTCGCCGGAAGTCGAAAATCCAAACCTGCCCGCGTAAAGGGATCAGAAAACAAAATCGCCACCTCCGGAAGCGGCTGGAGGTGGCGATCGATGCCTGCGAAGCCACAAAATTTATTCCGCGCCCCGCTCGAAAAGATTTGCCCGGTGTCGCTAGTCCCGCCCTCGTAGCGTGCTCTTGAAGCCGTCAATCGTAAGTTTCCCCGTCACCATGCGCTCGAAGTCCGAGCCGCTGACGTAATGCTTCAGTTCGGGCATTTCGAGATCCCAGTGAAAAATTTCACCGATGGCCGGAAGAACGTTGGGAATCTCCGTATCCTCGTGCGAAATGGAAATATCCTTTCCGCGATAGACGCCCCGCACATCGGCGTGGTTTTTTCGGCACCAATCGAGAACGTCAGCGAACGTCATGATTGCTCCGTGTTTGCTCCCTTGGAATCGACGGGGTTGAGCAAGTGATCCTTGAGTCCGGTGTGCACGCCGTAAATGACTTTGCCGATCTTCGGTCTAGGTTTGGGTTCGGTGCTGACCTGATACAGGATCAGGCGCTCGGTGCCGGTATTATTGAGTTGATAAAAGAACCCGGCTGGAACGTGCACCGCTTGGTGCTGCGTCAGGTGGAACTCCTCGCCGTCCTTGAGGCCTTTCATCGTGCACTCGCCCTGAACTACGAAAAATGTGTGATCAGAGCCCGGATGGCAATGCAGCTCGTCATTGACACCCGGTTCGTAACAGTTGAGCGCGATATGCGCGCGATCGGTTTGCGTCGGGCGAACATAGTTGCGACCGGTGGGTTTGCCCCACTCGGACTGTCTTTCCGCGTCCACGATGGTAATTTTAGTGATGTTTTCCATTTATTCCTCCCGCCAGATTAGTTTTGCGTCGGCATTCACTGCTGACCGCAAACTTTACAGGAAAGCGCCGCCTCAGCACAAGCGTCCCCGTCGAACGCCGGATTCTAATCCATAACTGACCTATCACCTCGCTGTTTGTTCGTCATGCAAATCCCGTGATTCCTAGGAGATATCACCAGCATTCTGAGTCTCTCGTTAATAAAACTCTATCTAAGTGTTATGTTTAGGCTTCAATATTTTTGCTAAGTACTCGAATCGATTGGTAAAATATTATGTTTTCTTGATGGTCAATGACTCACCTCCGATTGACGTCTAAGGAGTGCATGATATGTCTAGTCCGTAGATTTTGTAATGGAGGGCATAATGGCTGCGAAAATCGACTGCATGACCTGCCGGAAACGGCCGAGAAAAAAACAGAGCAACAAGTAATCGGGATTGAGGCTGAGAACGATAGATCTTGATAGACAGATCTAAAATTGCCTTAGCGCAATTGGACTAAATTATAAAAAGGCCCGCGTTCAACGCGGGCCTTTTTTCGTTTCTAGTAAGCAACCACGTCTTTAGAAAAATGCCAGAGTACGCATCTCGATGCTTTCCCGGGGTGGTGCGTCCGGCGGACTTGTGGGATCATCGAAAGCACAATGGGCGGTCCAGCGGGCGCGGCCGTCTCTTTCGGACTCGAAGGTTTTGAACACAATCGCTTCATTGCGCTGCATGTTGGGGAAATAGTACCAGACATGGTCGGGGTTGAAAGTCATGTGCGCGGTTTCGCCGACCCGATCCGGGTAAATCCGCGCGCTGGCGACCAGTTCCTTCGTTCCGATGCTGTGCGCATCGGCAATCGCCAGCGGCTCCCGCTGTACGGGCTTGTTGATCGGGCGCCAGGTTTGGACGATGGCAAAGCGGCGTTTGAGAAGCTCTTCCGCTTCGTCGGGGAGTAGATCGCGCACCCGCTGCGGCCCCGACCAGTCGGTGTAGTCATTATGGGCGTGGCGCACCGGTCCGCTGATCTGTTTCTCTTCACGAGTCGCCTCGTCGGCGGAGCGCAAGGTGTGATCGAAAACTACTACGCGCTTGGCGCCGGAGCTCTGTTTTACTAGCTCCTCGGTCTCTTTGTAGTACAGGGAACGAATTTCGTCTTCGTCATAAAAGTTTTTCATCTTGATTTCATGATTGACGAAGATGAATCCTTCGCGCTCCAGGGACAATTGGTCGGCAATGGCACGACCGTTGTAGATCCTCATTTTGTGCCCATGGTATTTGCCTTTTTTCTGCTGGGCGGCCACCGTTTGTCTCACGCCGCCGTAGCTGGCCGGTTTTTCGCTGCTCTCTTCAAGGTAGTGGATCAATGCTTCGATTGACTCTAACGATTGGCCAATTCTTTCGGGTCGTGCCATGGTCATCTCCCTTTTAAGGTCGTGAGCTGCCTGTCAGGTAGCTCTTTTGAATCGTCGTTAATATTTTGGCAGCATCTCGCAACGGGTTTGTCGCGGTCCAAGACTTTCATAGTAACGATTTTCTTCCGGAACGTAGCGTCCCTGATTGAACTCGCCGCCTTTCTGGCTGCGAATAATCACGGCAACGGTGCGTTCACCAACGGTGATCTCGGTGTGAATCTCATAGGGCTTGACGAGATCGATCTCTCCGGGGCCGACGAGCACATTGCAGCTCTCCCGGATTTCGGCGTGGTCAGGCTTCGAGCGATCGTCGAGCCGGTCGTAACGGACCACTTTCTCATGTCCGTCGAGCACGCCGTAGAGTGTGTAAATATGGGCGTGGTCGTGGATGCGAGCGCGCCCGCCTTGCCTCGCGTCGCCTTTGGTCAATCCGTTGATGGCAAAGCCGTAATCCGGATCCTCGTAAAAAAGCAGATTCTCTGCTCGCCCGTTCGCCGGCACGCAATCGGGCCAGTGCTTTGATGCCGCGATGACTTCAGGATCCGCGAGCAATTCCGCCAGAATCGGCCGCAGCGCATTCCAGCGTTCGTCGAGATCGGATTCTTTAGCAAAAAGCGCTCGCGTCTTGCGCACGAAGCGCTCCATAGCATTTTCGCTTTGCGATTGAGCTTGTGGCTGTGTCTCGGTTAGGGCTGTTTCCATTATTCCTCCTTATTCGTTCAACGAATGTTGGTTGAGATTATTTGTGATCGAGTTTTTGTATCTAGCGAATCTGATGCGCCATAGAAACGCGCGCAGTTGTCCCAGAGAATTTTGCGCTTGTCCTCATCGGACAACGAGAGCTTGAGAAAACTTTCCACGGCGTGCGGGTATTTGGAATCGCCGTGCGGATAATCGGTGGAGAAGACGAGGTGGTCGCAGCCGATTTCTTCGATGGTATGGCGCGCCGGCGCCTCGTCGGGTTCGATCGAAATGAAGCATTGGCGTTTGAAATATTCGCTCGGCGGCATCCGGAGATCAGGCATGAAGATGTCACCCTCGCGCTCGTAGCCTTCGTCCAGGCGCCACAGTAACCACGGCAGCCAGGAACAGTTGGCTTCGAGAAAGGCGACTTTCATTTTTGGATGACGTTCGAGAATGCCGCCGCCGACAAAGCTGCCGACGCCGAGCATCTGTTCGAACGGCTGCGCGTAAACGCGGCGCAGACCAAAATTGGGCTCAAAATTTTCCGCGCACTGGCGTGAGCGTGACGCCGAAGCTTCATGGAAACCGAGCGGCAGATTGAGTTCCTCGAGCAAATTCCAAAGCGGCTCGTAGTCGGCGTCGTACCAGTTTTTGCCGTTAACGATATTGGAACGCAAAAACACCGAGCGAAAGCCGTACTCTTCCGCCACCCGGCGCGTTTCGCTCACCGCGTCGTCGATGTCATAGACCGAAATCATACCCGCGCCGAGCAAGCGGTTCGGATTTGCGTTGCAGAAATCATGCAGCCAGTCGTTGTACGCGCGCGCCATGGCGGCGGCGAAACGTGGGTCTTGGTTGGGGAAAGTAAGAATGCCCAAGCCGCGCGTCGGAAACAGCACGGCGGTATCGATGCCTTCGGTATCCATCGCTTCGAGCTGCACTTCGCCCGTCCAGCCGCGCTCGGCGTGGTTCCGATATATTTCCTGATTCTTGTCAAAGTTGCGGCCGCGATGGGGCGTGCCACCGGTGCGCCGAGTGTCCTGAGGCACGTTCGGAAAAATCGTGCCGAGATCGCGTACGTTTTCCGAAGTCCTGCCGCGCGGCGCTTGAGAACGAAACTGCGGATCAATATAACACTCCCAAAGATCGGGCGGCTCCATGATGTGCATATCGCTGTCGAAAACTTTAAATCCATTTTTTGCCATGTCGTTGACCTCTAATGCCTGAAGCGTAATGCCGCTAAAGGGCCGATGTCAAGCCGATTAAACCTAATTGACAATCCCGCGCCTTCCACAATACAGTCAAAAAAGGAGCTATTACACGCAGGTATTTTCCATGCCGCTTACGTTGGCGTTCCACCCGATTACAGAAATTCATTTTGCGGAAACACTGCGTCTGGACGGAACTGTGTTGACCGTCGACATCGATGAGCTGCGCCGGTTGGTTCTCGAAGGCTCTGCCATCGAATTCGTCGATTTTCAGATCGCTAGTCCCGGCGAGAGTTGTCGCGCGGGTCCTGTCTTCGACATCGTCGA
>DASWCL010000186.1:0-3619 GCA_036390135.1 Binatia bacterium
AGGATTGAGCTGAGTCAGCGTCGCTTTCGCCGAATCCACCTTGCGCTGGCCGATGGTAGCCGTCGAATGCAGTATTTGCCGCTGCAGGTTCGACAACTCGACCTTGTCCGAGTCGACGATGCCGAGAGTGCCGATACCGGCAGCCGCGAGGTAGAAAGCCGCCGGCGAGCCCAAGCCGCCGGCGCCGATGACGAGCACTTTGGCCTGACGGAGCCGTACCTGCGCTTTGCCGCCGAGATCCGGCACCATGATCTGGCGGCTATAACGCTCGATCTGGTCGGGTGTGAGTCGAATGCTCATGGACTTTCGCCAAAAAAAACCTCTTCTTACATAAGATAAGAGGAGGTTTCGAAGACCTCACCTTATCTTTACCCCCGAAAAGCGGGAGTCGGAATTAGCACCGGCGTTCCGTATTTCGGAAGCGGTTGCTGTGGCTTCGAAGGGCCTATCCCTCCACCACTCTGGATAAGGTGTCCAGTTAAACAAAGCTATCCCACCGCGCTTGTGCTGTCAATAATTGAGCCTAAAGGGTCGTCGGGATTGGCACATCAGTCAAAAAGATGCGGTACGAAACAGCTCTGATTATTCGTAATTGGCGGCGCTGATTCTCTGATGCCGAATCGGCAGGTTACCGGTGACCGACAGGAACGGCGCCAGGACGACGAGCAGGTCTAATACTCCCGCCGCCATTGATAGCAAGGCGATAACACCGTTGAGCCATTCCATACTGCTTGACTCCTCTTGAAGTTGAACGTTCACCGGTGCAATGTTGCGCGAAGGTAATACGGCGGCAAATTTACTGTCAAGCAAGTGTTGGGGAAGAGGGTTCAGTGGGATTGACCCAAGAGGTGGCGAGCTTCGTCGCGCAAACGCGATTCCGCAATATTCCTGCTGACGTCGTCCAATTGGCCCGTGGATTCATCCTCGACGGATTGGGCGTTGCGTTGGCCGGATCGACGGATGAATGTGCGCGCATCGTGCAAGCGCATATCCGCCGGATGAGCGGCAAAGGCGAGTCTTCAATTCTAGGCACGTCCCTGGCCGCGCCCGCGCCGCAAGCTGCGCTCGCCAATGGCGTGGCGGGCCACGCGATGGATTACGACGACACCCAGCTATCGACTTCAAAAGAAGCGGTTTACGGTTTATTGACGCATCCGACGACGCCCGTCCTGGCGGCGCTTTTAGCCGTCAGCGAGAGCGGCAAAATCAGCGGCGAAGATTTCGTTTTAGCTTATATTTTGGGAGTCGAAGTCGAATGCCGCATCGCCGACGCGATCCATCCGCGTCACTATCAATCCGGTTTTCACTCGACGGCGACAATGGGCGGTTTGGGCGCGGCGATGACAGCTGGCAAGATTCTCCGCCTCAAGGAAGAACAACTGATTCGGACGCTGGGCATCGCCGCGAGCATGGCTGGCGGCCTACGCGAGAACTTCGGCACAATGACCAAGCCGCTGCACGCGGGACGCGCCGCCGAGAACGGCGTGACCGCCGCATTGTTGGCGCGCGACGGTTTCTCTGCTGCGGCGAACATACTCGAAGCGCGCCGTGGTTTTTTCAACGCGATGGCCGGCGGCTACGATGAGAGGAAGATTAGCGGACGCCTCGGTTCGCCGTATTTTATGAAAGAGCCGGGTATTTCCATCAAGCCATACCCATCCGGATCGCTGTCTCATCCGGCGCAGGATTTGATTCTCGATTTGGTTAAGGAACATGATCTCCACGCCGAAGATATCGATCATATCGACGTCGGCACCAATTCCAACGTGCCCAACGCGCTGATCTATCCAATGCCGAAGACTGCTTTGGAAGGGAAATTCAGCATTCCATTCTGTATGGCGATCGCCGTGCTCGAGCGCAGGGCCGGCATCGCGCAATTTCAAGATCGCAAGGTACGCGACAAAAGAGTCGTTGAATTGATGAAACGGGTAACGCTCTACGTTGACGACGAGCTGGAAGCGCTCGGATACGATCAAGTGCGCTCGCGAATTCGCATCACGCTCAAGAACGGCCGGGTTATTGAAGGGTGCTACGACGTGGCGCGCGGGCACCCTGAAAAACCGATGAGCTGGACGGATCTCGGTGATAAGTTTCGCGATTGCGCCAGTCAGATATTAATGGACAAGAGCGCAGAAGACGTCATGGGATTGGTAGCGCGAATCGAAGAGCTGAAAAGTCTAAAGCCGCTGTTTCGCGCGCTTAGCGCGAGTGGCAAGAGAGCCAACAAAACAAGACGACCAACACCAGGAGAAAAAGGTGGAGCCATACTCGGAAAGCGTAGGGCGATTCGCCGGCGGGCTTAGACTCGCCGATGTGCCGCAAGCCGTTATCGACAAGGCCAAGCTGGTTTTCCTCGACACAGTAGGCATCGCGCTGGCGTCGTCGACAATGGACTTCGGCGCGATGGTCATCAATGTGGCGCGCAAGCTCGGCGGGACAAATTCGAGCTTGTTGCTTGGCACGTCGAGCCGGGTTGGCGCCGCCAATGCCGTGATCGCCAATGGCACGTTGGCGCATGGACTGGATTACGACGATACCTTGGAAGAGGCGATCGTGCATACGGGTTGCTGCGCGGGGATGACCGCACTCGCGGTCGGCGAAGAACTCAGCGCCAGCGGTGCTGGGGTTCTCGAAGCTGCTATTGCCGGAACCGAGGTCTTGTGCAAACTCGGTTTGGTGGCGCCGGGGAAATTCCACGCCCGGGGTTTTCATCCGACGGCGATTTGCTCGACCTTCGGTGCCGCGGCGGCGGCTGGTAAACTTTACGGTTTGACTCTCGAGCAATGGGTCGATGCCTTCGGTCTCTGTGGCAGCCAGAGCTCGGGAATCATCGAGTATCTTGCCGACGGCACGTGGACGAAGAGAATGCACCCTGGCTGGTCGGCGCACGGCGGCGTCATCGCGACGATGCTGGCACGCGAGGGTTTTCGCGGACCGGCGAAAGTTTTCGAGGGAACGCACGGATTTTTCTCTGCCTTCGGTGGCAAAACCGATTATCGCTTTGAAAAAATTCTGGAGCTCGGCAAAGAGTGGGAGATCCCGCGGCTGACTTTTAAATCCTATCCTTGCGGCTCGATCTCGCACCCGTACATGGATTGTGCGCTTAGGATCAAACAAAACCACTCGCCTCTGGTAGAGCAGATCGCCGAAGTGGTTTGCCGCACGGCGGAAGGTCCCGTGCCTCGGCTCTGGGAACCGCTGGCGGACAAGCAAAAGCCCGTGAGCTCTTACGGCGCGAAATTCAGTCTCCCTTATAGTATCGCGGTCATGCTCGTTCGCGGCCGGGCCGGGCTTGAAGAATTCACTAATGATGCCGTTCGTGATTCGGCGGTTCTTAGCTTGGCGCAAAAGGTCCGCTACGAGCTTGATCCCACGATCGACTATCCGCGTCATTTCTCCGGGCATGTGAAGGTGAAAATGAATGACGGAACTATGCTCGAAGAAAATCAGCCACACCCACGGGGCGGCTTCGAAGACCCGTTGCCGCCGGAGGAAGTCGAAGAGAAATTTCGCGTCAACGCGCGCTTGGCATTACCTGCGGATCGGGTTGACGAAATCGTGCGCATCATCACTCGGCTCGAGGAGTTGCCGGCAATTGCCCTGTTGACTGACAAACTGG
>DASWCL010000187.1:0-23417 GCA_036390135.1 Binatia bacterium
TCGATCCGGCGAAAGTTCGCCAAGCACTGCTCGGCGGCTTTGCCCAATCGAAAATCCTTGAAGCGCATGGACAGAAGATGCTGGACAGAAACTTCAAGCCCGGCTTCCGCATTCGACTGCACGAGAAGGATATGAAGATCGCAATCGCAACTGGTTCGGAATACGGCGTGCCGCTTTTGGTCACCGGCGTCGTCGGCCAGATGATGAGCGCGATGAAAGGCATGGGCAATGGCGACTTAGATCATTCAGGGCTGGTGAAATTCGTCGAAGAATTGGCGAAGAAGGAGCTGGTGTAGTGAGTGATTTAGGGGCTAGTGATTTAGTGAATCCGTTTACTGAGTTGCTGAGAAATCATCCGGTTCAGCATTTTTAGAATTTCTTCCAACGTAGCTCTGCCGGATGCAAAAACAGGCGCGTCAACCAGCCGTAAATCTCTGCATTTCAGATACCAATCTAGAGTTTCCGTTGTCGAACCACGGGCGACTATGAGGGTAGTGCGTATACTCCTTTCCCGTTCGTCTGCCGAATCCTTCTGCAATGTTAGCGCTAATTGAGCTCCCGGACCTTAAGACTTGGTTGGCTATCACACGTCCGGCCAATCCAGAAGTAAATGCGCCGATGTCCTGAACCACATCCAAAAAGACCGCGTGCGCCTTTTGCCAGACGATCAAATCTTCGAAGCTGCGTATTTCTCCCACAACTAACTCACTAATTCACTTCTTCACTGATTCGCTATTTCACGGCTTCCACCCCACCTTGTTCAACTGCTGGTCCGCTTCGAGTGCGGCGCCGAAGTCGTAAGCTCTGGCGTTAGGCAAGGTTTCGTTGGTGCTGGTGACTTGGCGGATAATCGCGAGATCGTTTCTCTGTGTTTCATCATCGACGACGCCATTGCGCGTGAAAGTGCCGATGATGTCGTCGTAGACGCGGCTCGCCTGCTGGCGTGAGACGCCGGAAAATTTTTGCAACGCCGCCACTGTTCCTTCTTTGTCCTGGCGAATGTAGCGCAACGCTTTGAGCGTGGCGCGCACGAAGCCTGCGACCATCTTGGGATTTTCTTTTATCAGTTTGTCCGTCGTCGCCAGCGTGCCCCAGGAATTTTTCACCTCGTTGCCCATGAAAAACATCTCGCGCATGCCTTTATCCAATGCCATGTAGCGCTGCTCGACGCTGAGCACTGCGGCGTCGAACCCGCCGCCCAAAAGCGCTGCGAGCTGATTGCCTTGGCCCACGTCGAGATACGTCACGTCTTTGTTGCCATCGAGGCCGTGTTTGGTAAGAACCTGTTTTAGCATAAAGGTCGCAATGGCGGCCACCCCCGTCGTCGCGATTTTCTTGCCCTTCAGCTCCTTCGGGGTGGTGATCTCAGGTCGGGTGACCAGCCATTGAAGAACGCGGTCATTGGTTGCGACGACAACTTTTAGCGGTGTATTGCCACGCGCGATGCTCACGAGCGCGCTGCTACCCGCTCCGGTAAACTGAACGTCGCCGCCGAGCATGGCCTGGATGCTCGTCGTCGGCGCGACAAAGATCACCCGTTGATCTAGACTTTCTTCCTTCATGTAGCCTTTGATCTGCGCGATGGGGTAGATCACCATCTGAAAGCTCCGCGCGGGAATCGCCATGTTCACGGTCTGGAGAGATTGAGCGTTGGTTAGGCTGGAAATGGCGGGCATTAGACATAGAGCTGTGGCAAAAATTAATCGGCGGGCGGTGCTTCGCCTGTTCGATCTGCATCGAGCGTTTTTCATCTATGCGCCTCCTGCGTAACGACCACCCTCACCGTCGCCTCTTCGCACGTCGCTGCAGCGCAAACCCAACTCGCAAGGTGTCATGCTGAGCGGCGGAGCGAGATCCTTCACTTCGTTCAGGATGCCACTCCACCGCGGGAGAGGGGTCGAATAAACAACCGACGGTTCGGACGCTCCTAATTTAACGGATACAGAAGCTTCGGATTATCGAAGAAGATTTTATCCGTGAGCGCCGGCGCAATATCTTCGCGCGCACGCATCGCCGCCACCAGTTGCCGCTCTTCGGACGGGTCCTGATGGCCGTAATCGGAGCCGATGATGAGATGATCTTCACCGGTGTATCGAGCAATGTAGCTCACGTCCTCGTCCGCTTCGCAGGCGACGAAAATTCTATACTCGCGAAACATGTCTTGGTCTGAAGCAAATTTCCATTTGTCACGGAATAATCTTTTTATAATATGCAGCATGAACGGTACCCAACCCGCCGAAGCTTCGATGAAGCCAAATCTTAGCTTGGGAAACTGTTCGGGAATCTTATTGGCGATCAGGTCGCGGAACGCGAATAGCGGCTGCACGCGGCTGTGACCAAAAGTATGATTTCGTTCCACGTCGAAAAGATTTAAAAAAAGCGGGCAGCCCGCGCCGGTGTGGATCAGAATCGGCAGCTCGGTGTCGCTCGCCGTCTGATAGATCGGGTTGAAGTAGGGATTGTCCAACGTCCTTTGTCCTTCGATGCCGCGAAAGAAAACTCCCACGGCGCCGTTGTCTTTACCCCATTTGATTTCTTTCACCGACTCTTCCACGGAGTGCAGCGGCGGCACCACCACCCATTTCATCCGGCCGCCCGATTTGGCGCAAGCCTGCGCGAGGAATCGGTTGTAAGCGCGCGCCATCGCCACGTCCAACACGACATCGTCGGTAATATAAATCAGAAACAAAGTCGGAAAGATGACCTGCATTGCTACGCCGAGCTTGTCCATGTCCTTCAGCCGGCCGGGAATATCGGTCATCTCGCGATAAGCCAGATGAATGTCGCCGCGGGATGATTCGAGCTTCGAAGCCGACGGCGTGATCAGCCGAAAACTGCCCTTGCCATTGGGCTTGGGGAAAATATTGCCGTCGATCAGCCAAAAGGCGTTGCGCGGCCCGTAAAGCGTATCGTCCGAACATTTTACCAGCACCGGTCGGCGCTGATACATGTCCTTGTCCATCATCGCCCACATCGCTTCGCCTTCTGAAATATGCGTGTCCGCATCGATAATCCCTGCCATATGAATCCTCCTTCAAATGATCTTAATTGATTAAATCCAAATGTACCCGATCAGCCTCCCAACACTCCACTACTCCATCACTCCAACACCCCAATTTCTATGGTTTCCAGCCGCTCTTATTCAACTGCCGATCCGCTTCCAAAGCGAAACTAAAGTCGAACGCCCGCGCCGGCGCCAGCGTCTCTTTGGCATCGAGCACCTGACGGATCACGGCCAGATCATTTTTCTGCGTGTCTTCGTCGACCGCGCCGTTGGCCGTGAACGTACCTATCAGATCGTCGTACAGGCGGGTCACCGTCGCGGCGGGTAATCCAGAGAATTTGCCGAACGCGGCGATCGTGCCATCGCGATCCTTGCGAATCAAGCGCAGCGCTTTGAGCGTGGCGCGCGTGAACCCCGCCATCAACTTCGGCTGCTCCTTCATAAACTTATCCGAGGCCGCCGAGGTGCCCCAGGAGTTTTTAACTTCGTTGCCGAGATACATAAGCTCTTTAATGCCGTTATCGATCCCAGCGTAGCGTTGCTCGACGCTGACGATGGCGGCGTCGACCGCTCCCGACATGAGCGCTACGGCCTGATTGCCGACACCGGGATCGGTAAACACAACGTCTTTACCGTCGAGACCGTACTTCGGCAAAATATTTTTGAACATGAAAGTGGATACCGAAGCGACGCCCGTGGTGGCAATCTTCTTTCCTTTGAGATCCTTGATGTTGGTGATGTTGGGCCGGCTGAGAATCCATTGATGCACCCGATCATTCACCGCCAGAACAACTTTCGCCGGGATGTTGCCGCGCGCGATGGCGACCAACGCGCTGCCGCCGGAAGCTGTCAGTTGAATGCTATCAGCGACCAGCGCTTGGATGCTCGGCGTCGGCTCCATGAAAGTGACCTTGAGATCGATGCCCTCTTCCTTCATGTAGCCGCGCTCCAGCGCCAGGGGAAAAATAATCTGCTGAAAACTTTTGGTCGGCAGCGCGATGGTGACTTCGGCACCAGACGCCTTCTGCAAAAGGCTAAAAGCGAGCGCAAATAAAATTAACGCAAGCGAAAGGAGGTAGCGATTTATCAAGAAAACCTCGTCGTCTGTGGCTTCGCTCTTGTGCACGTCTTTCAATTCCTTATCGTTTTCTCAATCTGCGCCAAGCCTTCAATCCACAGAGCTATAGCAAAAATCCCGGGCCACGCGCTAGTAACAAGCCCTGCCCGCGGAGTTACGCTACGCGCAGGGCGCCTGACATAATCCATTCCGACGCGACTTGTTGCGCACTGGGCGCCATCTCGGGCGCGATTTGGGACAGTAATTTGTCAAATTGTCTAAAATCGACTTTCAGTGTTTCGTCCATGCAGGCGATGTAGTCAGTAAAAGTTTTTTGCGCCAGCGACGATGAGTGGCCGAATTGTTTTTCCAAAATGCCGATCGCCTCAGCTCGATGCGACTTAAAGTGACGAATCCCTTCGCTGTGCGCGGTCAAAAACGTCGCCAAATCTTTTTCTCTTTCGCTCAGCAACTTTCTAGTGGTTTCGATGGTAATGGGCAGCGGATCGTCGACGACCTCCGGCCATTCGGTGATTCGCTTGAAGCCTTGTTCCTCAGCGATAAAAGCGAACGGACGCGGTAGGAATGCACCGTCAACTTTGCCGTTGACCAGCATATTGAACGCGTCTTGATCCCCCTGGGGCAACTGGAGCGAGAGATCGGCGCCGACTCGGAGCCGGGTGAGTTTATCGAACGTTTCGGCGATGGGCGTATTGCGCAACGGCCCTTCGCGGCAAGCCACTGCCTTATTTTTTAGATCCGCCAGCTTCGTGATCGTTGGCGCCGCAACCAGATAGTAAGGACAACTATTCATCGCGCAACCGATAAGCCGCGTCGCTTTCGAAGTTAGAAAATGCTGTAACGACGCCCTACCGACAACGAGCGAAACATGCGCGGTGCCGTCGCCAAGCCGGCGATAACGTTCTTCGGTTCCCTGCACATGCTGCCATGAAACCTCCAGGCCATGCTTGCGAAAGATTCCAGCTTCAATCGACAGATAGCCGGTCGGATCGCGCGCGAAATCGTGTCCCGCGCCTTCGAGGTGACCGTACATGACGTTGAGATTAACCAGGCTCATCGTTCCGCTCCTTTCGACAACTAAACCACCGCTTCCTTTTCTATATTATGCCTCGTCCCGGCAAACAAACCGCGATGCCGGGCCATTGAATCATCGACGCTCTGATTCTTGACACTCGACCTCCCTCGGGAATAGAGTTTGGTCGTTGCCAAGTAGTCGCCTGATGTTCTAACAAACCAAAAGGAGGTCAGCATGGAAGTGAAGGACATCTCCCAGATCGCCAAGCAGCGAAAGAAAGGGCAGCGTCGCATCGATCTATACCGGCGGGAAAACCTCGAAACGTGGGTTTTGATTTTTCCACCGGGCGACGTGCAGAGAATGCACAACCACCCGTCGGACCGCACCTACTACGTGCTCACCGGCCGCGGCAACATGAAAGGCCTAAACGAATCGCACGAGCTCTCTCCAGGGAAGATTATCAGCATTCCGGCGCATGAATTTTATGAAGGATCCAATCCCTACGATGAGCCGATGGTTCTGCTGGGCAACAGCCACAAGGCGACGCCGGAAGATGTCGCCAAGGCCGGCGGCCAGCGCAATGAAATCGACGAAAAGACCGGCAAAAGAATCATCTACCAGCACGGCGGCGGCCAGGACATGGGCGTGCTGGCAGACTAGACGATCACAACTGATCTTTGACCCATTTCATAAAGCCCGGCCTGGAGTTTACCCAGCCGGGCTTTTTACTTTTTTACGATGCCGGCAACAGATCACGGTCAATTACCGCCACAGCGGCTCGGGCGATGAGAATGGCGGGTCGAGTCCGTTTCATTCCTGGTTCAGTTTTTGACTGAGCCGGGTATGAATACGCCGGACGCGCTCCACCTGTCCCTTGGCCGGGAAACGTTCGTAAAAACCTTCGGCGCGAAACTCTCGGGTTAAATCGGCCCAGGGTTTGATGACGTTTGTGAAAACCTTGGAGGAGCGGTCCTCATCCCAGGCCTGAAGGATCTTGCGGTTGCGAATGAGATCAGCGAAGACACGAAACAGCGCCTTCAGAGTTACGTCGCGGGTAAACATGAATTTTTCATTGTCGCCCCAAACGGCGTCCATGACGTCGCGCACGGCTTTGAGATAATCCCGCAGGAGAGTGTAGGCGCGGTCCGCGCGCATACCAAAGTGATCGTCGAAGAAGCGGCGGTTTCGCTGCACGACTTTGAAGACCTCATTGAACACTTCCGACTGTAAAATCCATTTCTCCTGCCGACTTCGCCCGCCTAGACGATTGATGCGGTAGCGCAGGGGCGAGTCGGATTCTTCGTAAAGCAAGTTGACCAGCTTGGCCGCAAACTTCTTTTCCGGTGTTTCCCAGGAGACCCGTTCGTAGAGATCCACCAAATGGGATTTATTGATCCTGGTGTGGGTCGAATTGATGATCACGAACATCTCGGTGGCGAAGTCGGCGCTCCTGCCGTCGAACAGCACGCAGGGAACTTCGATCCGATCGATCTGCTCGGGATGCTTTCGGCGGAAGAAATGCAGCGCCGCAAGACGGTGCTGACCGTCGATAACAAGGTACCTGCCATTTGGCTCGCTCAAGAAACCGACGCTTTCCGCGGCATCAGAGCGCCGAAAGCGCAGCGTTTCGTCGGTGAAGAGCAGGATCGTGCCCGGAATCAGCGGCTGACTGACCGCCGTCTCGTAGAAATTAACGATCTGGCCGATCTTGCGCCGGTTAAGCAGCCGTTGAAATGATTTTTCGCTTTTCTCGATTCCAGCGATGAACTTGGCAACCTCGTCGTCGCCGGGTTCATCGGCTTCAATCTCCTCGCCTTCGAAATAGTAGCGGCTCGAAAAACTCACCCGGTCGAGCAGCTCCGCTGCCTTATAGGCGATAAAGTAAAACGTGCCTTCCTTTTGCAGCACTCGCGTTGCCAACATAGATCGCTCCTCCTCAACCGACTATCGTTTCCTCCAACATATAGCTCACCTGAACGCATGTGGACACAGGCCAACCTCTACCGTCCCAAAGACCAGTTCGGTTTGCTCGTCGCTCGCACGAGCCGCGCCAGGATCCGCCACGCTGTCGATTTCATACTTCGCCCTGTGCACCGCCCTTTCTGCCATAGGCTCCTTGTAGCGTCGCAGTTTTAACGAAACTGTCAAAGGCTGCGTCTGCGCGATACTTAGTCATATCATAGGATTCGTGATGGATGACCTCCTCCAAGCTCCGGCGCGGCGGCGCGACGACATTTCCCTTGCCATAACCGATGGGAATCAGATGATAGATGCGCAAGGGGTCGGGAATTTTCAGCAAAACTTTGAGCATAGTTTCCATGTAGGGCGAATTGGCGTCGCTCACGTACTGCGATGCCAGGCCGAGCGAAGTCGCGGCCAGATGGATCAGCAACGTCGCGTTGGCCAAGCCGGTGATGAAATGCGACTCCGCTTTCTCTAACTTGGTGCGAATCGGATAAGCTTCTTTAACTCTCGGATCGCCGAGCACGACGATATGCACCGGCGCGTGGCGGAAGCCGTCGCCGGTCATTTTCGCCGTGCCGCGTACAGCGAGATCCATTTCGCGCTTTTGCTCCATCTGTTTCATATAATAGTCGGCGATCCTGTAGCGGGTCGCCTGATCGCGAACGACGATAAATTCCCAAGGCTGGCCGTTGCCGCCCGACGGCGCCCAGCGGGCACAGTCGAGAATAGTATGCAGCGCCTCGTCTGAAATCTTCCGGCTCTCGTCGTAACCCCGGGTGCTCCGTCTTTTTTCGACCAAGCCGCGTAACTCTTCGATGCTCATTGATGACACTCCTGTTAATCCATCCGCTATCACATTTTTGCCGGAAAAGAATTGTTAAATTATGGCGAATTTTTTCATGCCGTCGAAACGACGGTTATTCAAATTCGTCTTAGTATTTCGCGCAGAATATGGTATTCTCTTTCGTCACTTTAATGAACGGGAAATCCATTCCATCCGAGATCTCAGGGACTCCTTCGCTGATCTCTCGTCTCCTTTCGTTGGTCGGCAAACGGCGACTTAAAATTTGGCTCTGCTGGCTCGGCGCTGTTTTCGTCCTTTTCCTTTGCGTCTTTATCGAATTCGAGACATCGATCCTGCAGTCGTGGATCTTTACCAGTACCAACGAGCGCCTGTATTTCAACCTGAAGGACGGATCGAGCAAAGACATTCGCTTTCCGCGATCGGCGCCATTCGACGATCGGCGCGGCTATTCCAAGTTGCCGGTCTTTCAAGCGCGCTTGGCGTCTCAAGGATACCAAGTCGCCCAACAGGTCCGCCAATCGGAAACCATGCTTACGCTGTTTGACCATGGTATTTCTCCGCCCTATACCGAACGACCCGACGCTGGTCTGGAAATCCGCGGGGTTGAGGGTGCACCGCTATTTCGCTACGGGCAATCAGAATTTTTGTTTGACAAGATCGACGATATCCCGCCGCTGCTGGTCAAGGCGCTCCTGTTTCTTGAGAACCGGGACCTCGATCACCCCGCTACGGCGTGGCAGAATCCGGTGATCGAATGGGACCGAATTCTCAAAGCTGCCATGATGTACGTCGGTGCCAAGCTACATTTACCGGTGCCGGTGCAAGGTGGCAGCACGCTGGCGGTGCAGTTGGAAAAATTCCGCCATTCGCCCAACGGCCGCACGGACACACCCGTGGAGAAGCTCCGCCAAATCATTGGCGCGAGCCTTAAGGCGTACCATGAAGGCGCCAATACCCGCGCCTGGCGCGAACGCATCATCGTCGACTATCTCAATACCGTGCCGCTAGCCGCCGCGCCAGGTTATGGCGAGATCCACGGTGTCGGCGAAGGCCTCTACGCCTGGTTCGGCATGCGCTTGAGCGACGTCGTGGCGGCACTCACCGTACCAGGCCGAACGCCGGAAAAAGTCCGAGCCTTCAAACATATCTTGACGCTGCTCATCTCAGTGCGAGCGCCCTCGGTTTTTCTCGTCGAGGAGCGCGCGTCATTGGAAGAAAAAGTCGGCCAGTTCACCCGTCTGATGGCGCGCGCCGGTCTGATCGATTGGGAGATGGCGGCGGAGCTGCAAGATACTCCGATCCACTTTCTTCCCGCCGCGCCGTTGCCGCCGCAACCTTCGTCGAGTAGAAACAAGGCGGCCAACGCGATTCGCATGAACATGATGGACGCGCTCGGTATCGCAAATCTCTACGACCTCAGCCGGCTTCACTTGCAAGTCGATAGCACGTTCAATGTCACGCTGCAAAAAAATGTCACTGAGTTTCTGAATCGCCTGGCCGACCCCAAGTTCATCAGCGCTCAGGGACTGAACGGCAAATGGCTCTTGGAGAACTCCGATCCAGCCAAGGTGATTTATTCTTTTCTGCTGGTCGAAGCGACTCCCGGCGGTAATCTGATCCGCGTCCAGGCGGACAATTTCGCCGCGCCCTTCGATTTCAATAGGAGCGTGAAATTGGAATTGGGCAGCACCGCCAAGCTGCGCACGGTCACCCACTATCTGGAAGTGATGGCCGGACTCCACGGCGAGCTGGCGGGATTGGATAAAAAGCAGCTCGCGCAAAGGGCGCAAAGCGCGGGTGATCCGCTGACGAAGTGGGCCATCGAAACCCTGGAGAGCCAAACGGATCTTGCCCTACAGCCGTTTCTCGATCTCGCCATGGAACGGCGCTACTCCGCCAGTCCCTACGAGCAGTTTTTCACCAGCGGCGGGCTCCTTCACTTTGAAAATTTCGAGAAGGAAGACAACAAGCGGATCTTGCCGCTGCGTGAGGCCTTTCGTAATTCGGTCAATCTGGTGTTTATCCGTTTAATGCGCGATCTGGTGGGCTATCACCGTGCTCGTTTGCCGTATGATTCCCAAGACGTGCTGGAAAATCCCGCCAATCCGGAACGGATAAAAATGCTTCAGGAAATCGCCGACGAGGAGTCGCGCCAGGCGCTGCGCCGCGGTTACCAGAACTATGCCAAGCAAACTCCCGAACAAATCGTTAGCCATTTGCTGGGATCGAAGAAAAACCTCGCGCGCCGGGCGACCGTATTATTTTTCGCGTGGCGCATCGGGAAGAGCGAGAGCGATCTCGAAGCGTGGCTCGAAAAAAATCAAGTTTCATCCGCAGGCATCGATATCGGCAAACTCTTTCGCGCCTACAATAACCCGCGCTTGACCCTGACCGATTATGCCTATCTGCTGGCGTTGCATCCGCTCGATCTTTGGTGCGCCAGTGAATTTCGCCAGAATCCAAATCTTTCCTGGGAAGAACTCTACGCGGAGAGTGGCGACGCGCGGCGCCTGGGCTCGGCATGGCTGCTGAGCAGCCGCAATCGCCGCGCCCAAAATCTGCGTCTGCGCATTCGCATCGAAAAAGACGCCTTCAACCGCATGACTCCCTACTGGCAAAAGCTTGGCTTCCCGTTCAAAACGATGGTGCCCAGCTATGCTACCGCCATTGGCAGCTCTTCGGATCGTCCGGTGGCACTCGCCGAGCTGGTGGGCATTTTGATCAACGATGGCGTGCGCCGTCCCGCGGAAAGCCTGACCAATGTCCACTTCGCCAGCGCCACGCCTTACGAAACTCTGCTCGAGCGCACGCCGCATAAGGGCGATCGCGTGCTCGCGCCGGAAGTCGCCGCAACCGTGCGCAGAGCCATGGCCGATGTCGTCGAACAAGGCACCGCGCGCCGCTTGAACGGAGTCTTTAAATTATCCGACGGTAAAGTAGTGACCGTCGGCGGCAAAACCGGCTCGGGCGACAACCGTTTCGAAACTTTCAGCCGGTCCGGCGCAGTGACCAGTTCGCATGCAACCAACCGAACGGCGACGTTTGTTTTTTATATCGGCGAGCGCTACTTCGGCGTGATCACCGCCTACGTTCAAGGGCGGGAAGCGGAAAACTATCACTTCACGAGTGCTCTGCCGGTGACACTGTTGAAGCTTTTAGCGCCAACCTTGCTGGCGAAACTGGACAAAAACTTCAAGGAGCCGCCGACGATAGACCAACCGCCGGCCGAGCCCAAAGCAAACCCAAACATTTCATCTACTTCACAACCTTTGCTGGCCGTAGCCGCGGCCCATTGAATCGCAGATCCCTTGCGCTCACTGATAGCAATTGGATTCAAGCACGCCGCCGATTAGCTAGGGGCTCGTCAAGTCGGAATAAACCAAAGCTCACCGCCACCGGTCTTAGGTGCCGCGCCGGTTGCCGAATAGTTCGATATGCAGTCGCGGCGTAAACCCGTAACCGTAGCGCTTGCAGAGCTCGACAATCCATCGCGCTTTCGTGCTCAGTTGTTTTCCCGTCGTCCCTTGCGCCATGAGGAGCACCCGGGATCGATCGACGCCGACAAGCTGTTCGAGCGCCCGGCCAATCTCGTCAAAGTCTTCTTTTTGCTCGACGACGAATTTCAACTGGTAGTCGTAATTGTCGAGATAGCGCTGGATGACCGGAAAATTCAGGCGGCGCGTCTCGTGTTGCTTGGCGAATTTGCCATTTGATTTTCTCCACGGCGTGGAATTCGCCAGCTTCGGACTCATCGATATTAAGTCGCCGGATAAAGGTTTGAAAATCGTCGCGGCGGTTTCGATGGTGATATGACGACCGGCGCGTTTCAGCTCGGCAGTAAGCTCCTCGATCTCTCGTGCCAGCAACGGTTCGCCGCCGGTAATGACGACATGGCGAGCCGGGTATTTTTCAAGCTCGCGAAGAATTTTAGCGACGCTGTAAGACTGCCCTTCCGGTCGCCAGGAAGTGTAAGGCGTATCGCACCAAACACAACGGAGATTGCAACCGGAAGTCCTGATGAACACCGACGGAACGCCGATCAGTCGCCCCTCGCCTTGGATCGAATAAAAGATTTCGCTGATGCGCACCCGATCAAATTAGCAAAGCGCAATGCGCCATGAAAGGCCGAGCAATCTTGCATCGAATGCGCCCTGTGATAGATGTTAAAGGTTGGCGCGTAAGGAGAATCCTCTCAATAGGGGTGACGTGAAACCCGATCTTCAGACGACTGTCGATAAAGTTGCGTTGCTGGCCGAAGAGCGCAAGCTGCGCCGGCTTGGCCGCGCGATGGATGTCGCGGCGGCGCTGCTATGGCGGGTCGATTTGACCCTGGAAGAAGCGCAGGATGTCGTCAACCACGCCAAAGAGACCGCGCTACAACTGTTTCCCGATAAAGAGGAAACCTTCGATCTGATTTACGGCCCGCGCTTCCGCCGTATTCTCGTGGAAAAATATCGCCTGCAATGAAACTCTTGCTGCGCGCGCCGGAGCGCAAGGACAAATGCCGATGACCCAGCCAGCCAGGGACGCTAAATTCATCCATATCCGCGGTGCCAAACAAAACAATTTAAAAAATCTCGATATCAAGATTCCGCTCAATGCCCTGACGTGCGTGACCGGTGTCAGCGGCTCGGGCAAATCAACGCTGGCGTTCGACATTCTTTACGCCGAGGGCCAGCGCCGCTACGTCGAGAGTTTCTCCGCCTACGCGCGCCAGTTTCTCGACCGCATGGATAAACCGGATGTCGAGAGCATTGAAGGCATACCGCCGACCATCGCCATCGATCAGAGCCGACCGGTCAGGACGTCGCGCTCCACCGTCGGCACGATGACCGAGCTGCACGATCACTTTAAGCTGCTCTTTTCCAAGATCGCGCTGCTTTACTGCCGCGGCTGCGATCGCCTGGTCGAGCGCGACTCGGCTCAGTTGGTGTACGCCAAGTTGGACAAATTCGCCGAAGGATCGCCACTGGTCGTGACCTTTCCGCTGCCTCGCTCATCGGTCCCGTGGGACGAGATGCGCAGCGGCCTCGGCCAAGCCGGTTTTCATCGTCTGCTCGTCGATCGGTCGATCCGCGACCTGAGCGAACTGGACACACCGCCGGTCGGTGATGAACCGTTACAAATCGTGGTCGATCGCTTCGCACTCAGAGGTTCGAACAAGAAACGCATCCTGGACTCGCTCGAACAAGCGTTCCATTACGGCAAGGGCCGCTTGAATTTGTTTTTGCCTGAGGAGGAATGGCGCTGCGAGCCCTTCAGCAATCATCTGCATTGTCCGCACTGCGATATCTCCTACCGCGACCCCGTGCCGAATCTCTTTTCGTTCAACAGCCCCCTCGGTGCCTGCGAAACCTGCCGCGGTTTCGGCCGGGTGATCGACATCGATCTCGATCTGGTGATTCCCGATCCCGGCAAAGCGCTGAGCGACGGCACGATCAAGCCATGGATCAACCGAACTCGGCGGATGCGCCGCTTGCTCGACTTCTGCGAGCGCAAAAAAGTCCCGACCAAAAAACCCTGGGGCGAGTTGACCGACAGGCAGAAGAATTTCGTCATTGACGGCGACGGCGAATACAAAGGCATCCGCGGTTGGTTCCGCCGCCTGGAACGGAAAAGTTATCGCATGCATGTGCGCGTCCTGCTGGCGCGTTACCGGGCCTATCTAATGTGCCCCGAGTGTCAAGGCAGCCGCGTCAAAGCCGATGCGCTGAATTATCGGATCGAAGCTAAAGACATCGCTCAAGTGAGCGCCATGAGCGTCGGCGCTGCGCAGCGCTTTTTTCAAGAGCTCAAGCCGGCGGGCGCGATGGATCAGGTGGCCAGTCTAATCCTCGATGAAATTCGCCGCCGCTTGGCTTATCTCGTCGGCGTCGGTTTGGAATATCTCACCCTCGATCGCCAGTCGCGCACTCTTTCCGGCGGCGAATTGGAGCGCGTCGATCTCACGACGGCGATCGGCTCTTCACTCGTCAATACGCTTTACGTCCTCGACGAGCCGTCCATCGGTCTCCACCCGCGCGACAGTCGCCGTCTCGTCGAGATTCTGCAGCGCCTGCGCGCCAATCAGAATACGGTGATCGTCGTCGAGCATGACCCGGAGATCATTAAAGAATGCGATCATATCATCGATCTCGGACCCAAGGCTGGAGAACAGGGCGGCGAGGTGATGTTCGCCGGGTCGTATCAAGATTTGCTCAAGGACGAACACTCCTTGACCGCCGCCTATTTGAGCCAGCGAAAAACCATTCCGCTTCCCGCGCGCAGTCGTAAGCCGCTGTGGCAGCGCTCGATCAAGATCACCGGCGCCCGCGCCAATAATCTCAAAAATATCGACGTCGAAATTCCCCTGGGCATGTTCGTGTGCATCACTGGAGTATCGGGCTCGGGAAAATCCAGTCTGGTGGACGAGGTCATCTATCGCAATCTGAAAAAGCTCAAGGAAGCGCCCGCCGCTGGCGTGACTGACTGCGCAAAAATCGCCGGCATCGATAAAATTTCCGAAGTCGTGCTCGTCGATCAGTCGCCGGTTGGCACCACACCACGCTCCAATCCGGCGACCTACATGAAAGCCTTCGACGGCATTCGCCGCTTGTTCGCCGCCGCCGATCTGTCGCGTCTGCGTGGTTACACGCCGTCGACTTTCTCGTTCAACGTCGAAGGCGGGCGCTGCGAGACCTGCCGCGGCGAAGGCTATGAAAAAGTCGAGATGCAGTTTCTCTCCGACGTGTACACGTCATGTGCTGAATGTCACGGCAGCCGGTTTCGTGAAGAAGTCCTCGAGGTCGTCTATCGCGGCAAGAGCATTCGCCAGATTCTCGATCTCACCGTCGCCGAGGCTTTGGAGTTTTTTAAAGATACCGCCGAAATCAAAAATAGCCTCAATCCGCTGCGCGCCGTGGGACTGGAATATGTCCGCTTGGGCCAGCCATTGACGACGCTCTCGGGCGGCGAGTCGCAGCGCTTGAAGTTGGCCGCCCATATGGCGAAGGCGAGAAAAGCCGGCACGCTGTTTATCTTCGACGAGCCCACCACCGGCCTGCATTTTCATGACAT
Source organism: Binatia bacterium (assembly GCA_036390135.1). GTDB lineage: Bacteria > Desulfobacterota > Binatia > UBA9968 > UBA9968 > DP-20. The sequence continues at coordinate 14,924 of DASWCL010000187.1, forward strand.
CGAGCGGTTGCTCTGGGCTTTCAACGAACTGATCGATCAGGGCCATTCCATCATCGTCATCGAGCACAACATGGAAGTGGTGAAATGCGCTGACTATATCATCGACCTCGGTCCCGAGGGCGGCGACGCCGGCGGCGAGATCCTAGCCGTCGGAACGCCGGGGCAAATCGCTAAAGTAGCGGCTTCGCACACCGGCGTGTACCTACGTCCGTATCTAAAAGACATCGCGTCGCCCTTCACGCCTGTGTTGGAGAAACGTTCAAGCGTTCAAATGTTCAATGGGTCAACGCCGGAAGAGAATGCCATCGCCATTGTCGGCGCCAAGGAACATAATCTAAAAAACATCAGTCTGAACATTCCCCGCGACCGCTTCATCGTCTTTACCGGCTTGAGCGGTTCGGGAAAATCTTCGCTCGCTTTCGACATCATATACGCCGAAGGGCAACGCCGTTATATCGACAGTCTGTCGGCCTACGCGCGCCAATTTCTCGAAGTGATGGCGCGCCCCAACGTCGACTATGTCGCCGGCATCCCGCCGACGGTCGCCATCGAGCAACGCCTCAGCCAAGGCGGCAAGAAATCCACTGTCGCCACGGTAACGGAAATTTACCATTATCTGCGCCTGCTCTATTCGAAGATCGGCAAGCAGCATTGCGTGCAGTGCGGCCGGCAGATTCATTTGCTCAGCCGCAGTCAGATTCTCGACCGCGTCGGCCGCTCCTATCGCGGCAAAGAAGTCATGGTGCTGAGCCCCATCGTGCGCGGCCGCAAGGGCTTTCACAAAGAAGTGATCGCCGGCGCGCGCCGCCTGGGTTATCGCCGCGCGCGCATCGACGGTAAATTGGTGGATCTGCGGGCGCCCGAGCTGACCAACGGCCTGGAACGTTTCAAAGAGCATAATATCGACATCATCATCGGCAAAGCCAAAGCCGGCGGCCGCGAAGTCGAAGCGATCATCGACCAAGGCCTGCGTTTAGGCAATGGCGTGATCCACCTGATCTCCGAGCGCGGCGAGCAAATCTTCAATCGGCGGCTTTTTTGTCTGAGCTGCGGCATCGGCTATGAGCCCCTCGATCCACGGTTGTTTTCTTTCAACAGCCAGCAAGGCGCTTGCGGCCAATGCGCCGGCATGGGTTTCACCTGGGACTTCGATCCCAATTTGATCTTCGCCGATCCGCGCCGACCGCTTAAGGAGGCGATGAGCGGCATATCGCCGGGATCGTCGGTGAATGGCTCCGAGGTCGAGCGCGCGATGCAGCGCTTGCTCGAACAATTAGAGAACGATCACGACGTCGACGTCGACAAACCCTTCGCGAAACAAGCGAAGAAAGTTCAGGAGGAAATTCTTTACGGCGGCCGGGGACGCGGCGCCTTCGTCGGTCTCGTGCCCTATCTCAAGGAACTCTGGGAAGCGAGCGATGTGAATTCCAGCAGCGAGCTCGACGAGCTGATGACGGAGACTCCTTGTCCCGCCTGCAAAGGCCGGCGGCTGAATCAACGCGCCCAGGCGGTCAAAGTCGAAGGCAAAACGATTTGGGAGGTCACGGGATTCTCCGTTGACGAAGCCAAAGATTATTTCGACAAGCTCGATCTTTCCCAGTCGAGCAATGGCAACGCCGTGCGCGACCAAGCGGTGGCGGATAAAATCTTGCGCGAGATCCAGCAGCGCCTGAGTTTTCTATCCGAAGTCGGCCTCCCCTATCTGACTCTCGATCGCCGCGCCGACACCCTTTCCGGTGGCGAGGCGCAGCGCATTCGTCTCGCCGCGCAGTTGGGATCTAATCTCCGCGGCGTCTGTTATATCCTCGATGAACCGACCATCGGCCTTCATCCGCGCGACAACAACATGTTATTGGGCACCTTGCGCCGGTTGGAGAAATTGGGCAACAGCGTGCTCGTCGTGGAGCACGACGAGGCGACGATTCAGGCGGCTGATTTGATCGTCGATTTGGGACCGGGAGCGGGCGTGCGCGGCGGCAATGTGGTTTCCATCGGCACCCCGGATGAAATCAGGAATAATCCGGACTCGCCCACCGGTGTGTATCTGCGCTCGGAGAAAAAACGTCTCGGTCCGCAGCGCGAGCTGACCAAGGCTGGCTGGCTGACGATTCGCGGCGCCAAAGCGCATAATTTGAAAAACATCGACGTCAAAATCCCGCTCGGCATGTGGACTTGCGTGACCGGCATCTCGGGTTCAGGCAAGAGCACGCTGGTCAGAGAAGTGCTTTACAAAGGACTGAAGCTGCACCTCGGCCAGTTCGCGGGACGGCCCGGTACGCACAAAGAAATCGCCGGCTGGAAGACGTTGGAACGCGTCGTCGAGGTCGACCAAACACCCATCGGCAAGACGCCGCGTTCCGTGCCAGCCTCTTACGTCGGCCTGCTCGACGAGATCCGCAAACTCTACGCCCTCGCCCCCGAAGCGCGCTTGCGCGGCTACACGCCGAGCCGGTTCTCGTTTAATGTCAAGGGCGGGCGTTGTGAAGCTTGCGCCGGTCAGGGCAAGATTCGCAAAGAAATGAGTTTCTTGCCCGACGTGTTCATCGACTGCGAGGAGTGCAGCGGCGAGCGCTTCACCGAAGAAACTTTGAGCATCCGCTTCAACGACAAAAGCATCGGCGATGTTTTCCGCATGACGGTCGAGGAAGCGGTGCCGGTCTTTCATGCGTTTCCGAAGATCGCCAGGCCGCTCAAGATACTCGAAGATATCGGCATGGGCTACATCACGCTGGGCCAGGCCAGCAACACGCTGTCCGGCGGAGAAGCTCAACGGATCAAGCTCGCTTACGAGCTCGGCAAAGAGTCGCACGGCAAGACGCTTTACGTGCTCGACGAGCCGACCACGGGTCTGCACTTCGCCGACGTCGAAAAGCTGATTCAAATTCTTCACCGCCTCGTCGACATGGGCAACACGGTGATCACCATCGAGCACAATCTCGATATCGTCAAAGACGCAGACTATCTTGTCGATCTGGGTCCAGAGGGTGGCGAACAAGGCGGCAAAGTCGTCGCTTGCGGCTCGCCTTTCGAAGTCGCTCAAGACGGCAAGCGCTCCCACACCGCGCGTTTCCTGCGGGAATATTTGAATAACGGCGGAGCGCATAACGTCACCAGCGAATCGCAACAACAGCTGATCGCGTAATTTGGCTGCTCGACTTTTCAAGATGCTCGGCTCCGGGATCCGTCTGCGTTGCCCGCGCTGCGGCGTCGGTCGGCTGTATGCGAAGCCTTTTAGAATGTTCGATTATTGCCCGCACTGCGATTTAAAATTCGAACGTGAGCAGGGTTATTTCATCGGCGCAATTTACATCAACTACGCCGCCACCGTCGGCGTCGCAATACCCGGCTATTTCCTACTCGACGCCTTCACGATGATGACGATCCATCAGCAACTCGCCCTGTGGCTGCCGTTCGCGGTGATTTTTCCGCTGCTTTTTTTTCATCACGCGCGTAGCCTATGGCTGGTGCTCGATCATTTCTTCAATCCCGCCAATGCGCTCTACGGTATCCCGCCGAAGAAAACGACGGATCGATGATAGCGGACAACGATAAACTTTTCGATTATCGGGGCGGTGAGAAATTCTCGAACGCTCCAAAGTCGAGCGCTTGGCAGACGAACCCGTGGCGGATCAGGTCGCGCAAAGCATGCAAATCAATGTATTTATTTGCGGCGGTAGTCCACCGGCGTTGCGCCGGTCCAGCGCTTGAAGGCTCGGCTGAACGCGCTGACTTCAGAATAGCCCAAGAGAAAGGCGATCTCGGTCAGCGTGTTTTCGGAGTCTTTCAAGTATGCGACAGCAAACCGTCGACGCGTGTCATCGACCAGCGCTTTAAATTCGAGGCCGATATCTTTTAATCGTCGTTGCAGCGTGCGCGGGCTCAGCGCCAGCCTTTTCGCCACCCGCCCAATATCAGGGCTGCCATCTTTTATCAGCTCCGCAATCGTCTTCCGAATCGAAGCCAAAAACTCGTCTTCTCGTGGCGCGTGGCTCAGCACGTCGTCGAGATAATGGCGTAGAATTTTAAACAGATTCGGGTCGGCGGCGGGAACCGGCTGGGTGCAGAATTCGCGCTCCATAACCAGAGCATTGTCGGCGGAATCGAAAACCACCGGCGCTTTGAAAATTCGCGCGTGCTCTGCCGTTTGCTCCGGCGTTTTGTGAGCAAAGTGAACTTCACGCGGAGCCCAGTGGCTTCCCACCATGATGCGCAGCGTGCTCAGAACGACGGCCATGCTGTATTCATTGAATTGGCGCGGGTTCTCCAAGTCTAAGTTGGATAGCGTATAACGCAAATAAGCGAGGTCGGTTTCGGCGCTGAAGTTAACCTGAGCCGCTTCGTTATGGACGTGGAGATAACGCCCGGCGGTTTCAAACGCCGCGGCTATGGTCGGGGAATTCAACACGGCGTAAACAAGCGGACCAATCCTTTTCGGATTGGCGCGCTCGCCAAAGTGCAATCCGAAACAACTGTCGGATGTCAAACTGGCAGCTTCTTCCAGCGCGCGGGCATATACGGAACAAGGCAGGAATTCGTCTATATTAAGAAGAACCGAATTGTCCAAGCCGACTTTGCGGATGAATTGTTCGGGATCGGCTCCTGCCGATCTAATCGTATCTAGCAAACCCGTCGTCGCCGTCGCCGCGATCATCGGTCGTGCGCGCATGGATTAAAACCCTAAATTTCTTTGCCGCATCATGCGCCATCTGTCAATCAACTGTCGCCGAATGTCAAGAAAAGTCGCGCGACCCGACTTACTGTTTGTGGACGGAGGTCGTTATGGATCTACAGCTCAGATTGTTCCGCTTGCATTCCGAGGGTACTTATCTGTTTTTGATCACGCATGGGCTCATGGACATTGCGGGAATCAAAGCGCTTTTTCACGAGATTGCCAAGGGCACCCAGTCGCTTTTATACTGCAAGGTTTTGATCGATTTGAACGACGCCAACGTGCGGCTCGACCCCGCGGAAGTCAATGCTTTTATCGCCGGCCTCAAGCACGATCCCTGGCCATCAAGCAACACGGTTGCCTTTATCGTTTCGCCTCATTTGCTGGAACTGTCCACGCTTATGCAATTGAGAACCGACCTTGCTCAGCGGGGCTTAAAAATCGCCGTTTTCACCAACACAAAATCGGCGATCGATTGGTTATCCTGCCAAACGAACTTTTCTTGATCCCGCTCGCCGCAGCATTATTCACACTTTCATTGCGAACTCCGACAACATGAGTCCCGGCAATCCGTTCATTCGCGCGATGAACGATCGACCCATCGATCCGAACATCCCCGCCCATTCGATCATCGCCGTGCTCGGCGAAGGACCAATCACCGGAAAGACCGACGGCGTGGTGCCCTACGAAAGCGCCCACATCGAGGGCGTCGAGTCGGAAAAAGTCGTCCGCTCCGGCCACTCGACACAAGGGCATCCCGAGACGATCGAGGAAGTGCGGCGCATCCTGCGTGAGCACATCGGCGCGAGGTGATGCCCTCGCTATGATACAGCTGCAAAGTCGCCTTGCATGCCGGGTACCCAGAACAGCCCAAAACTGTGACTCAGCATTAGCGCTCCGGCGCATAGATCGTTCATGACTTATTCCTCCGCGTTGAACTGCTACTTTTCTCCTGGGAGGAGATCGCTCGCGCCGCCCATTCGCAAAGCCGTTCGGCATCTTCGAGGATGTCCAACGGCACCTGGTAATAGCTCCTGAGCGTTTGTCTGGCCGTTGGGCGAAAGGGTTTCATTTTGAGCTTGCGGTATTCGCCGACCGTCGAATCATCGGTTTTAAAATACACGCGATCTTTGTGAATGATGCCAAAAAAAGTTTCATCTCGATAAAGACCGTAGCCGCCGAACATTCTCCGCGCCTCGACATCATCCAACTCGTGCAACTGATCCAGCACGAAATCTTTGAACGACTCATCTTTCCCATTCATTGTATTTCGACGCCGATTTGAACAGCTTGAACGTTTTGAACGTGTTTAGTTTATCCGATCGCCAATCCCACGATCCCCAAAACCATCGCACAAGCCCCGGTCAAGCGCCGACGCGCGTCGCCTTCGCCGAGCAGCTGCGTCCCCATAATCGTGCCAATCAGAATGCTGATTTCGCGCGCCGGCGCGACATAACTCACCGGCGTAAAGCGCATCGCCGTGAGCACTAAAATATAAGCGAGCGGTATCAGAACCGCGCAGGCAATCGCTTCGTATTTATGTTCCAGCCATTCCGTGACGGCTTGATCCGAGTACTTGAGCGCAATGGGGGCGAGAAACAGAGCGCGGCCGACGTTGGCGCCCCAATCCAGAACGAGCGGTGCGACGCCGAAATAACTCACCGCCTGTTTATCCCACAGCGTATAAGCCGCGATAAACAAACCGGTGATGAGCGCATAGAGAAGCGCGTCGTGAGCGCCGCTTTGGCGCAAGCGGTCGAGGTTGGTCGTCAAGGTGACCGCGCCGCCAATCACCAAAAGGGCGCCGACGAGGGCAAGCACCGACGGCCGTTCGCCAAGAAATAAGATCGCCCCCACGCTCGACAGCAACGGCCCCGTGCCGCGCGCCAGCGGGTACACCAACGATAAATCGCCGACGCGATAGCCTTGATTGAGAAGCAGGAAATAAGCCGTGTGCAGCGCCGCGCTGCCGGCCATGATAGCGACCGTAACGAAGTCGATCTGGATCTGCCAGACTTCAATGATGGTGATCGTCACCGGCGCATAGAGCAACGCCGACAGCACGGCGACGAGCCAAGTGAACGTGGCGTGTCCGCCGGCGTGCTTGTTGAGAAAGTTCCAAGTGGCGTGAGTGACGGCCGCCGCCAGAATCAGTGTGAGAGCCCCGCCGGTCATGGCGAACTGAAGCGCCTCACGCTATCGAGCCTGATCGGCGACTGGAGCAATCGCATCGCCGACGTGGATCGTTCCGCCGGTGAGGATCTCGGCGCGCAGCCCGCCGCGATGAATCAGACCGCGCATGGCGCCGCGGCGGCTCAGTCGTTCGAGATGGGCGCAGGGTTCACAGAGCCGCATGCCGCGCAGGCGCACTTCGCCGACCGTAAATTCCCGGTCGACGAGATGATTCAAAGCGACGGCGCGCGTCACAATGTTGCGCCGCGAGAGCGAGGCCTCTATTTCAACTTGGTACTCTCGTTGCAGCGCTTCGATGGCTTCGATCTCGATCAAGGTCACATGACGGCCGCTGCCGGGATTATTGGAGTAAGTGCCGAGACCGGCGAAATAGCGATCGCCTTGCAAGCCGCGGCCAGCCACGGCTGGCACTTGGTCTTGACTCTGCATCGCCGCCGCGCCAGTCGGCGCGATGTGCAGTGAGACGACAAAACCTTTGGCGTCCATGAAGTCAATTTATTTCTTGCGGGCAACGAGGGCAACGATTTCCGGCGTCTGCATGCCGTCTTTGAGCAAGTCGCACGTGCCCTTTTGTAAAATCTCCAGCGCCAAACGCTTCGCGCCGGTGATCGCGGCTTTCATAAAACCCGAGCCATAGCTCACCCGCGCGACGCCCAAATCTTGCAGCTCTTTAATGCTCGGCGATTGCGGTCCGGCGAGGATGCTGACCGGCGCTTTCACTTCCTTCGCCACGGTCCCAATCGTTTCTGCGGCATGGAGATTGAGATAAAAAATACAATCGCCGCCCGCCTCGGCGTAGGCATTGCCGCGCCTAATCGCTTCGTCGAGTGCCTTCTTCGGATCGTCGGGCATCACGTGAAACGCATCGACCCGCGCGTTGAGAAAAAACTCGCTGCCGAGTTCGCGCTTTGCATCCATGACAGTTTTTATTTTGCGCAGCTGCTGCGACAGCTCGACCAATCCGCCTTTGCCTTTGGCGGCGCCGTCCTCGAGATTCATGCCGGCCACACCGCGCGCCACCAGCGCGCGCACTGTATCGCCGACGCCGGCTTCATCGCCGTAGCCCCTCTCGCCGTCGGCGTTGAATGGTATTGTCACGGCGGCCGCGAAACTGCCGCTGACCTCGATAAACATTTCCCGGCTCATCACCTCGCCATCGGGATAACCCAACGCGACAGCGATGCCGCCGCTCGTGCCTTGAATCGCCTTGAAGCCCATTTGTTCGAACAAGAGCGCGCTTAAAACATCGTAGGCGCCCGGCATGACGAGTATCTCCGGTGCGCGCACAAGCGCTCGGAGCTGGCGGCTTTTCGCGTTGGCGGTAGTGATCATCGCGTTCGGTATCGGCTCCATTGTGACCTCCAAATATTTTTACAATAGACGATCGTATCGTACGGCCTAACAGCAGATGGACGCAAGCTCCTGTCGCGGATCGCTTCGATGCGCCCAGGCAAACTGAATAGCTATAATGCGCCGCCGTGCCACTTGTCCATGTGCGCGCGTTCGCTTTCGGAGAGCGCCTCGGCGCGGTAGAAGCGCTCGTAGAACTCGCTGTCGAGATGGCAGGCTTGAAAGCCGAGCACCGTGCGAAAAGGCGGCATGTACGCGGGAAATCGACCGTAGCGAGCATGA
>DASWCL010000188.1:0-2076 GCA_036390135.1 Binatia bacterium
TTTATCGATCTCGGCAGCATCAAAGGCAACATCGGCGATCAGAATTACGACCTGCCGGCCGGCGTGGATCTCTCGAAATACCGCGCCGTGACCGTGTGGTGTAAGCGCTTTGGCGTAAACTTCGCCACCGCGCCACTGGCATCCGCCAAAGGTTGAAACGCTTCGGAAAGATTTCTCCCTTCGGTCGAAATGACAATTGCCTGTCATCTCGAACGTAGTGAGAGATCTTTCCCTTTTTCACTGCACCCAGCGAACAAATAAAAATATCTCCGACCTCCACTGACAAACAAAGAGATCAAATGACTCAGAAGACTAAAATCCTCATTCTCGGCGGCGGCTTCGGCGGTGTTTATACCGCGCTGGAACTTGAAAAGCGCCTTGGCAAAGAGTCCGACGTCGACATCACGCTCGTCAACCGCGACAACTTTTTCCTGTTCACGCCGATGCTGCACGAAGTCGCAGCCAGCGATCTCGACATCACGACCATCGTCAACCCGATCCGCAAACTCCTGAAGCGAACCAATTTTTTCGACGGCGAAATCAACGCGATCGACCTGAATGACAAACAGGTCACGGTGTCCCACGGTATCGGCGCGAGCCATGCACATGAGCTGTCTTACGATCACCTCGTGATAGCTTTGGGGTCGGTCACCAACTTTTACAACATTCCCGGCCTTGAAGAGCGCGCGCTGACGATGAAATCGCTGGCGGATGCCGTCTATCTACGCAACCAGTTGATCGAACATCTCGAAGAGGCCGATTTCGAGTGTTCGACGATTCCGCCGGAGCAGTTGCTCACCTTCGTCGTTGCCGGCGGCGGTTTCGCCGGAGTGGAAACCATCGCCGCCATCAACGACTTTCTGCGCGACGCCTTGAAGTTTTATCCCAATTTGTCCGAAACGATGTTACGGATCGTGCTAGTCGAGCATGGATCAACCATCCTGCCGGAGCTCGGTCCCGAACTGGGTCAATACGCGCAAAAGAAACTCATGGCGCGAAAGGTCGAGTTTCGCCTCGGCGCGAAGGTCACCGGGGCGTCGGAAAGCGGCGTGCAGTTAAGCGACGGCACGGCTCTTCCGGCGAGGACATTGATCTGGACCGCCGGCACGGCGCCGTGTCCGCTATTGGAGCTGGTCGACTGTAAAAAAGATCGCGGTCGCATCGCCGTCAATGAATTTCTCGAAGTATCCGGCTACCCCGGTGTGTGGGCTTTAGGAGACTGCGCTTCGATCCCGGATAAGAAAACCGGGAGGCCTTACCCACCGACAGCGCAACATGCGTTGCGCCAAGGCAAGATTCTCGGACGAAACATCGCCGCGGCCATCAAGGGCGAAACAAAAACGCCCTTCGTCTTCAAAACTATCGGACAATTGGCAGCCATCGGCCGGCGCACCGGCGTCGCGAAGATCCTCGGTTTTAAATTCTCCGGCTTCATCGCCTGGTGGCTGTGGCGCACGATTTATCTAGGCAAGCTGCCGCGCCTGGAGAAGAAACTGAGAGTGACCTTGGACTGGACATTGGATCTGGTTTTTTCCAAGGATCTGGCGCAATTCACGCCGCTGCGCTCACCGAGCGTTCAAATTGCAAAAAAGGAACCCCAGCCACATGGCCTACCAAGCCGGCCGTTTCAGTCCCTCGATATCTCCGCGCATTAAGAAAACGATCTGTCGCACGGCGCATCCTTTGCCGGTCAATTGACATCTAAACTGCAAAAGCAGAAAGCACATATATACCTTATCAGACCGGTCACCGCCGACCCCGCAGCGAAACTCGGAGGAAATGTCATGGCGCAGAGCAATCATTACGACGTCATCATCATAGGCAGCGGCGCGGGCGGTGGCACTCTCGCTCACAAGCTCGCCGCGACCGGAAAAAGGATTGTCATCCTCGAACGCGGCGGTTACGTGCCGCGGGAAAAAGACAACTGGGATCCGCGCGCGGTCAACCTCGAAGGGAAGTATCAGACCAAAGAAAAATGGCGCGACAAAGACGGCGACGAGCTGCACCCGCATACCAATTACTACGTCGGCGGCAACACGAAATTTTTCGGCGCCGCGCTGTTTCGTTTGCGCAAAG